>JADGCJ010000013.1 GCA_015229045.1 Magnetococcales bacterium
CAGGTCCCCGAATCACTATTCATGGTCCTCGAAAATCTCCAATGCGATTGCCCTGCTCTCAGGGGGAGGAACCCTTGATTTCAAACTTTATGGGGATGAGAATCCAAGGAGGGGGGGTGTAACGGCAGGTTGTGCTGCCGTTCGCCTGGATGTTTGTCAATTTTCCGTGATTTCATATAGTCGGCAACCTGGTGACAAGGCGACGTCCATGCTGCGTGCCTTCTTGATTGTCCAATCGTTCTTGAGAAGCGTGATGCTTGCGGGGTGTTTGCTCCCGTTTGGCGCGCTGGCAGGTCCGGTGAATGAAAATCTTGATACGGGGACGACCTCCGCCGATGTCGCCAGCGATTTGCTGTCGATCATGGCTGAAACCACTGAAATTGCCACCCGGACCAGGCTGAACGCCGACTTTGTTCCCGGCATGGTCACCGTGTTGCTGGGCAAAGAGCTGCTGATGCAGGGCGTCCATACGCTCAGAGAGGCCTGGAATCTGGTGCCGGGAGTTGTCTACCACGCGGCCGAGGATTCGCTCGTCATGCGTGGTATCGGATTTTGGGCCAGCGGCAAGGTCAAAGTCATGCTGAACGGAGTTCCGGTGAACGACGGGATCATCTCTTCGACCCGTGCCATCGTCAACCTGCCCATTGAGATGGTGGAGCGTATCGAGGTCATTCGTGGACCCGGTGCCGCTGTCCATGGCGAGTACGCATTGACGGGGGTCGTGAATGTCATTACCTATCAGGATGGTCGGCGCGCTTTTGGCCAGGTGGGGAGTTGGCGTACCTACAGCGGGGGTGGGTTGCTGACCCTCGACCAAGGTGAGTGGCATACCACCCTCAACATGGCAGGCTGGCAAACCAGGGGGGATGATCTGATTGCACAGGGGGATTCCGCCACGCGACTCGGTGTCGGCAACGCGCCCGGACCCGCCAACGATGCACAAAAATCCCGTAACCTGGTCATGCAGGTGGCCCACGGAGAGACCTCCTTTTTGTTTCAGTATGTTGATAATTTGTCGGGGGACAAATTTGGCTTGAACAACTTTCTTCCTCCTCCCGGAAGGCGCCTGATCTATGACGACCGAATTCTGAACGTGGAGTTGCAGCAAAGGGCCAGCTTTTCCGGGGTCAAGGCTCTGTTCAGGGGTGGCTGGTCGCAGTACCTTTTCGATGCCGACCATATCAATTTTGCCCCGCCCCCCATCAACATGAGTCTCCAGGCGGAGCCGGGAGCCGATGGCAGCATCGTTGGTAGCATGCGCGCCCTGGAGAATCGCATCCATGCGAATGGGCTTGTGGAATATCAGGCACCGGCGGGTCATCTGCTCTCTTGGGGTGTCGATTGGGCCAGGACAGAGTTGAACGGTCTCGATACCTACGGCAACTGGGATCCGGCAACGGGATATGCCACGGCCACCATCAACCGTTTTCCGGCGTCACAACAGTGGATCGAGCAATCCCTGGCCCATCGCACCCTGTATGGCACGTTGATCCAGGATCAATGGTCCATCCATCCCCGGGTGATGTTGACAGGCGGTGTGCGCCTGGATGAATACAGCGACATGGGCCAATCGATATCTCCTCGACTGGCTGCCGTGTGGCAGATGGACGACCAGAATATTTTAAAGGTGCAATACGGAACCGGCTTTCGTCCTCCCTCCTTTTTGGGCATGTACAGCCGGTTTTTGTTGCTGCGTCCCAATCCGAACCTGCTATCGGAAAAAATACGCACCTTTGACCTCGGCTATATCCATCGCACCTCCAGCCTGGTGGGGCGGCTGACGCTTTTCGACTCCCTGCTTCAGGACATGGTGAGCATGGACACCGCCCAGGTGCCGGCCCAAAATGTCAACATCGGGGACATCAGGATGCAGGGAGCCGAGGCCGAAATCGAGACGACCGTGACAGAGCGTATCAAATTGACCGGGAATCTCTCCTATGTGCTGGACAGGAATCAATCCATTGAGCAGAACTTGCCAGGGATTGGTCGTTGGATGGGGAATGCGGGTACCCTGGCCCGGTTTGATGCCGGATGGTCTTTGTATATCGGGGCCAACTATGTCGGAATCCGCAATCGGGAGCCAATGGATCCTCGCCCGCCCATGTCTCCTGACTGGACCGTGAATACCACGCTGTCCAAGAGGAGTTGCTGGATCTTTGCGACGACATGCCAATTCGGCATCAAGAATTTGCTCAATCATCAGGCTATGGAGTATGGCAGCCGGTTTGACGCTTTTGACTTTCCACTCCCTGGACGCGAATTTTGGGCGAAGGTGGCCCACGACTTTTGACGGGTGAACGATATCTCTCTTTCGGACGTTGGAAAGATACACATCCCGGAAGCGAAGCAGGTGTTTGACCCGGAGGTGGAATAAGTGCAGGGGCAAGGCCTATCCCCATGTCATTCCAATTCCGGATCAAGATGGATGCGAGGCGACAACGAGTGAGCGACGAGACAGTACATGTTGGGTACGGCGAGGAGAGAGTGAGGCGGTCAACGAAGCAGACGCTTGATCTGGGATTGGAATAAGCTGTTACAGGTGCGTTGCGTGAAATGTCTGTTCAACAAGTATGCCGTTGTTTTTCTGGGTGCTTTCCTTTTGGGTGGCTCCGTTTTTGCGACGGCCATGGGGGGAGGCTTGTCCTATGAAATCCAACTGGGCGTTAAAATGTTTCCAACATTGGTTGGCAGCAACCTGGATATCGAGAAACAAAAGAACCAGGACGGAGAGCTTTCATTGCTGATCATTTACCAGGATGATTTCAAAGCCGGACAGCAGGTCAATGATATTTTGACCAATACCACCAAAACGATTGTCAAATCGCCGGTGCGGATTCGATTGGCCGCTGTCTCTGAACTGGGTTCCATCGTCGATCCTGTTGCCGGAGCTTTTATTGCCGAGCAGCTCTCCTCTGTCTTGCGTTTTGAGGTTATTCGTTTTGCAACCCAGAAACGGGCCGTGGTTTTTTCCCCTTTTGCGGGCGATGTTGAAGGCGGAATCATGACGGGCATCCATGTGGCAACGCAGGTCCAACCTGCTCTGAACAACAGGGTCATCCACGCTTCGGGTATGCGGCTCAATCAGATTCTCTTCAAAGTTGCCAAAGTTTATGAATAATTTATTGCAGCCCATCGTGCCCCGACGATTGGTGACAAGAATATTTCTCATTTTCTGGGGGGTGGCGCTCTCCCTGATGTGTGGCGTGTATTGGTTCTGGCAACAGGTGGTGATTGCCCAGATTCGCGTTCAGGAACAAGCCAAGGTGGAGTTGCTGGCTCCCCTGTATGCAGCGCAGGTCGCGCAACTGATGGATCTTCAGGACCCGGAAAGGAAGGTGCAACTGGGTCTGCTGGCCAGTCAGATCATGGCGGCCAGGGAACCGGAGTCAGGTCAAAAGTTGTTTGAGGGCGTCATCCTGGAAAATTCCGAAGGTACGAAGCTGATCGCCCATGTGCCGGAGGCCGCTTTCCGGGGGTTCAGCGCGGAGGTGATGATCAACTCCAATGTACTCAGTATTCCAGTCGGGGTGCTGCGCGTCTACTACAGCGGTTTTTTCTTTGATCGTCTCCAGAGCGAAGGGGAGAGGAAAATTGTGTTTGTCATGCTGGCCCTGGTTTTGGTCATGACCATGGTTTGGCTGATACTCTCCTCTCTTCTGCAACCTCTGGTCCGTTTGGCGGCATCCCTGCGCAACTGGCATCGAGAGGTGCTTCAGGAACTTCCCCCTCTCCACCTCGAGGTCAGCACGGAGATTCGCTGGGTGTACGAGGCCCTGACCAAGCTTTTGGCCGAGCTGAAGCACGAAAAAGATATGCTGGAAGAGCGGGTTCGCTCCCGGACCAACGATTTGCAACAGGCGCTGATTGCCGCCGAAGCCGCCAACAGAGCCAAAAGCGAATTCCTGGCCAATATGAGCCATGAAATTCGTACCCCCATGAACGCCATCATTGGTCTGGTGGATCTGGCACTCCAACAGGAGGTGACGCCCAAACTGGATGATTATCTGACCAAAACGCGCTTTTCTGCCCGTTCGCTGTTGCGTATTCTCAATGATATTCTCGACTTTTCCAAAATAGAGGCTGGCAAACTGGAACTGAATCCAGAGAGTTTCGATCTGCACGATCTGTTCGATCATCTCGCGGACATGTTCAGGAAACAGGTCAGCGAAAAACGCATTGAATTGAATCTGGCGATACCTTCGCACTTTTCTTCGCCCCTGATTGCGGACAGCTTGCGCCTGGAACAGGTACTGATCAACCTCATTGGCAATGCGATCAAGTTTACGGCGGAGGGGGAGATTGTTGTCCAGGCGACACCTATCGAACTGGAAGGGGATCAGGTGCGTATCGAATTTTTTGTACGCGATACCGGCATTGGGATCGCTCAAGAGCAGATTGCGGCGCTTTTTGCTCCCTTTGTCCAAGCTGATGGTTCGCATACGCGGAAATATGGTGGTACGGGGCTTGGCCTGGCCATCTCCAAACGTATCGTCGACATGATGGGGGGCACCATCCGGGTCGAGAGTGTACCAGGACAGGGGAGTACATTTTATTTCCATGTTCTTTGTCGGCGAGATACCGTGACGAAATTGCATGTTCCGGCGCCTCCGTTAAATTTTCATCATATGAAACCGCTGGTTGTGGATGACAATGCCACAGCCAGGGAAATTGTCGCCGATATTTTGGAGTCGTTTGGCTTTGAACCCGTCATGGCACGTTCCGGGGAGGAGGCCCTGGAAAAAGTGGCCCTCGCACGTCGTCATGGCACCCCTTACCCCCTGCTGATTTTGGATTGGAGAATGCCTGGCCTGAACGGGATAGAGACTGCAAAACGCTTGATGTTTGATGCTGAACAACCTAAGATGATCATGCTGACGGCCTGCGCCCAGGATGACATCAAGGAAGAGGCCAAAAAGGCCGGAATTGTCACCTTTTTGCACAAGCCAATCAACCGTTCCCAGCTTTTTGATGCCATCATGACGGTTTTTGGCCAGGATGCCCCCAGAGAGGGCCACTCGCGGAAAGAGGTGACCAGCGATGTCGGCATTGCGCAACAGATTGGCGGTGCCAGGGTTTTGCTGGTCGAAGACAACTTGATCAACCAGCAGGTGGCCAGGGAGATTCTGGAAGGGGCTGGCCTGGTGGTGGAAATTGCCGAGGATGGACGAAAAGGTGTAGAGTGTATCAATAAAAATCAATATGATGCTGTGCTGATGGACTTGCAGATGCCGGAAATGGACGGCTATCAGGCTACAGCGGAGATTCGGCGTGATCCACGTTTTCGGCAACTCCCCATCATCGCCATGACTGCGCATGCCATGACGAGCGATCGGGAGAGGTGTCTGGCAGAAGGCATGGATGACCATGTCAGCAAACCAATCGACAAGAAACAGCTTTTTGCAACTCTGTTGCGGTGGATCGATCCAAAGAGAAGCATGGGCAGGTCCATCATGCCGCCCTTGGGAACAACAGCAGGCATGGATGCTCCGAACTGGCCAGATAAGATGCCTGGGATTGATTTGTCGCTCGCCCTCGAAAGAGTCAATCACAACCATAAATTGTTTCGATCAATACTGATGGAATTTCTGCGCAATTATACTATGGCACACCTGACAATAAAGACTGCCTTGAAGGGTGGAAGCGAAGAGGAGTTGGCCATGGCCGAGCGCACGGCCCATACTCTCAGGGGTGTGGCAGGGAACTTCTCCGCTGGATATTTGTCGGACACGGCGTCAAACCTGGAGAAAAGCATCAAAGCCAGACAGAGAGGTGAGTGGCCAGCCTTGCTGAAAGAGTTTACAGGTGCCTTGATGCAGGTAGTGGACTCCGTGGAAGAGTTGCGACGACGGGGATACATTGAACCCCCGCAAGAACAAAGATCGTTCAACGTCGACGGACCGATTGACAGAGGGAGAGTTGCCTTTTTGCTCAGACAGCTCGTTGAGCATGTCAAGGGTCACAAGGCTCAATCTCAAGAGACATTCGAAGTTTTAAAATCTTTGCTTTTCGGCCCAGACGAAGAAATCAATAAAGAACTTAAATGTATTGAAGAGTGTCTTGATATTTTCAACTTTACCGGGGCCTGCGACCACACAATCAAACTTAAAGAACAATTGGATATCAGTTTAGCCAAGAGAGCCTTATGCTGAAAGATGGATTGTATAAAATTCTGATTGTTGATGATGTGCCGGGAAATATCAAGGCTCTTATAGCTATTTTGTCCGCAGATTATGAACTTATCGTCGCGACACATGGTCGACAGGCCATTGATATTGCACAATCAGAACCTGTAGACCTGATTCTGTTGGATGTCGTCATGCCTGGGATGGATGGATATGATGTTTGCAAGTGCCTGAAAACAATAGATAGAACAAAAAACATTCCGATCATCTTTCTTACCTCGAAAAATGATGCTGCCGATGAAACTCTGGCGCTGGAATTGGGCGCTGTCGATTTTATCAACAAACCCGCCAATCCACCCGTCGTCAAGGCGCGCGTCAAAACGCATTTGGGCTTGAAAGTTTATCGTGAAACCCTCGAGCGCCAAAATCAGGAACTGAGAGAGGCCTCTTTGCTCCGGGAAGATGTCGACCGTATCATGCGACATGATCTTAAAGGCCCCCTGAATGCCATTATTGGTTTTTCTGATTTTCTGCGCTCAAGCCTGACCATGGATGATAGCCAGAGGGAGATTTGTGAGCTTGTCATAGATGCAGAATTTGCACTCCTGAGCATGATCAATCTTTCGCTCGATTTGTACAAAATCGAGAGAGGCTGCTATGAATTGAGGGCTGTGGCCATTGATTTGCTGCCAGTTATTGATAAAATCATGAGAATGAATCTCGGAACGATCCGGGTAAAGGGTTTGGGCTCTAAAATATTCGTCAATGGGTCTGTCCGGAGACCAACTGACAGGTTTATGATTTATGGAGAAGAGCTTCTTTGTTTTTCAATGTTTGGTAATATCATAAAAAATGCCCTTGAGGCCTCTCCGGATGGACATGCCATGACAATATCCATGATGAGCGGTGAAACGGCAAGTATCTTAACCCATAATGCAGGTAGTGTTCCCGAGGAGATTCGGGCAAGATTTTTTGAAAAATATGTCACTTCCGGCAAAAGCCATGGAACAGGGCTGGGAACCTACTCGGCCAGGCTGATGGCGGAAACGCAAAATGGCAGTATTGATCTCGATACGTCCGACGAAAACGGCACGACAATAACCGTGAGGATGCCCCTGGCCATGGAAGCAGACCTCGAACTCCCGAACGAGAGCTTTGACAAAAAACGGGTGCCTGTTTGAATACAACCTGGTATGAGAACACGGATGGCTGCGCGTCAAGATGATCGGAAGGTTCTGGGACGTTTCGCCGAAGAGCTGGCTGCCGGGCATTTGAGCCGGACCGGCTATCGTATCCTTGAGCGTAACGTGCGATTTCGTCGGGGGGAGCTTGATATCATCGCCCTGCATGGAGAGGATCTGGTCTTCTGCGAGGTGAAGGCCCGGCGTTCCGACCAGTATGGTTCACCCGCCGAAGCCATTGATTTGCGCAAGCAACGCCGTCTGCTGTTATTGGGAACCCTCTACCTGCAGGCTCATCCAGAATATGCCAACCGTTGTTGCCGTTTCGACGCTGCCCTGGTTTTTCCCCAGGGATCAGGGTGGTGCGTCGAGGTGATTCAGAATGCCTTTCCCTGATATGAGCTGGTTTTTTGACATCGTGATGCGATCGGCCATTCGCAGTTGCAGGGCTTTCATGCCAGTTTCGGTTGCGGATGGGCTGGCGACTGCCATTGTGTCACCGTTGGTCAGGTTCAGAAAAGAGCTTTGGTCCGTGACCCTGGTCGGACTGACGACGCTCCTGCTGATTCCTTTGCGGGAGCACCTTCTTATGGCCAACATCCTTATGGTCTATCTGCTTCTGGTGTTTCTGGTGGCGATCAGGTTGGAACGCAGCGCATCCATTTTGGCATCTCTTCTTGGTACCTTGGCGTTTGCCTATTATTTCGTTCCTCCTTATTCTTCGTTCGCCATTATCGATCCTCATTACCTGTTGATCCTAGGATTCATGTTGCCTATTGCTCTGATCACTTCCCATTTGACAACCGGATTGCATGCACAAGTTGTCATTGCCGAGAATCGCGAACGCCACATCCTTTCCTTGTACGAGCTGGCCAGAGAATTGATAGGAGTTGTGTCCGCCGCACAAATTGCCGTTCCGTGCTACCGATTCATCAACGTCAATTTCAATGTCAAAGGGACCATTCTTGTTCCCGATGCAACGGGCAGGTTATCCCCGCTGGGTACGGCCATGGAAACAGCGAACTTGCCGACAGGACAGAATCCAAGCCTGAATTTGGCGCAGAACATATTCGACCAGGCGAATGCCGTCAATCGGAATGCCGTTTTTCAACAGTACGCAGCCTCCATTTATATTCCTTTGTGGGGTAGCACGGAAATTCATGGCATTCTCATTCTCAGCCAGGGCGACTCCTCTCTGGAGCTTGTATTCGAGCAAGAGTCTCTTCTGAAAACATGTGCGGCGTTCATAGGTTTGGTCCTGGAGCGACTGGAGTATACAGCCAAAACGCAACAAGCCGCGTTGGCTGTCGAATCAGAACGTTTGCGCAATGCCCTGCTGGCCAGCCTTTCTCATGACATGCGAACGCCGGTTGCCGCATTGGCCAGTATTGCCGATGCCATGTGTTTAAGTTCTCCTCCCCTGTCCGCCATACATACGGAGTTGTTGGACAACATTCGCAAGCAGGTACGACTGGTCCTTTCCGATATCAATAAATTGTTGGATATGGCGCGCCTGCAATCAGGCCTTGTCACACTCCAGAAAGAGTGGCATCTCCTGGAAGAGGTGATTGGTTCGGCCATCAAAGCCAGTGCTCTTGTCCTGGAGGGTCACGACGTTCGGATTGACATCGATCATAGAATTCCCTTGTTGGAAATGGACGCCACCATGATGGAACGTGTCTTTTGCAACTTATTGGAAAATGCCGCTCGACATACACCCATGGGCAGTCGGATTCAAATCGATGCCCGTGTGAATAGCGACCATGTGACAGTCCATGTGATGGATAACGGTCCTGGTTTTCCTCCCGGAATGGAGAGGTCGGCATTTGAGAAATTTGTGCATGGCAAGTCGCGAATCGCGACAAGTGGTGCTGGTCTGGGCCTGACCATCGTAAGATCGGTGATCAAGGCGCATGGTGGAACCATTCACGCTGAAAATCGCCCCGAAGGAGGGTCGAGAATTGAATTTTCTCTTCCCATGAACGAAATTCCTTTTATTGTTCCGGTCGAGGAGGGGTGTTTATGAGGCATCCGGTGTGGAGGGGGCCTCTTGTGCGACCCGTCCTGAACCATCCCCGTCTTTCAATGGTTTAAAGGACTGTAACTGCCCTGGGGTACCTGGGCAGTTACAAAGAACTACGCATCTCGGCACGGGTTTGGTTGAGTGCCGTTTTCCAGTTGACGCAGTATGAAACATGCAGCCAAGCCATTGAATAATCCAGTGATCCACGAGCCAATCAAAAACCAGGGCAGGGTTGTCAGTACACCGGAATGGCCGATAATCATCACGTGAGCCATGACCACCTGAGCGGCCATATGTGCCAGAGATGCGGGGATGGAGAGCCCCACCGGACCTACACGGAGCCGTAATGCTGCAACAATACCCATCGTTGATAGTGCAGCCAATGCTCCCGATAAACCAAGAAAAAAAGTAGGTGAGAAAAAGGTTCCCAGAATCAACGATGATGCCAGAACTCGCAGGATGGATACCCCCATTGCAGCACGCCATCCCAATTGAAACCATGCTACCAGAACAAAGATATTGGCCATACCGGGTTTGAACCAGGGTCCGGGGTAGGGCAGTCCGCTTTCCAACAGGTGCGCTACGACCGCAGCAGCTGACCAGTACACCACATGGAGCTCCGGACGTATGCTCGGCAGAGATTGCTGTTCGGTCTCTTTCATCGGACAACCCCGTCGTACAAGTCCTGGGATGTCCTTCCCTCTTGACCCTTGATCTTGATGATCACTCCACAGGGAATACAAGCGGTTACTTGTCCTGACTTTCCGATCCAGCCGGTCATGGTTCCAACGAGTCGCGGACTCTGGTACTCCAACAGTCGAACCCGTTGGTCACGAACTTCTATGTGCACCGATCCCAAATGTCCATCCACCTGCAAGACGGTATTTTGACGCAAAGGCCATATAATCTCATGGGCTTTGGCATCACGTATGGCTACTACACTTTCTGGTTGGCTTTGCAGAGTCCATAGACATGGCCCGATGACCCCCAATGCAGAGACGAGGGCCAGCCAGCGGTCTGTTGCATGGGTGCATCGATGCCACTCCTCCACGAACCTCACGATCCCTCCAGCCACTGCCCCTTGAATCCGGGACTCATCCATCGTTCACCATTTTCTTTTACCAACATTCCCTCGACGCCCTCCAGTTTTCCGATCAGCTCTTTCCCTTTTTCCATACCCAGTACAAATACGGCTGTACTGAGTGCATCCGCCATCATGGATTTTTTGGTTTGAATGGAGACGGAAATCAGCCCCGAACGCGATGGTCGACCTGTTTGCGGATCCAGGATATGGTGCTGGCGTTCTCCTTCAGCCATAAAAAAGCGTTCATAATCTCCGGAAGTCGCCATGGCCATCTCTCCCGTGATTTCGGCAAAGGCCATGATCTTGTCGTGATCCCGGGGATGCTGAATACCGATGCGCCAAGGTTGACCACCCTTGGAACCGGCCATGATCATATCTCCGCCACCGATGATCAGGGCATTTTCAATACCTGAACGTTTCATGGTTTCCATGGCCCTGTCCAATGCATAGCCCTTGGCAATGGCTCCAAGATCCAGCGCAAATGCAGGACCATCCAGTTGGATGGTCCTGCTTCCATCCCTGGTTTTGTTCAAATGCACCCCATACTCGGGATTTTTTTTTCTTTCTTCAATCCAGGCATGGATACTTTGTGCCTCTGGTACTTTTCCAATATCCGGGACACCATTGCTGAACCCCCAAAGATCCAATAGAGAGGCCAAACCAGGATCAAATGCACCGTGGGATGATTTTCTCATCTCCAGGCCGGTCTCAAGAATGGTTGCCAACTCTTCCGGTATTTCTAGTAACGTACCGGGTTTTGCATGGTTGATTTTGTAAACAGGACTTGATTTGGCAAGTCTGCCGGCCAACGATTCCATTTCACTGATGCTTCCAAATACCCGGGCAATCGCCCTCTCTTCTTCAGGTCCACGAACCCCCCAGGTGGAAACGGTGACCAGTGTTCCCATGGCCACGCGGGTAGTGGAATGAACCTCCTGATGAGGCGGTTTTTTCCACAGCAACCAGAAACAAAAGAATAATGGCAACAAAACAATTGGAAGTAACTTCTTCAAGGTAATGACTGTCATCTCTATGCAACCTCTTGCCAGGGATTGGGATCTCTGTCCTGGTCCATCAATTTTTGTAACTATTCAGCACCCGGCAACGAATCGGGGTCCAGGGGACCGGCGACCGGACAGATCCAGGACAGAGTCCTGGTGGGGTTCGGGGCGAAGCCCTGACAAAGGCTTTCATGTCCAAGCCTTTCTTGAGAGGGTAGTGAATGGTTGCCAATTTTTTTGTATAAAGTGCTGTATGGTTGCCAATTGTCTGTTATTGTTGTTTTCATTGTGCCATGACGCTGGGAAAAGGAACAAGCGGCAGCAAGAGGGGATAGGCAACCAACAAGATATCGCGCCATCCCGGGCGATATGGAGTCAGGGCGGGCAGTGGCAGACCTGTGACAACTCCCTGATCTCCAAGTTTCTTTTCCTGCTCGGCCATATCGATCATCATGTTGGTGATGAACAGGCTCGTCCGCTGGCTTAACAGGGGCATGGCATCCATCCAGCGTAACTCTTTATTTTTCTGCGTAATCTGATGGCGGGTAGCCGTCGCCATTGTGAGCAGACGACTGACGCACTCCAAAGTCCACGACAGCAGAGCGGCCCACTTTGTCACCGGAATGCCGATTTTTTCCAAGGGACCAAACAATCCACATACACCTAATATCAAATCTTCGGTGGATGAAACCCGTACGAGCGCCAAGGCGAGGCTTGCCATAAGGATTAAATGGATTGCTTGATAAGCCCCAACGATCAACCCTTCCGTGCTGGGCCATTGAGAAAACGGCAACAGTGCACTTCCCGGGACAAAAAAACCGTGCAGGAGGAATAAAAAGAGGAAAAATACACGCATCTTCCATAGCGGCAAAAAAAAGTCACGCCATTTTATTTTGCCAAGCCAGGGAAGAAAAGCAACTGACACGATAGCAAGCCACCAGAGAGTTGTAGCGTTGCCAGCGTGTGCAAAGACCACCGACATGATGAAGAAGGCTGCCAATCGGCTACGGGGGTCACAGCGTTTCAGAAAACCAGGGGTCGGCAGAATTGGAACGGTGGCGGTTGACTGTTTGTTCTTCATGGCCAACGAACTTCAGTATCCATAGCCGATGGTGCCGACACACCCAACTACCGTTCTTCGCCCACTCGTTGCCGCTTCGCATCCATCTTGATCTGGAATTGGAATCAGAAGAGCAATCTCACTTGCACCTATCCATGCGATCCAGATGTATACGCGGCGCGCCGGTCTTTGATCAGGCTGCCAGGCGATCAGTCATGACGACACTCACCGGGCTGCAAATGAACCAGGTCGGCTGTGTCTTTGTGCAAAATATCGGTTATGACGGGCAAACCTTCTCTGGTGGTTTCCAGACGCCTGTTCCGGCGATGCAACCAGAGAAAAGCCAGCACCAGACACAACACTCCCGCTCCTCCTTCCAGACTTTCGACTCCTTGCGCCGAAAAGGCCATGACCAGGCCTATGTACCGAAACAGATATCCACCAGCAAAAAGAGCCAGTACCGGCACAACATAAACCAGGAAAGAAGAGCGCAAGAACTGCCGGTCGGAAATCTCAAGGGTCACGAGATCACCGATTTTTGCCCCGAGCGGATTTTCGGCGCGGACGTGCACCTCCCTGTTGCCACCTCCAAGGGAGAGGGTTGCACAACCGGCTGCCTGATGGCAAGAACCGCACCCACGCTGCTTCTGTCCGACCACCAGCGCCTGACCACCGTCCAGGGCAAGGACTACAGCCTGCTCGCGCACGATACACTCTCCTGCCTTACCTGATCCGACTCCAGATCAAGCGTTCGCTTCGTTGACCGCCTCACTCACTCCTTGCCGTACCAACACGTACTGTTTCGTCGCTCACTCGTTGTCGCCTCGCATCCATCTTGCTTGATCTGGAATTGGCATGAGACTGGTCAGGACAAGACCAGGGGAAACGACACGAATCAATTCTCTTTGTCTTTCGATCCGGCCATCTTTTTGGCAGCAGCAGCCCGCTGCTTGGCTGCGGCCAGCTTTGCCGACTTCGCTTTACCGGATTCATCCTCGGATTCGGTCTCGGACTCTTTTGTTGCACGGTCTTTTTTAGGAGGTTTGCCGAGGGCAGGCCGATAGATTTCCACTCGATCTCCGACCGACAGAACCTGGGTAGGTTCAACAATCTTGCTGAAAATACCAAGCTTACTGTTTTCCAGATTGATTTGTGGAAACTTTTCTAAAATTCCGGAGCGCTTCACCGCTTCGAGCGCGGTGATTCCATCCTGGGCTTCAAACTCGACGACACTCTGATTTTTTGCTTCGGCATAAACAACCACGACTTTCATCGGCAAATGCTCCCCAACAGGTTGGGCGGATGGTCTTCAACTGCAATGGCCACCCACTTCTTTCGCGGCTCTTTTTGCATTCAACAATCTTACTGCCACCAAAATGAACCCAAGAACGATAAAGGCCCCAGGAGGAAGGATGAAGCCGATGGCCGGATGAAAGGAAGACCCTGCGACACTCATGCCGAAAAATTTTCCAGACCCCAGCAGTTCGCGGGATGCTCCGAGGATGACCAATGCCAACGTAAATCCCAGGCCGGTCGACAAGCCGTCGATTGCCGAAGAGAAGGCTTTGTTTTTGCAAGCGAAGGCCTCGGCTCTTCCCAGGATGGCGCAATTGACGACGATCAAGGGAATGAATATTCCCAGCACCCTGTGCAGATCCAGGAAAAAGGCATTCATCAAAAGATCGATCATGGTTACAAAGCTGGCAATGACAATGACATAAGCCGGGATGCGTATATCGTTGGGAATGAAATTGCGGATCCAGGAAACCACAACATTGGATCCGACCAACACGAACGTCGTCGCCAGCCCCATACCGATGCCATTGATGGCGTTGGTCGAGACCCCCAACAAGGGGCACATCCCCAGAAATTGAACAAAGATGACGTTATTATTCCAAAGCCCGTCTTTGATGATGGTCCCGGTCTGGCTCATGGCCTGATCTCCGTTGCTGTCTTTTCCACAGGGGCTTTTTCGAACAATTTGGCTTCATTTTCGACAAAAAATTCCAGTCCGTTTTTGACAGCTCTGACCACAGCGCGCGGGGTGATGGTAGCTCCGGCAAACTGGTCAAAATCCCCCTTATCCTTTTTGACTCCCCACTTGACGTTGCTCAAGTTTTTTCCCTTGAAGGCATTTGGCCAGTCGGTTGTCGTAATCTTGTCTCCCAAACCGGGCGTCTCTTTGTGGTCCAGCACCTGGACGCTGGTAACCGTTCCGCCAACCGCCACTCCCATCATGATGCTGATATCCCCGGAGTAACCATCGGGGGCAACCACCGTGTAGGCGGCTCCGAGGTTGTCACGTCCTTTGCGTCCACGATAAATGGACACGGAGTTACCTTTCTTGTCCAGCCGCACATCTTTCACGACCATGACATCCTGATCAGGTTGATTGTCAAACCCCTGGGGAAGAACCTGACGCAAAGCTCGCAAAAGTTCTTGTCGCTTGGCCTCGGCTATGGGGCCACGGGTGATGGCATCTGTTCCAGCCAACAGGGCGGTGGCAATCAAGCCGACAGCCATGAGAATCAGACCCATTCTGAATAAGTTAGGCATTAACGAACTCCCAAACGTTCATCCTAAGCGTTCTTCTTGGCTTTTCCGTACACCACGGGGTGGGTATATTGATCCAACAGCGGGACCGTAGCGTTCATGATGACGATGGCGAAAGAAACCCCTTCCGGATAGCCACCCCAGGTACGGATAATATAGGTCAGAACTCCGCATCCAGCCCCGAAAATGATCTGTCCCAGGGGAGTCACGGGGGAGGTGACCATGTCGGTTGCCATGAAAAAGACACCCAATACCAAACCACCCGTCACCAGGTGAAAGACAGGATCGGGGTATTTCGTTCCGTCCAAAAGCCAAAAAAGAGTGGCTGGCACCAGACAGCCCGCCAGCATGGACACGGGAATATGCCAGGTGATGATGCGTTTTACGAGAAGGTATACTCCACCTGCGGCCAGGAGAAGGGCAGATGTCTCCCCCAGGGAGCCAGACAGCAAGCCACCGGCAGCTTTAAGATAGCTGAAGGCATACTCCCCGCCCAGTGCGTCTTGCACTGTTTTTCCCATGCTCATCTGGATGCGATACTGTCCCAACGGCGTGGCGGAGCTGACGGCATCCACGACCGTACCAGGGGCAAGATGTCCGGTCAGTATCAGGTTTATAGCATCTCCCAACGACAGGGCGTGCCCGGCAAGCAAGCCGGCTGGTTGGGGCCAGGATGTCAACTCGACGGGAAAGGAGACCAGTAAAAACACGCGGGCGATCAGGGCGGGGTTGAACATATTGAATCCCAACCCGCCGTAGACCTGCTTGCCCACCAGGATGGCAAAAAAACCACCAATGACACAGATCCACCATGGGCTATGGGGGGGCAAAGTCAAGGCCAGTAAAATACCTGTCAGAGCAGCCGAGAGATCTCCCAGCGGGGACGGCCGACACCTGAGTTTGACCAGAAGATGTTCAGTGACCACCGCCGTCAGCGTGGTTATGACGATGACCAGCAACGCAGGCCAGCCGAAGACCAGTATCGACAGCACGGTGACAGGCATGAGCGCCCAGATCACCGTCTGCATGATCCGGGAAACAGAGTCACCCCCATGCACATGGGGAGAGGAAGTGAACAACAGGTTTGATGGACTCATTGACCTTTCCGTTTCCAGTTCCTTAACTTCAGGTGTCCTTGATTTTGGTTTGTTCGGCGGCCTCTTTGTCGAGTTTTCTTTTAGCCGCCATTTTGGCCTGCATCTCCTCTTTTTTACGCTCTTTGGCCTCTTTTTCCCGCGCCAATCTTTCATCTCTGGATCGGGCGCGCTGCCTGGTTAACTCAGCCTTGTTCCTCTCTCTGTCTTTGGCTTGTACGGCAAGTTTGCCATAGCGGAAGTAGTGAACCAGGGGAACGTTGGATGGACACACATACGAGCAGGTTCCGCATTCGACACACTCAAGCAGATCCACACCGACAAGTTTGTCAATCTGGTCGGTCTTGGCAAACCAAGCCATGGTGCAGGGAACCAGTCGCATGGGACAGACGTTGGTGCAATTGCCGCAACGAATGCACGGCTGTTCCTGTTTTTCCAGGGAGTCATCCGAGGTCAGGGCCAACAGGCCCGAGGTTCCTTTAACGACTGGAACGTTAGTCTGGTGCAGGGCAAGGCCCATCATGGGGCCACCCATGACCACCTTGCTCGTGCCGGGCTTCAAGCCGCCACAATGGGCAATGACGTCATCGACGGTAGTTCCGATCAACACCTCGATGTTGGCAGACCGGGTGATGCCATGACCTGTCACCGTCACAACCCTGGAAACCAGAGGATGGCCCAATTGGACAGCATCGCGGACGGCCACAGCGGTCGCCACGTTATGAACGATGACCCCAATATCCACCGGCAACCCCCGAGAGGGAACCTGGCGTCCGGTAATTACCTCGATCAACTGTTTCTCCGAACCCTGAGGATACATGACCGGCAAGCTGACCACTCGCACCCCGGCTTCACCGGACACAGCCCTCTCCATGGCTGCGATGGCTCTTGGCTTGTTGTTCTCAATACCGATGATACACTGCCTGGTTTGCAGGGCGTGGAGCATGATGCGTATTCCATCGACCACCTCCTGTGGGCGCTCTTCCATCAGGCGGGCATCGCAGGTCAGGTAGGGTTCGCACTCGACGGCATTGATCAACAGCAGTTCCACAGCCTTGTCGCGTGGTGGAGTCAGCTTGACAAAACTGGGAAAGGTAGCTCCACCCAGCCCGACGATCCCCGCCGCTTTGACCTGGTCTCGAACGACGGAAGGCTCCAGGGAAAGGGGATTGGCGACTCCTTTGAGCTGGGGATTCCACCTGTCTTCGCCATCAGGTTCCATGATCACACACGGCATGGTGAGACCGGATGGATGGCCCACGACGTGTTCCTGGATCGCGGTGATAGTTCCGGATGTCGGGGCGTGGATGGCAGCGGAGATGAACCCACTCGCACTTCCCAGAAGGTCGCCCTTGAGCACCTTGTCACCGACCTTGACCACAAGTTCACTCGGGGCACCCAGATGTTGGTGGAGCGGGACGACAAGCAGCTTTGGAACAGGCATCGACTCGATGGCACAATGCTCGGAAAGATTCTTGTGCTCGACGGGATGCACACCCCCGTGAAATTTCTTGAAGACAGAAGCTACGATGCCCATACCGAGATCCCTATCGCCTTTCTGAACACCATACCGGATCCGATGTGGCCGGAAACCAGTGCCAAAAACAAAATCAGTGAAGGGAAGTCGTGCCTTCAGGCTTGTTCCACATCCACGAGTACACGGTAACGGGCACCGGAACCATGTCGATACAATCCACGGGACATGGTTCGATGCACGCTTTGCATGCGGTGCACATATCCGCAACTACCGTATGCGACTGTTTATTGGCGCCAACGATGGCGTCGACCGGGCAAGCCTTGATGCAGGCTGTGCAACCGATGCAGTCCTCTTCACGGACAAATGCGACCTTTGGCCCAGTATCCACTTCCATCTCAACGGGCTCAACTCCCAGCATGGCCGCAATCTTTTCCATGACCTCCACGCCACCCGGTAAACAGAGACCGACGTTGGATGTCTCTCCCTTGGCCATGGCTTCGGCGTAGGGATGACAGCCCGGGAAACCGCAGTTTCCACAATTGGTAGCGGGAAGCAGCGCCGTCAGGCCATCTACCTTTGGGTCACCCTCGATCTGAAATTTTTTGGCAGCGAACCCCAGCCCCAACCCGGCAACCAACGCCAAACTCCCCATGCTCAGTACGGCCTCAATCATAAACGCTCCTCGAGAAGAAGTCGGAAAACAATCGAACCAAGCATTACTTGACGATGCCAGAAAACCCCATGAAAGCCAACGATAAAAGTCCGGCACTGATCAGAGAGATCGGCGATCCTTTGAACAGGACAGGGACGTCCGAAAGATCGATCCGCTCGCGCATACCGGCAAACAGGGTGAGTACCAACCCGAACCCGAGTCCTGCACCACAACCGTAAACCGAGGCCTCGAGAAAGGAGTGCCCTTTCTGAACGTTCAGGATGGCCACGCCAAGGACGCAGCAGTTGGTCGTAATCAGAGGCAGGTAGATACCGAGTGCCGAGTAGAGGACAGGGCTGGTCTTGTGGATGACCATTTCGGTGAACTGAACCAGGGCGGCGATGATCAGGATGAAGCAGATCGTTCGCAGATACTCGAGTCCCAGGGGAGCGAGGATCCACCTCTCGGCGATCCAGGAGATTCCGGAGGCGAGGGTCATGACAAACACGACCGAATAGGTCATGCCTATGGCTGTTTCGACTTTCTTGGACACCCCAAGGAAGGGACATATCCCCAAGAACTTCGTCAACACGAAATTGTTGACAAAAACGGTGCTCACGAGAATAAGTATGAAGTCAGTCATTTCGTTTGGCCCTATCCTTGACTCTCCTGCACAGGCAGCGGGGAGAAAGCGCCCCGGCAGGTCTGATTGCGGTTACGACACCAGCTCCAAGGCACCCCGTCTCAACAGAACCGATTCCGAGATGCGCAGAGATGCGTAGTTTTTTCAACATCGCAAAGACCAGGATGGCCCAGGAAGGATCGCACCCTTCCTGGCGGGGTTCGGGACACAGCCCCGAACAGGATCCCCCGCGTCACTATTTTTTCAACCGCAAAAAACACACTTCGAAGCAGACGCGGCTCAGCCAATCGTGAGACGACACACGGTACCTCTTGGGGCAACCCCTTCGCCCGTCTCAGCGGAGGACAAGACGACTTGCAGCCCCGGGCCTGCCGTAGACGTCATCCGCTGAAAACGAGCGACCCAACTTCAAACAAACCCCCGAGGAAAACGGGGAGTCCCTTCCCGAGATCAACACTCCTCACGCCCGCCGTGCCAGAGGGGCGTTTGCAGAAAACGAAGCGACTACTGGATACCACCCATGAGAGTAATGAGTATCCCGGTCAAAATGGCGGTCGTGATCACACCGCTGATATTGGCACCGAGGGCCTGAGGCAGGATCATAGCCTCCGGGTTGACGCTGGAAACCAACTTCTGGGCAACCTTGGCCGTGGTCGGCACACAGCTTACGGCGGCAATACCGATTACCGGGTTATACTTCTTGCCGCTCATAAAGTAAAGCACGTAACCGCCCATGATGCCGCCGATGGCCGAAATAGTCAAAGCCGTGACGCCAAGCACCAACAGAATCAAGACCTCGGGATTCAGAAGGGTGCTGGCCTCACACAGAACACCAAGGGTCATCCCCAGGAAGAAGGTGGCACCATAAAGGAAAACCCCCTCGAAAAGCTTGACGAAATCCACCAAGCCCGATTCACGGATGACCACTCCCAGGAAGAGGGAAAGGAACAACGGTCCAGCCACGGGGAAAAGCAAAGACAAAACCACACAGAGA
This sequence comes from Magnetococcales bacterium, assembly GCA_015229045.1. Next base: position 19,885 of record JADGCJ010000013.1, read on the forward strand.
ATGACGGAGAAGATGATCTTCTGGTCGGAACTGATGGGCATGCGCTTTTCAATGGGCATGGCAATACCGCGAATATGCTTCGGTACCAGCAATTTGACAAGGTAGGGATAGGCACCGTAGGTCAGACCAAGATAGAGATAAGCCACAACGGTGATCGGGACAAAATACTGCTTGGCCAGAAGCAGGGAACTGAAAAGAACCATGGGACCATCCGCGCCGCCGATGACAGCTGTGGCCGTGGACGCCTGGGGAGAGAGACCCATCATGACGCCGATTGGAATGGTCACAATGGTTCCCAATTCAGCGCAGATAGCCAGAAACATGCTCTGGAATGGCCGGGCCATGACATAGCCGACATCCAGGAGCGAACCGATTCCCATAAAAACGAGGCAGGCGATCAAACCGTTGGAGAAGGTGAAGGTGTAGATCGGCTGCAACCAGTCGATCTGGACAATGTTCATCAGCTGATTCGTTTCGGAAATCAGAGGATTGACGAACAGCGTACCATGTTTTCCCTGCGCGGGAATGTTCATGTAGTCCGGCACGAACATGACCGCCGCATTGATGGTGGACATGGCCAAACCCATGGGAATCATCAGCAAAGGTTCCAGGACACCCTTCTTCCCCAGGTACATCAGCACCGCACCGAGGAAGATGAGGAAAATCCGCATGAAAGCGATTTTTGGATCGTGATGGAAGGCATCGACCAAAGTGGCAATACCCTGGAACATACTGAGGAAGTCGAGATTCACTTTAAAACCTCCTGAAGACAACGATTTCTGCGCACCACCAGTCAAGGAAACCTGTCCATGGCACAATCATGGTCCATGGCACAATCATGCCCAGATCGCCGACAGTACCGAAGACGCAAAAACGCCGCAAAAAACCAATCGCATCGACGTTAACAACCACGTTCCGAATTTCTATGTTAAACGATGGACATCAAGCGGACACCAATTTCGACGGAGTCTCCCTCTTTGCAGGCGATATTTTTGACCGTTCCCGCGCGATGTGCGAGGATTTCCGTCTTTTGCTTCATGGCTTCCAGGATGACAACCTTGTCACCTTTGGCTACCTGCTGGCCATCTTTGACCAAAACCTGGACGACGACTCCGCCCATAGGAGCAAGACGGTCGGTCTCACCACCAGAACCACCGGCAGCAGGTGCTGCGGCCTTGGGAGCGGCAGGCGCCTTGGCAAGGGTCGCCGCTGGCTTCGGAGTGGGGGCATCCGCCCTCATCCCAGGGGACGGGTAGAGGGTATTTTCATCACCTTCCGTGATGTCCTGGACAAGAACCTCGTATTGGGTTTGCTCAATGGTGATTCGTAATTTTCTTTCCATCGCCATATCCATCCTGGTAGTTTCAGCACATGTGAGTTTAAGTTACCGTGAAAGCCGCACAGCGACTTCCATGATCGGAGGGTGGAAGAGGGGGGAATTCCCCCCCCGTGTCCATACAAACGTTAACGGCGAACCTGATGTGATGCCTGGTTCAGAGATCGGCCAACCGAAGCCCATGAAACGTCAACGCCGACGTCGGATCTCAGGTGGACGATACGCACCCGACGATTCATGGTGTAAACGGCGGCGGCAATTGCCACCAAATGGTGCCTGGGTGGTTCGCCCGACGCCGAACACACAGATGCGGGCAGCACCACCGAGGGTGCAGCGACGCTCGCCCCCTTTTGCCCCTTGGACAAGACAGAGACAACGACCTTGATCATGTAGGCCGCAGCGAAGCCGATGATGATCAGCAGGGCGTAGGCGGTAAGAGCCTTGAGAATGACCTCCGACATGGACATATTTTGGTACTCCCGAGTGGGCTGACCCACTCCAGTCAAAATCAAAGAGGAATGTTGCCGTGCTTCTTGAGGGGGCGCAGCTCCCGTTTGTTCATGGATTTGCGCAGGGCCAGGGTCAGGAAGGCACGGGTTTGGGACGGCTCGATGATGTCCGTGACATATCCTCTCGCCGCCGAGAGGTAGGGCGAGGCAAAATTGTCGCGATAATCCTGGACCAGTTCCAATGTCTTGGCTTTTTTGTCGGCGGCGTCTTTCAGCTCTTTGCCGTAGAGCAGGTTGACGGCACCTTCAGCTCCCATGACGGCGATCTCGGCGGTGGGCCAGGCGTAGACCACATCGGCGCCCATCTCCGGGCTGCACATGGCCAGGTAGGATCCGCCATAGGCCTTGCGCAGAATGACGGTCAGTTTGGGTACCGTGGCCGAGGCATAAGCGAAGAGCATTTTGGCGCCATGACGAATGATACCGCCACGCTCCTGCTCGACGCCTGGCAGAAACCCCGGAACATCCACCAGGTTGACCACGGGAATGTTGAAGACGTTGCAAAAACGAATGAAACGCGACCCTTTGTCCGAGGAGTCGATGTCGAGACAGCCAGCCTGCTCCATGGATTGATTGGCGATGATGCCCACCACGATGCCCTGGATGCGGGCAAAACAGACCACCAGGTTGCGGGCAAATCCGGCGTGAATTTCAAAATACTCACCGTTGTCCACCAGCCGGGCGATGATGTCCTTGACATTCATGGGGGCTTTTGGATCGTCCGGGACCATGGTGTTCATTTCCGGATCTTCGGAGAGATCCAGGTCGGCCCAGGGCTTGTGCGGGGGATCATGGGTGTTGTTGGAGGGTAGATAGCCGAGAAGCTGTTTGACCAGCTGGATGGCATGTTTGTCGTCGTCGGCCACTACATGGACGTTGCCACTGACGGTGGCGTGGATTTCGGCGCTGCCGATTTCGTCCATGGTGCAGTCGCGGCCAGTGACGGCCTTGATCACCTGGGGGCCGGTGATGAACATCTGGGCGTTCTGCCGGGTCATGATGATGAAGTCCATCAGGGCCGGCGAATAGGACGCTCCCCCTGCGCAGGGGCCAAGGATCACCGCAATCTGGGGAACGACCCCCGACAAAATGACATTCTGGTAGAACACCTGCCCATATCCCGAGAGGGCATCTACCCCTTCCTGGATGCGGGCACCGCCGGAGTCTTTGAAGGCCACCACGGGTATGCCCATGCGCTGGGCATACTGCATGGCCTGGACAATTTTCTGGGCATGCATCTTGCCCAGGGTTCCGGCCACCACGTTGAAATCCTGACTGACCGCAGCGACTTGCCGATTGTCGACAAAGCCCGTACCTACCACCACGCCGTCTGCCGGGATCTCTTTTCCCGCCATACCGAAGTGGGTGCAGGTATGTTGAATGTGGGTGCCAATCTCCTGGAACGTCCCCTCCTGGAAGAGGGTGTCCAGACGCTCTCGGGCGGTGAGTTGGCCTTTGGCGTGTCGTTGGGCAACTTTTTCCTTGCCGGCCGTCAGGACGGCTTCACGGCGTTTCTGGAGAGTTTCCAGGGCTTTTTGGGATATGCTCATGTCTCTGTTGAATTCCCGTTCTGGAGCCAAAAAAAACCGACGAGGCCACCCCGAAGTTTCTGACGAAACCCGACGCACTGCGCTTGCACACCGCCTCCGGTACCCTACCTTTTTCGAGAGTACGGGAGATGGTACATGCAGACCGCAATTTGTGCAACCCCGCCTGATATCTGTTTTTAAAAAGTTTACTGACTATTCAGCACTCCACCCAATGATACATTGATAGAGATTTGTACAATATCCGGGAAGGCCGAGTAAATGGCAGGAGTCTCCTCCAGCCATTTTTTGTACCCCCTGTCGGGCGATTCCTGTGGCGCCCCCACATGCGCCACCCTACGATTCTTGCGCAGAAAGACAGAAGCAGGACCCCGGAGAGTCATGACCACGGCGCTCCCCCCGACAGGGATAAACCCTCCCGCGATGCTGAAAGCCCGCCACACCCCAGGGGTTTCCTCTTTTCAAGTTTGGGTTAGAAACAGAACAAAGGCCAAGCTCAGAGGACGGACCGGAGGTCAGACAGCCAGGAAGTCTCTACCGGCCCGTATCTGAGCAAGTGGCAAAAACTCAGTGTTTTTGTACAGAAGATCCCGCCCCCGTAGCCATGGTTTGTGCCTGGGTAAGCGATGGCGGATTGACTGCGGCATGGCCCTTGTTGCCCGGTTGCCAGCCAAGTGCGCTCAGGAGAATGAAAAATCCGATAATGTAGGCCACGGTTACATGCCAACCATTTTTGAGCCAGGACCAGGTGGACCTGCTTTCCGGGTACATGTTGGAAAGCCCTACACCAGCAGAAGATCCAAACCAGATCATGGAGCCACCAAAGCCCACGCAATAGGCCAACATACCCCAGTCGAATCCACCCTGGGCAATACCAAGTGCCGTCAAGGGAATATTGTCGAAGACGGCGGAGAGAAAACCCAGGCCGAAGGCGGTCTGCCAGGAGGCACGCGGAAGCTCTTCGACCGGCATGAGGGATGCGGTCATGACCAGGGCGAGAAGGAAGAAGGTTCCCTTGAGGTTGCTCGGAATGAGCGACCAGTCCGGCTTGCGCACGGGAATCATGACGAGTAACGCGACCCATACCGATATGCCAATGATCGGTATGTTGTCAGCCAGGCCTATGATGACCGCATTGGCTGTGTAATTGGCGATGATGGCTACGACCAGAACAAAAAAGACGACGAAAAACCGACCCGAGTCCAACTTCCCATGATGGTCGTCCGGCAGGGACAAGGGAGAGTAGCCCTCCTGTTGGATGGCAGCCGGAATGCCGCAAATGATCGTGGCCGGGATTGCTGCGACGTAAGCGTGCAAAACGTCCAGGGGGGAAACCCCGGCAATCCACATCATGGTGGTGGTGGTGTCGCCAACGACGCTTCCGGCACCGCCCGCATTCGATGCGGCAACAATGCCCGCGAGATATCCGATGTGGACCTTGCCGCGAAAGACGATGCGGGCAATGGTCCCACCAATCAGCGCGGCGGCGATGTTGTCCAGGAAGCTGGAGATGATACACACCAGGAGCAGAAGGACGAATCCCCCCATCCATTTCTTGGGTAAATATCTGGGCAAGACCTCCGGCACACCGCTCTTTTCAAAGTGATTGGCAAGCAGGGAAAAACCAAGCAACAGACACAGCAGATTGACCAAAGTCACCCATTCGTGCCGCATATGGTGTCCCAGGCCGACCAACCCCGGTCCATCCCTGAAACCGGAGATGAACAGCTTGTAGCCAAGAACGACCGCCAAACCTGTCATGGCCACCTGAAAAGTGCGATCCGGTTGCGTTGCCACCCCCAACAAAATCAAGGCAAAAAGGATGAAATCGATGGGAATGCCAAAAACCGTGTGAATGATGGCCTGAGATGCGGATTGGCCCTCGGCGGCCAGGCCTATGGAAGGCAGAAGCAGGATGCTCAGACCCAGAATGAATAATCGCTTCACTGTTCGATACCCCTGTTGGTTGGTTCAACTCTCCGGAGGCCGCCCGTCAAAAGACACGAATATGGGGCCTTTCGGGGCATTTTTCTTATCTGTTTCGGTGGAAAGGACACACCCCAGTCCATTGTGGACGTCGTCTACGGCGGGTAGAACACCCCCGGGAGCCGAAAAACACCAACCCGCTCCACGGACAGCCGATCGTGCCACCAACCAGGGACCACCGCACGACTTTCTATGACGGGGCGTCGATAAAAACATCAATCGCATGGCTTCCGGTGCAAGTCCTGTCTCCGGACTTCGCTGTGTTTTCGACCGCTTCCGGCTACCCGACGGGTGGTGTTTACCACACTTTCTGGCTTGTTAAAAGTGGTTTTTGACAGGTCCATATTGATTTTTATGGATGGGGGAGTCTTTCTCTGCCCTCCGATCATGGGATCTGCTCGCGACTTTCACAGTAAAATCAAGGTTACAAATGGACGTTTGGGACCAATCTGTCCCTTCCGCTTGATTTGTTCGACCCGATTTCCGGCATTCCGGATTGCAGGATACTGTTCAGGTCGAGAGATTGGGATCTTAATATTTTCTTAATACTGATCGGTCAACATTATTGACCATTTTGATCTTTTACCATCTAACATGCGCTCCATGTAAACTTTCCTGCACAAGGAGTTGCCATGGATGCGTTCTATCTCTTCCTGAGCGTGGTTTTTTTTGCCCTGTCAGCCGCGCTTCTTCCCCTGTTTGACCAACTGAGGAGACGATCATGACGCCTCTTTATCTGATCGGTCTCCTGGTGACGGCCGGTGTTTTCATCTACCTGGTTGTCGTCCTGTTTTTGCCGGAGAAATTTTCATGAATCCGTATGGCTTCGACCAACCCCTCTTCCTTCGGAACTCCGTCCCATGACCATCAATGGCTATCTGCAAATTTTCCTTTACATGGCAATCTTGCTGCTATTGGCTTGGCCCCTGGGTCTGGCCATGGCGCACCTCTACGGGGAGAAGGTTCCTGCTCTGCTGCGGTGGTTCTTTCCCGTTGAGCGGGGCTTGTACCGTTTGTGCGGCATTCGCCACGAGGAGGATATGCCCTGGACCCGGTATGCTTTCGCCGTGTTGACCTTCAATTTTCTTGGCGCGCTGGCGGTGTATGCCCTGCAACGACTCCAGGTTTGGCTGCCTCTGAACCCGCAAGCCATGGCCAGCGTATCGCCGGACTCCTCTTTCAACACCGCCGTCAGCTTTGCCACCAACACCAACTGGCAAGGGTATGGTGGCGAGTCGACACTCTCCTACCTGACCCAGATGCTGGGCCTGACGGTGCAAAACTTTGCCTCGGCGGCAACGGGCATGGCGGTGTTGGCTGCCTTGATGCGCGGGTTCAGCCGAAAAGAGGCCGCAGGCATCGGCAATTTTTGGGTGGATATGGTGCGTTCCACGCTTTACGTCCTGCTGCCTTTGAGCCTGGTGTTGGCCCTGCTCCTGGTCGGTCAGGGGGTGGTCCAGACTTTCTCCCCTTATCAGACCGCCAGACTCGTGCAAGCGGTGGAGTACGACCAGCCGGTGAATGGCCCCGATGGCCAACCCCGCAAGGATGCCCAGGGGCAACCCGTTACGGAAAAAAAGATCATGCAGGAACAGAGCATCGCTCTGGGTCCGGTCGCTTCCCAGGTGGCCATCAAGCAATTGGGAACCAACGGTGGCGGTTTTTTCAACGTCAACTCCGCCCATCCCTTGGAAAACCCCACCCCCCTGTCCAATTTTTTGGAGATGCTCGCCATTCTGCTGATTCCGGCGGCGCTCTGTTTGACTTTCGGGCGCTTTGTCGGTGATCCGCGCCAGGGCCAGGCGATTCTGGCCGCCATGACCATCGTTCTTGTGCTGCTGCTGGCGCTCTGCGTGTGGGCGGAACAATCCGGCAATCCCCTGTTCGAGCGCCTGGGTTTGGCAACCCATGCCTCGGATGTGTCTCCTGGCGGCAACATGGAGGGCAAGGAGCTCCGCTTTGGCATCGTCAACTCGGCCATTTGGGCCACGGTCACCACGGCGGCCTCCAATGGCTCGGTCAATGCCATGCACGACTCCTTCACCCCGCTGGGGGGGATGGTCCCTCTGTGGCTGATGCAGCTGGGAGAGGTGATCTTCGGCGGTGTCGGCTCCGGGTTGTACGGCATGATCGTCTTTGCCCTGGTGGCGGTCTTCGTGGCCGGCTTGATGATCGGACGCACCCCCGAATACCTGGGCAAGAAAATCGAGGCCTTCGAGATCAAAATGGCCGCCATCGTCGTTCTCGTTCCGTGTCTGACGGTCCTGTTGGGTACCGCCGTGGCGGTGGTGAGCGAGGCCGGTGTGGCCGGCATCGCCAACCCGGGCATGCATGGCTTCTCGGAGGTTCTCTATGCCTTCTCCTCGGCGGGTAACAACAACGGCAGTGCCTTTGCCGGTCTGTCGGCCAATACCCCCTATTACAACACCCTGCTGGGGTTGGTCATGCTGCTTTCCCGTTATTGGGTGATCGTGCCGGTGCTGGCCATTGCGGGATCCCTGGCGGCCAAAAAAACCGTCCCGGTTTCCTCCGGTACCCTTCCCACCCATACCCCCTTGTTCATAGGTCTGTTGGTCTGCACGGTGATCATTGTCGGCGCGTTGACCTTTCTTCCGGCGCTGGCCCTGGGCCCCATCGTGGAACATGTCCACATGATCAGCGGACGATAATTGGAGACCCAAACCCATGTATCGACAACGTTCACTCCTCGACCCCGACATTTTTGGAAAAGCCATGGGAGAGTCGTTTCTGCGCCTTTCCCCGCACTATCAAATTCGCAACCCGGTCATGTTCGTCGTCTGGCTGGGCAGTTTGTTGACCACCGGACTGTTCGTGCAAGCCCTGCTGGGAGAGGGGGAGGCCCCCGCCGGGTTCATTCTGGCCATCACCTTGTGGCTGTGGTTCACCGTGCTGTTTGCCAACTTTGCCGAGGCCATGGCGGAGGGTCGCGGCAAGGCCCAGGCCGCCGCCTTGAAGGGATTGCGCAAGACCGTCTGGGCCAAGAGACTCAAGTCGGAAGCGCGCCACGACGCCGTTTGGACGAAGGTGGAAGCGGAATCTTTGCGCAAGGGGGATGTCGTCCAGGTCGATACGGGCGATATCATTCCTGGCGACGGCGAGGTGATCGAGGGGGTCGCCTCGGTCGACGAGTCGGCCATCACGGGGGAGTCGGCCCCGGTGATTCGGGAAGCGGGCGGCGATTTTTCCGCCGTCACCGGGGGAACGCGCATTCTCTCCGACTGGTTGCTGATCCGCATCACCGTCAATCCCGGCGAAACTTTTCTGGATCGCATGATCGGCATGGTGGAGGGGGCCAAACGCCAAAAGACCCCCAACGAGATCGCCCTGACCATCCTGCTGGTCAAACTCACCATCATCTTTTTGCTGGCCACCGTGACCTTGCTGCCCTTTTCGATTTACAGCGTCACGACGGCTCATGCAGGAACCCCGATCACCATGACGGTCCTGGTGGCCTTGCTTGTCTGTTTGATCCCTACCACCATTGGTGGCCTGCTTTCAGCCATCGGTGTGGCAGGCATGACCCGCATGCTGGAAAAGAATGTCCTCGCCACCTCGGGCAAGGCGGTGGAGGCCGCCGGCGATGTCGATGTGCTGCTGCTCGATAAAACCGGCACCATCACCCTGGGCAATCGTCAGGCATCCGCCTTTGTCCCCACCGCCGGGGTGGAGCAAAAAACGCTTGCCGAGGCCGCCCTGCTCGCCTCTTTGGCCGACGAGACTCCCGAAGGTCGTTCCATCGTCACTCTGGCCAAGGAGATAGTGCAGCAACGTGGTCGGGACATTCGTGCCGATGGGGCCAACTTTGTTCACTTCACCGCCCAGACCCGCATGAGCGGCATCGACTGGCAGGGGCGTTCCATCCGCAAGGGGTCTTCGGAGGCCATGCGCCAATATGTCGAGACCGGAAGGGGGAGCTGGTCATCTTCCATCCAGACCATCGTGGACGACCTTGCCCGGCGGGGATCGACCCCGCTGGTGGTGACCGAAGGTCATCGCGTGCTGGGGGTGGTCGAACTCAAGGACATCGTCAAGGGGGGGATCAAGGAGCGCTTTGCCGAGCTTCGTTGCATGGGCATCAAGACGGTCATGATCACCGGCGACAACCGTCTGACGGCGGCCACCATCGCCGCCGAGGCGGGGGTGGATGATTTTCTTGCCGAAGCGACGCCCGAGGCCAAACTGAAGCTGATTCGCCAGTACCAGGCCGAAGGCCGCTTGGTAGCCATGACCGGCGACGGCACCAACGATGCCCCGGCCCTGGCCCAGGCCGACGTGGCTGTGGCCATGAACTCCGGCACCCAGGCCGCCAAGGAGGCTGGCAACATGGTCGATCTGGATTCCAACCCGACCAAATTGATCGAGGTGGTGGAGACCGGCAAGCAAATGTTGATGACCCGTGGTTCCCTGACCACGTTTTCCATCGCCAACGATGTCGCCAAATACTTTGCCATCATTCCGGCGGCCTTCGCCACCACCTATCCGGCCTTGAACGTTTTCAATATCATGGGTCTGGCCACCCCGGCTTCGGCGATTCTGTCAGCGGTGATCTTCAACGCCCTGATCATTGTCGCCCTGATCCCCCTGGCGCTGAAGGGGGTGCCTTATCGACCCATCGGGGCGGCCCTTCTCCTGCGGCGCAATCTGCTGATCTATGGCGTGGGCGGACTGATCGTCCCTTTTATTGGCATCAAACTCATCGACCTGTTCCTGGTCGCTCTCCATCTGGCGTGAAAAGACAAAAATTCCAGGTCAATGTTTGGAAGAACGAGGTTACACCATGCTCAAAGAACTCAAACCCGCTCTGCTCATGTTGATCGTCCTGACGCTGTTGACGGGACTTCTCTATCCAGCCCTGGTGACAGCTCTGGCCCAGTTGGTTTTCCCTGACGCAGCCCATGGAACCTTGCTGCGGGTCAATGGACAGATTGTCGGTTCGGCGCTGATCGGGCAGGCGTTTTCCGGTCCACGCTATTTTTGGGGACGGCCATCGGCCACGACCCCCATGCCCTACAATGCCGCCTCATCCAGCGGTTCCAACCTGGGGCCGACCAATCCGGCCCTGAAAGAGGCTGTCACGGTGCGCATGGCAGCGCTCAAGGAGGGCGATCCGCAGCAGGAACAACCCATCCCTGTTGATCTGGTCACCGCCTCGGGCAGTGGTCTCGATCCGCACATCTCCCCGGCGGCGGCCCTGTGGCAGGTGCCGCAGGTGGCCAGGGCACGCGGTATGTCCGTACAGGATGTGCAAAATCTGGTCACCCGCCACACGGAAGGGCGCACCTTGGGCCTCCTGGGAGAGGCCAGAGTCAACGTCCTGACCCTGAACCTGGCTTTGGACCAAACCGGCAGGTGATGACACCATGAACCAGGATGATCCCGATCTTCGCCCGGATCCTGACCGTCTGCTCGCGCAATTGCATGCTGAAACGACCAGGGAACAACGTGGCAAGTTGAAAATTTTTTTTGGTGCCTCGCCGGGTGTCGGCAAAACCTACGCCATGTTGACCGCTGCCCGGGTGTTGCAGGAGCAAGGGATCGGGGTGGTGGCTGGAATCGTCGAGACCCATGGTCGCAGCGAAACCGCCGGGCTTTTACAACATATTGTCGTCCTGCCCCGTCGCCAGATCGACTACAAGGGCCATCGGCTCGAAGAGTTCGATCTGGATGCGGCATTGCAGCGCAAGCCCCAGCTGATCCTGGTCGATGAGCTGGCCCACTCCAATGCCCCGGGATCCCGACATCCCAAGCGTTGGCAGGATATTCGGGAGTTGCTGGCAGCGGGAATCGATGTCTTCACCACGGTCAATGTCCAACACATCGAAAGCCTCAACGACGTGATCGGCAAGATCACCGGCATTCGGGTCTGGGAGCGGGTACCGGACCATGTGATCGATCAGGCAGACGAGATGGTGCTGGTGGATCTGCCGCCCGAGGAGCTGTTGCAACGCCTGCGCGAGGGCAAGGTTTACCTTCCCCAGCAGGCAGAACGGGCCGTGGACAACTTTTTTCGCAAAGGGAACCTGCTTGTCTTGCGGGAACTGGCCCTGCGTCGCACCGCCGATCGGGTGGATGGTGACGTGCGCGCCTGGCGGCGGGAAAAATCGGTGACCACGGTCTGGCCGACCCGGGAGGCGGTTCTGGTCTGCGTCGGGCCGGGACCGGACAGCGAAAAACTGGTGCGACGTGCGGCGCGGCGCGCCAACCAGACCGGCGCCCCCTGGCATGCCATCGCCATCGAAACACCCGCCATGCAGAGCCTTCCGGAGACGGCACGGGTACGCATTCTCGGCATCCTCAAACTGGCCCAGGAGATGGGGGCGCAAACCGCCTCTCTTTCTGGGCCGGATCCTGTCGAGGTCGCCATCGGTTATGCCCGGGAGTACAACCTTGGCACGGTGTTGGTGGGACGGGATCGTTATCGGCGTCTCCCCTGGCAGCACAGTTTTGCCGAAAAACTCGGGCGTCTGGCCCCGGACCTGGAACTCCTCCAGGTGGCCCGCGACGATGAGCAACAAAATCTTGTCGTGCCACGCCCTTCTGTCCAACCGCGCGGATCGCTCCATTGGCGTCCCTACCTGCTGACATTTCTTGGCGTGGCTCTGGTTACAGCCGGAAGCGCACCGTTGCATGATCGTCTCGACCTGGCCAACATTGTCATGATTTTTTTGCTGGCAGTCGTTTTCACTGCCGTGCTTCTGGGGCGTGGTGCGGCTGTCTTGGCGGCGTTTCTCTCGGTGGCGGCGTTTGATTTCTTTTTCGTGCCGCCCCGCTTTGCCTTTGCGGTCCAGGATGCCCAATATCTGGTCACCTTTGCGGTGATGCTGATCGTTGCTCTGGTCGTTGGCCAACTCACGGCGGGCTTGCGTTTCCAGGTCGCTGTGGCCAGACAACATGAACAACGCATCCGGGCGCTCTATGTCATGGCGAAGGATCTTTCCAGCGCCCTGAACGTGGAACAGATCGTTGACATGTGCCAGCGCTTCATCAAGCGTGGATTCAATGCGGCGGTCGCTGTTTTCATCCCCAACCGGGAGGGACGACTGCAGCTTGCCGAGGGATCTGCCGAGCTTGACTCGATCGATGCGAGCATTGCCCAATGGAGCTTCGACCATGGACAATCCGCCGGTCTGGGAACCGACACCCTGCCTGCATCCAAGGCCCTTTACGTGCCTCTCAAGGCTCCCGCGCGTCTGTGTGGCCTCCTGGTGCTGGTGCCTGATCATGCAGCCTGGGGACTGCCTCCGGAGCAACAACAACTGCTCGATACAAGTGCCACCCTGGTCGCCATCGCCCTGGAACGGATCCATGATGCCCTTCTGGTTCGGGATGCCCAGATCGATATGGAATCGGAACGGTTGCGCAATGCCCTGTTGTCCGCCATCTCGCATGACCTGCGTACCCCTTTGACCGTCATCACCGGCCTGGCCGATGCCATGTGCATGGCCACACCACCCTTGTCCGAACCCCATGCCACACTTGTTCGGGCCATACGGGACGAGGTGGCGCGCACGGTCGCCATGGTCAACAATCTGCTCGACATGGCCCGCATGCAATTGGGCCATATCGCCTTGAACCGGGACTGGCAAACCCTGGAAGAGATGATCGGCCTGGCCATGAGCCATTGTGCGCCGCTCCTGGTGCAGCATACCGTCCACATCGACCTGTCAGTCGACCTGCCACTTCTTGACGTGGACACCGTCCTTATGGAGCGGGTATTCAACAATCTGCTGGAAAATGCTGCCAAACACACCCCGCCAGGGAGTATCATCACCATTTCCGCTCGCCAGGAGGGTGGTTTTGTGGGGGTTTCCGTGCGCGACAATGGACCTGGTTTGCCACCGGGCATGGAGCAAAAAGTGTTTGAAAAATTCACCCGTGGCCACGTGGAATCGAAAGTGACAGGCTTTGGTCTGGGGTTGGCCATCGTGCGTTCCATCGTCGAGGCTCACGGGGGGAGTGTGCGCGCCGAAAATCTTCCGGAGAGGGGGGCCAATTTTCTCCTTCTCCTGCCTGTGGGCAATCCACCGCCCATTCCGGAGGAGGGGTGATGTCTGCCGGGTCTTCACCTCCCATCGCCATCGTCGTCATCGAGGACGAACCACAAATACGCCGGTTTGTTCGTGCCGCCCTGGAAGCGGAACAGCATGCCGTCGTCGATGCCGAGACCGGAAAACAGGGCTTGATGGAGGTGGCTACCCGACGTCCGGATCTGGCCATCATCGATCTGGGTCTGCCGGATATGGATGGCGTTGACCTCATTCGTGACCTGCGCGCATGGTGCAACATTCCCGTCCTGATTCTGTCGGCGCGCACCGATGAAATCGACAAGGTCAGGGCTTTGGACGCAGGTGCCGATGACTACCTGACCAAACCCTTTGGGGTGCCGGAACTTTTGGCCCGGGTGCGTGCCTTGCTGCGACGGGCTGCATGTGCCCATGGTGATCAGGACTCCGTTGTCCGCTTTGGGGATGTCGAGGTCAATCTTGTCCAACGCCTGGTGACCCGGGGTGGTGAAAAGATTCACCTGACAGCCATCGAGTATCGCCTGCTCACACAATTGATAGCCAATGCCGGACGTGTCATGACCCACCGTGTCCTTCTGCGCGATGTATGGGGTCCGAATCAGGTCGATCATACCCATTATTTGCGCGTCTACATGTCCAACCTGCGCCGCAAACTCGAAGACGATCCCAACGTGCCGAAACACATTCTGACGGAATCGGGCATGGGTTATCGTCTTGTCCTTGCGTGAGGCCGGGAGTCATGCCGCACCCGTTCAGGAGTTCCTGGTATCGTCATCGCCACAAACCAGGGAAGCACCGGATGCTTCATCGTCCGGGTTGATGGTTCTTGTGCGACCCTCTCTCCACAACCACCTTGCCAAAAGTATGCATGGCATCCACCGACCCGGGCCAACGGGCGAAAGCGTACTTGTGTTCACCCACGATCTCGAGAAACATTTTTTGTGTGCTGTTGGCAGCGGCGAAGAGTTGTTCGCCATGATGAAAGGGGATCACCGTGTCCTCTCGGCTGTGGACCACGAGGAGCGGCGCCCGGATTTGGGCCACGCGCGAACGATTGCCAAAGTCGATGTGCGACAGCCAGCGCACCGGCAGGAGCGGATAGATCTCGGCGGCGCGATCGGGAACCGAGGTGAAACCCCCTTCGAGGAGCACCCCACCCGGTTCACGCCGGGTGGCCAGCCAGGAGGCAACGCCCGTTCCCAGGGAGTGACCGTAGATGATGATCTTCTCGGCAGGAATGCCCTTTTCTTGCACCAGGTAATCCCAGGCGGTCAGGGCGTCGGCATAAAGCCCTGCCTCCGAGGGTTGGCCTTCGCTTTTGCCGTACCCCCGATAATCGATCATCAGCGTCGGCCATCCCACCTGGTGAAACCACAGGGCGAATTCGGGTTGGCGTGCTACGTTGGTGGCATTGCCGTGCAAAAACAGGATGACCGGCGTCTCGGTCTTGCCGGGCAACCACCAGCCATGCAGGCGGAGTCCTTCGCTGGTCAGATGAACATCGGCATAGTCCAATCCCCACTGGGCCGGCGTCTCTTCCATCCTGGTTTTTGGCACAAAGACCTTCTCCTCCTGCATCAGATACAAATAGGCGCACACTCCCAGGTATCCCAGTAAAAACAAGGAAAATATGCTTGCTCCCATGCGGAACATCCTGTGTCCCTTTCCCGGTATCGATGATGGAACCATGTTCAAGACAACTCCCCCGGCATGGGTGAATTTCTGTCACCCATCCTCAGACTTGCGCATCCTCTTCCAGGTGCATCAGCAGGAAGGCCCCCAGGCTGGCAAAAAGCACCACCGGCGACCAGGCAGCAATCGACGGCGGCAAGCGTCCTCCCTCGCCGAGAGCCATGGTCATGTCCGCCATGATGAACATTAAAAACCCCACCAGGATACCTACCGTCAGGGAACGGGTCGTCCCTCCCAACCGATGCAGCCGCAAGGAGAAGGGAAAAGCCAACAGAATAGCCGCCAGAGTGGCAAAGGGATCGGCTATCTTGCGCTGCAAGACCATCCAATAGAGCGTGGCATCATACCCCTCCTGCTCCAGACGCGCCGCCATCACCCAGAGACGACGGACAGGCAAGGCATCCGGCGGTGGTGTACTGCGATCCAGCTGTTCGGTCTCCAGGGTGACATCCCAGGGCTGCTCCTGAAAGGGTTGCGGGGTGGCATCGGCGCGAAAGTCGTAGGTGATACCATGAAAAAGCACCCACCCTTCTGCAAGCCTCTCTGCCCGATGGGCATCCGTGCGTTCGACCAGATTGTATTGATCGTCGAAGTGGAAGAGATTGACTCCCAACAAGGCACGATGTTGCACCGAGACCTGTTCGGCGTGAATGATCCGGTTGCCGTCACGCAGCCATAGCTCCTGGCTGCCCTGCGTCAGCGAAAGCGCCGGTTGCCGTCCCTGAATCACCTGGGTCAGTTGTTGCGCAACCTGATTGGCGCGTGGAACAATCTGATCCTGAATGAGAAACTGCATACACGCCACCAGAATCCCCCCCACCATGAACGGAGTCAAGACCCGATAGATGGAGACACCCCCGGCACGCATGACCGTGATCTCATTGTGGCGAGCCAGGCGCGACAGCACGAGCAAGGTCGTCAACAAAACGATGGGTGGCAGCAACTGGACCAAAAAAGCCGGGATGCGCAACAACATCAGCTGGGTGACATTTTGCCAGTCGGCATGCGGGGCATGGCTGAAGCGTCGCACCTCTTCGGCCCCGTCCAAGAGGAAAAACAGCGCCGTAAATACCCCCAGGACCTGGGCAAAACCCGAGGCGAAGCGACGAAACAGATAACGAAACAGGATGCGCATGGTCACTCCTCTCCCCGGGGAGAGGCCTTGTGCCTCGCCTGGAACAGGCGCACCAGGGAGCCCAGGAGTGCGTTGATCCGATCGGCCAAAAAGACCGCTCGATCATGCGCCGATGCCCGAAAGACATGGAAAGCCAGAAAAGTCATGAACAAATTGGGCAACCAGTAGCCCGACACCGGATCCAACGCCTGCCGACGCGCCAGGAGTTCACCCAGGGTGATGAGCGTGAAGTGCAGCATCAGGACCAGAATTGCCACCACAAAACCAAAACTGCGTCCGGTGCGGTGACTTTGCTGGATGCCCAGCGGAATGGCCAGCAGACCCAGAATGCACGTGGCGGCAGGGATCGCCAGCCGATGGTGCCACTCCATGCGGGCCATATGGATGGATTCGGCTGAACCGTTCTGTGTCGCCCGATTCAAGGCTGACCAGGTGTAGGTGGCAATGGCCCGTGTCTCCGGATCTTCGCTGGGTGTTCCATCCAGGCCCAGATCCATGTCGAAGGTGGTAAAGTCGAGACGTCGCAACCCCCCGTCGGGCAGTTGCCGCTGACGACTTCCCCCCTCCAGATAAAGCGCCAGATGTCCTATGGAGTCATGATGCAAATGGCCCTTTCGGGCAATGATGGTCTCTGGTTCCGCTGCGTTGCGTTGATCGTGAATCAGGATGCCGGAAAGAGTTTGTCCTGGTGCATGCTGTTCATGGACGTAGAGGGTGAGACCCGGCAGGATTTGTTGAAAGGTGTTGCTCTTGATGGCCAATGTGTTGCGCGCCAACATGACACTTTTCAACTGATAGAAAAGTTGGTGCGATCGCGGCACGGCAACCCAGTTCAACCACAATGAGAGGAGCGTGGCCAAAAAAACAAGAATTGCAATGGATCGGGCAATTTGGTAGAGACTGACACCACTGGCGCGCATGACGACAATCTCGCTCTCCTGGGAAAGATGACCCAAAGCCAACAGGATACCGATCAACAAGGCCATAGGCAGGGTTGCCACGATGAATTTTGGCAAAATCAACAGAGTCATGTGCAACAGGATGCCGATGGAAAGGGTGCTGTCGATCCACAGATACATCAGCTTGACGATCTGTGGCAAAAGTACCAAAAATGTCAAGACAACGATGGCAATGGTTGCCGTCACACTGCATTCTGCCAACAGGTAGCGGGAGAGTCGTTTCATGGGCTGGTCGTTATGCTCCCCGTCGGGTCGTGACAGCGATGGGTTGTTGCAGGCAGGAAAACTGGCAATCATATCGGCATCCGCTGCCGAATCTCAAAGCAAAATGGACACAACCGACAAGATGAGGAACATGCAGCCATGTCCGAACGCCTGATGAAGATTGATACCGATGCCGGAAAACCATCGGCGTGGTCAGGGGAGTGTCTGGTCGTAGGTGTCTACGAAGGACGCCAGCCCCAGGATGCCCTGAAAGAGTGCGGCAAGGGGGTGGAAAAGGCGGTACGCACAGCCCTGGATGCCCGCTGGATCAACGGCAAACCGGGAGAGACCCTGCTCCTGCCATCGCCATCCGGCGATGAATCCAGGGTACGTTCTCTTTTGCTGGTGGGGTTGGGTAAAAAAAATGAGATCGGTCGCGAACGCCTGCGGAGCCTCGGCGGAACAATTTTTGGCCAGGCCAAAAAATCCGCGACAGGGAACCTTCTGTGCATCATCGCCATGGATCAGCACGGCATCAAGCGGAGCGCCGCTGCCGAAGCCCTCGCCGAGGGAGTTCTGCTTGGCAGCTATCGTTTCGATCACTACCGGCAGGAGATCCCCGAAGCGGAGCGTTTCCAGCCGCAAACGCTGACCCTGGCCGTGCGCAAGGAGGATGCGACCGTCGTAACAGAACGCCTGAAGCGTGTACGGGCTGTGGTGGGCGGGGTGTTTCTGGCCCGGGATCTGGGCAATCATCCGGGCAATGTCATCAACCCCGACTATTTGGCCAACCAGGCACGCCACCTGGGGGAAAAATATGGTCTGCGTACGACGATTCTGGGCATCGATGAGATGCAGGCCGCTGGCATGAACGGCATTCTTGCCGTGGGCCAGGGGAGCATCAACCCCCCACGACTGATGGTCCTGGAGTATCGCAACGGTGGCGACAAGCCACCTCTGGTCGTGGTCGGCAAGGCGATCACCTTCGACTCCGGGGGTATTTCGTTAAAACCGGCCGACAAAATGGAAAACATGAAATATGACATGAGTGGCGGTGCCGCCGTGTTTGGGTTCCTGCAAGCTGTCGCCACCCTGCAACTGCCCATCAACGTCGTGGGTGTCGTCCCCTCTGCGGAAAACCTTCCTTCGGGCAGCGCACAACGCCCGGGGGATATCATCAAGACGGCCAAGGGGATCCACGTCGAGGTGATCAACACCGATGCCGAGGGACGCCTCATCCTCGCCGATGCCCTGCATTATGCCGAGCGGTTCCAGCCGCGCTATTTGATCGATCTGGCGACCCTGACCGGGGCCTGTGTCGTGGCTCTTGGCACCGAGTGCAGCGGCTTGATGAGCAACAGCAAGCGTCTGTCGCGTCTTTTGCATCAGGCCGGCGAGGATTCCGGTGAACGGCTTTGGCCCCTGCCGATGTATCCCGAGTACCAGGAACAGATCAAATCGGAGATCGCCGACATTAAAAATTCAGGGACACGGGACGCCGGAACCATCATGGGGGGGTGTTTCCTCTCCCGGTTTGTGGAAAAGGGGCGGCGCTGGGCCCATCTGGACATTGCCGGCACCGCACAGGAAAAGAGCGGGCGTCCGCATGTCCCCAAGGGTGGATCCGGCTTTGGTGTCAGGCTTCTGTGCCGCTTTGCCCAGAAGTACATGGATTGACATGGCCAGAACCATCGAGGAGATCCCGCCCACGGACAGCCCGCCCACGGACAGCCCGTCCATCGTCCGCCCACCCATCGTCCGCCCACCCATTGTCCGATTCTATCAGGCGGTCGCCGGTGTCGATCTTTTCAAACTGATCGCCGGCCTGGCCGCCAAGGCCCTGGAACGCGGCATGCGGCTCGATGTAGTCACCAGCAACCCTGAACAGGCGCACTTTCTCGACCAGTTTTTATGGCGCTACCCTGATGACAGTTTTCTGCCGCACGGCCTGGACAACGAACCCGATCCGGAACGCCAACCTCTGCTGATCGGGACCGCTCCGCAAGATCAAAACGGCGCCACGGTGTTGATCGTTGCCAACAGTCGGCCCGTGGACAACCCTGGTCAATTTGATCTGGTGATCGATTTTGCCCATGACAAGAGCCATGTCGATCAGGAAATCCACCTTGCCAGCCGCCAACGTTACAGTCACTACCAGAAACTCGGCTGCACCATGGAATATTGGGTCCAGAAATCATCCGGTGGTTGGGAAAGAAAAGCGTAGCACCCTACAGGTACCTTGCAGGCTGGTGGCTGCCTTCATGGCTCATGAGGTCAACTCGACTCCGGGTGCGTCGAGGTCGGGGGTAATCGAGAAAAACAACTTGACAAACTTGACAAGAAAGGATACAAAGTGGAGTTTATTAAAAAGCCCCTGGAGAGGGGCTTTTGTGCTTTAAAAGAAACCATTATGGCTTGAGAATTGCAGAAAGCTGCCGCCGTTGACCCAACGGCGGTCTTTGGCCCGGGACGAAGAGCAGGTCCAGAGCTGTCGGTGTGGAGAATAAAAACAACGTTTTTTCGCCCTGGATGCACCTCGTCGAACCCCCGTCATATACATTTCCAAGAGAACAAAAGGCAAGAGGCCATGGATCTCCGCCACCGTATCACCCAGGATCTGAAAGAGGCCATGAAGGCACAGGATGCGGAGCGACTTTCCGCCATCCGCATGCTGCGGGCTGCCGTCCTCAACCTGGACAAATCGGGACAGGACGACACCGGAGACGCCGCGATGTACGGTGTCATACGCACGTTGATCAAACAGCGCCGCGAGTCTGTCGCGGCTTTTCGCCAGGCTGGGAGGGAGGAACAGGCCGGACGGGAGGAACGGGAGGCGACCCTCCTGGAGTCCTATTTGCCGAAAGCGATCTCCTCGGAAGATCTGGAGATCCTTGTCAAACAGATCATTGCCGAAAGTGGTGCCACCAGTTCCAGGGATATGGGGCGGGTGATGAAAATTTTAAAAGACCGGGTGGCCGGACAGGCCGATATGGGGCAGGCTTCGGCCATGGTCAAAGCCGCTCTGACGGTCTCCTGAAGCAAGCGGGGTCTGGCCCTGGATGGCGCGTTATCCGGACAGCTTTCTTGACCGGCTCAAGGAGCGGATCGACTTGGTGGACCTGATTGGTCGGCACGTCCATCTCAAGAGGAAAGGCACCAGTTGGGTGGGGTTGTGTCCTTTTCACAAGGAGAAGACGCCCTCTTTCAACGTGCGGAGCGATCACGGCTACTTCAAATGCTTTGGCTGTGATGCCAAAGGAGATGCCATTGAGTTTCTCATGCAGATCCAGGGGATTCCTTTTCAGGATGTCGTGGAGATGCTCGCCAGCGAAGCCGGGCTGGAACTCCCGCCTCCGGACCCGCACCATGCGCAGCAAAGTCAGGATATGGCAGCGCAACGCGTGCGCCAGAGTCAGCTCCATGAGCTGTTGTCCGCCGTGAATCGCTACTACCAGACCCGGCTCACCACCTCCGATGGAGAACCCGGTAGAACTTATCTGGCAAAAAGAGGTCTTAAAACGGCAACCATCCAGAAATTCGGTTTAGGGTTCGCCCCGCCCGGCTGGCGCAACCTTTTGAACCATTTTGGCGGAGGTGCCGCCGCCGGCGAAAATCTGGAAAAAATTGGCTTGTGCGTCATGCGCGATACCGAACCCGGAGATACGGGCAACGCCCAGGAAAAGCGCCGCAATTTCTATGATCGATTTCGCAATCGGATCACCTTTCCCATCTACGATCATCGGCGGCGTTTGGCAGGGTTCGGCGGACGCTCGCTGGAACCCGGAGAGCCAAAATATATCAACACCCCCGAAACCGAGTTGTACCAAAAAGGGCGTATTCTGTATGGTCTTGATCAGGCTCAGGAGGCCATTCAGCGCCAGAAACGTGTCCTCGTGGTCGAGGGCTATATGGATCTGATCACCTTGGCCGAATACGGCTTCAACAACACGGTCGCAACCCTGGGCACCGCCATGACCATGGAGCATTTGCACCTGCTGTGGCGCCGTTGTCATCATATAACGTTCTGTTTTGATGGCGACATGGCCGGGCAGAAAGCCGCATGGCGCGCCCTGGAACGGGTCATGGATGGCTTGGTGGCGGATCGGCGCGTCGATTTTGTGTTCCTGCCCAAGGGAGAGGATCCCGACCAGGTGGTTCGCCAGGAGGGGAGCGAAGGGTTTCAAGGACGCCTGCGCAAGGCCAAACCCCTGCTCGACTTTCTGCTGGAAAACCTGAGCCAGGATCTGCAGGTCGACACACCGGAGGGCGTCGCCGCCCTGATCCATCGTTCCCGCGAGCGTCTGCTCAAAGTGGCCGATCCGCTGTTGCGGGATCTGTTTGCCGACAAGGTGGGGCAACGCTTCGGTCTGTCCAGTGCGCAGGTTTTAGGTCAAATTGCCTTGCAGCATCGACCAGGATTGCCCTCTTCAAGTGGTGGTGTCCAAACCGGCGGACGTTTCCAGGAGGGTCCCCGCCCGGCAATCTTTTCGCGGTCAGCCACGACAGGACGCAATTTTGAACAGCTGCTGCTGGCCATTCTGCTGCGCCGTCCACAATTTTTGCACGACCTGGAAGATGATCTGGACCGCCTGGAACTGGAGAATCCTCACCTGAATGCCCTTCTCCGGGAGTGCATCCAGATCGGCCATACCTGTCACGATGAGGTGCCTCTTCCGCTGGAACAATTTTCATCCCCGGGGATGCGCACCCTGGCCCGTGCAATCCTGGAGGCCGAAGAGACAACACCGGACAACATTGAAAAAGAGCTGGAAGGGTGCCTGGACACCTGCCTGCGGCGCAGCATCGATCGTGATATTCGCCGCCTGGAGGAGAAAAACCGGGCCACAGGCAGTTGGACCGATCAGGAGCTTATGCAGTTGAGCGGGTACAAAAAGGAGAAAGCGCGCCTCGATCTGAAAAGACGCATGGCACCCGCCATGCATTGATTGCCATGAATCACCAGGCAGGAACGACAACCTTCAGTGTGGACAAGCCCTATGAGTGACGATATTACCCGGACCCACATGAAACGGCTCATTGAGCACGGCAAGGAGCGGGGCTTTCTCACGTTTGACGAGGTCAATGACGTCCTTCCCACCAACATAACGTCGGCAGAACAGATCGAAGATGTCGTCGCCCTTCTGGACAACATGGGCATCAGCCTGGTGGACGAACCGGAAGACGCGCTGGAAGAGAAGCCGGAAGACCTGGATAAAATTGGCGAAGACAAAATTCTTGAAGGGGAAGAGATTGAAATTGACGATATCGACTCCCCGGAGAAGCGCTCTCCCCTGGAAGTTGGTATCGACGATATCGATCTGGGCAAAACCGATGACCCGGTGCGCATGTATCTGCGGGAGATGGGGTCGGTGGAGCTGCTCACCCGCGAAGGGGAGATTGTCATTGCCAAACGGATTGAGGTCGGCTGCAATGAGGTGATTGCCGCCATTTGCGATGCTCCATCGACCTTTCGGGAGGTCATCAGTCTGGCAGAAAAACTGCGCGACAATCAAATCTCGTTGCGCGATATCCTCGACATTGCCCCGCCGACCCTGGAAGAGAGCAATGGCGTCGACGAAGATGGCATCGATGGCGATGAGGATGAAGAGGAGGGGGAGGAAGATAACGAAAATAAAGATGACGAAGATAATGACCACGACTCCCCTCTCCTGGGCTCCGACGCCGACCTGATTCTGGACTCGAAAAGTTCCCCCTCCGAAAAGAAATCCGACAAGGAAGGGTCGAGCGAGCCCCCCGTCAGGGAAAAAATCAAGGAAGCAGCCCTCGAACCTGACGAGTTGGATGTCCTCGCCGATCTGGTAGGCGACGACGTTGTCTCCTCCGATCACCCCGCTGTCGACGATGGTGGTCGCATGCGTGAGTTGATCCGCCAGACCCAGGAGACCTTCGACACCATCGCCCGGGAAAATGAGAATCTCAAGCAGATCCTGGCGGAGATGGATTTGGCCCGCGACGAAGGCAACGCCAGTAAATTAAAACGTTTTCAGAAACAGTATGATTCATGCAAAAAACACATTGTGGAGGTGGTGTCGGACGTCAAGTTTTCTCAAAAGCAGCGTGACCGTTTGGTGCAAAAGATAAAAAACTTTGTGCATCGGGCGCGGGCCTTGGAGGGAAGAATTCTGGAACTTGTCGACAAGACGGGCGTTTCCAAAGAGTACTTCCTGAGTGTCTTTCCCGGCAACGAGAGCAATCCCGAGTGGTTGGGGCAGCTGGTCGGTAATCCAGATCAGGCGTGGCAGCGTTTTATTCAACACTCTGAAAAAATTCTGGAGATTCAGAAATCCCTGGGTCATTTGGAGGTCGAGGCCGGGCAGAGTATCGGTGATCTGAAGGCCACCTACCAGAAGGTTCTCAATGGCGAACGCAAAGCTGCCCAGGCCAAGAAAGAGATGGTCGAGGCCAATTTGCGTCTCGTCATCTCCATTGCCAAGAAGTATACCAATCGGGGCTTGCAGTTCCTCGATCTGATCCAGGAAGGCAACATTGGTCTGATGAAGGCAGTGGATAAGTTTGAGTGGCGGCGTGGCTATAAATTTTCCACCTATGCCACCTGGTGGATTCGGCAGGCGATTACGCGATCCATTGCCGATCAGGCGCGCACCATTCGCATTCCGGTGCATATGATCGAGACCATCAACAAACTGGTGCGTACCAGTCGGCAGATGGTGCAGGAGATTGGCCGCGAACCCACTCCGGAAGAGATCGCCGAACAAATGGAAATGAGTCTGGAGAAGGTGCGCAAGGTTCTCAAGATTGCCAAGGAACCCATCTCTCTGGAAACCCCCGTGGGTGACGAGGAGGATTCTCATCTCGGAGATTTTATCGAAGACAAATCGATGCTTTCACCCTCCGATCTGGCGATCATGTCCAATCTGCGCGATACCACCGGGCGGGTCTTGAAAACCCTGACTGGCCGCGAAGAGAATGTTCTGCGCATGCGCTTCGGCATAGGCCTGCAAACCGATCACACCCTTGAAGAGGTCGGCAAGCAGTTTCACGTCACCCGCGAACGCATCCGCCAGATCGAAGCCAAAGCCCTGCGCAAGCTGCGCCACCCCACCCGTTCCCGTAAACTCAGGAGTTTCCTTGAATCCTGACGCAAAAGTCCAGATGATGTAACCCCCAAGCGGGCCCATAGCTCAGCGGTCAGAGCCGCCGGCTCATAACCGGTCGGTCCCAGGTTCGAATCCTGGTGGGCCCACCATTTTGATTTT
>JADGCJ010000140.1 GCA_015229045.1 Magnetococcales bacterium
CGGCAGGGTACCTTTTTCAATGGGCGGGGAAGCGTGATCTTTTTTTGAATGGATGACGATGGGTTGGACCGGCATGTTTCTGAGTTCGGTCAGGGTGATCCCTGGGCTGTTGCGCAGCAGGGTGCCCAGGGCGATGGTCATTTCCTGGGGGGCGACCAATTTTTTCATGGCTTTGGATACATCGTTTTCCAAAGCTTCCAGCTCTTTTCGATAGCCTCCCAGACGGACATTCTCCTGTGTCAGGGGATCGGTCCGGGTGCCTTTCAGGCGTTCCAGTCGCGTGGTCAGATCCAGGATTGATTTTGACAATACAGAAGTATTTTCAATAGTTTGTATGCGTTCAATCAGCAAAGGACGCAGGATGATCTTGAAAGCGACCACCCAGGGAATGAGTATCAGGACGCCCAATATCATGATGCGTTCCCGTTGCGAGAGGGCATCGATGCGTCCTGCCAGGGAGGAGTTTTGAGGGGTACTCATGGTTTTTTCATATCCGGGATATGCTTGGTGCGCAACAGGAAGCTGACAGGCTCCCCATCATCGGCATTCTTGTTCATTATTTGCAGAATATCAAAACGCTTGTTGCGAAAATGTGCGGTACGTCCCAGGGATTCAATAAAGCGCGGGACAAGTTCCATGGACTCTCCCTTGCCGGAAAATCCCATATCCTGCCCCCCGTTCTGGAGGGTGATGCCTGTCAACCAGACCCCGGGGATGACGCATTGGGAGAGATCCTCCAAATGTCCGGCAAATCCTTCCTGCTGGCCCAGTTTGTTGCCGCTCAGGAATTCCATGAGTCGCTTGTTGATGGATATTTTTTCCATGAGTTGTTGCGCCATATTTTCCAGACGTATGTTCAGGGCTTTGTCCGTGGCGCTGTCAACCAGTTGCTGAACTTCCGCCTGGAGGGTGGCTTCCCGGCTGCTGACCTGGGCAAACTCTGCCCGTATGCGTCCCATGTGCCATTGCAGCGTTCCCAAAAGCAGACCCAGAATGAGGGTGGAGAGGAGTCCCATTCCCAGGATCGGTTTGCCTGACAGCAGATTTGTTTTGGGGCGGAGGCGTTCTTCGAGCAGATTGACCTGGGTATGGGAACTTCTGATCTGGCCCAAGACTGCTCCCAGGACCGGCAAGGCCATGGCCAGGTTGCGTTCTTCAGGTATCCCGTTGACAAAGTTGAATATTTTTGCAAGATCAAGCGGAGAGACAACCACGCCGGGCAACAGTCTGCCCAGAGTTTCGGAAAGACCGGCCACCGGATTTTCCAGGGGAGCCAGGTATATTTTTCCGACTGTCATCTGCATCCGGGTTCGGATGTACTCCAGTGTGCGCTGCAACTCCATGGCCAGGGGTTCCACGGCAGAGGTCAGTGCCTTTTCCCGGCCGGTTGTTTCGACGCGCAGCAGTTCCTGGAGGCGTTCGGTTCCAACCTTGATGCGGCGCGAAAAAACGATTTCCGTCTCGCGGATGGCCATGACCTGGGTATCCTGGACGCCGACATGCAGAAGGATCATGCCGCCGGCCGTGCTGTCATCCAGGTGGGATGCCACATGGCGGAGTGCCGATTCATGTGCATCCACAGCCAGGAGGGTCATGTGCAGCCTGGTGGCCAGGGTGCTGAGCCGGATGATCTCATCCTGGTTGGCGATAAACACGTTCACCATGGATTTTTCGGCGGTATCATCCTTTTTGCGAATCGCAACGGGTTGCACGGAGATGACTGCATTTTCCACCGGGAAATCCAGTCGGTCCCGCACCCGCCAGCGCATGATGGATCCCAACTCTTCCGGCGGGGCATTGACGGACTCTTCCAGAAAGGTTCGGTATTGGCCCGGTGTCAGGACACCAACTCCCTGACTTTTTTCAATATTTCTTTGCTGGAGGATTGACAGAAGACGTGCCGGTCCATCTCCTTCGACAGGGATGAACTCGCAGATTCCGACCGTCAAGGGACCCTTGGCATGCTCTTCAACCTGGACCAGAACCCAAAAATCCGACCAGAGTCCCACACCGAGCAGTCCCCCTTTGGCGCGGCCGGGATTCCCTTTATTGCCAAATAGAAACAAAGATTTACGCATGTTCCTGGTCTTTTCGGTCCCTTTTGCCATTGTCGAGTTTCGCAGCGTAAAACAGTTTCCTCGCTGCTGTCATTGTACGCAATTTTTTGTGCCATTACAAGGTGTAACCTCGTATCAAGGAATAGCGGCTCTTCCGGCCACGGCGTGGCACCTGGATGATGGTTCAGGATGGATGGTATCATGCGGCACCATCGGTGCCTCTTCCTGCAAGCGGGAGTATCATGTCGGACCTCCATGATCTGCAACGCGAATTGCATCAACTCGAAAATTGTCTGGAACAGGTTCAAAACTCCTGGACCATCGACGATCATGAATCCTTGTTGCAATTTTATGTCGAAATTCTTCCAGGTCTGATCGGGGCGGAACGGTGTTCCATTTTTTTTGTGGATCTGCGGCAAAACAATGTTTGGCTCAAGGTGGGCACCGGGTTGAAATTTCGCCAGATCGAGGCTCCCCTGGAAGGGAGTGTCGTGGGGCGGGCGGTCTCTTCCGGGGCCTGCATCGTGGAAAATGGCCTGGATCAGCGCCCGGGCTTTCATACCAGTACCGATGCCAGGACCGGTTTTGTCACCCGCAACCTCATTTGTGTGCCGGTACAGAGTCGTGTCAATTCAGCCGTGACTGCGGTGGTGGAACTTCTCAACAAGGTCCATCCCGGCGGGTTTACCCTCGACGATCAGGAACGACTCCTGAAGATCATGCGCCAGCTTTCCATGATCATCGACAATATACGTATTCAAGGTGATATCCTCTCTGTTTCCAAACAGATCAATGACACCCTGCGGGGCATGAATCCGGCTTTCCTTGCCAGCAGGAATATCATTGCCGAGAGCCGGGCCATGCAGGAGGTGTTGGCCTTTGTCCGCTCGGTGGCAGGAACGCCGGTCAATATTTTTGTCAGCGGGGAAAATGGTACCGGCAAGGAGGTCATCTCCCGCCTGATTCACGACCTCAGCCAAGCCAGAGACAAGCCTTTCGTGGCGGTCAATTGTGCCTCCATCCCGGAAAATTTGATGGAAAGCGAATTTTTTGGTTATGAAAAGGGGGCTTTTACGGGTGCGGTTCTTGCCCGCAAGGGGCGGTTTGAAGAGGCCGATGGGGGAACCTTGTTTCTGGATGAAATTGCTGATCTCCCTCTGGCCATCCAGCCCAAATTTTTGCGGGTTCTTCAGGAAGGGGAGGGGAGTCGGCTGGGCAGCAACAAGGTGAATAAATTCCAGTTTCGCATCATCAGTGCCACCAACAAGGATATTCGCCGCGAAGTGGCCGAAGGTCGGTTTCGCGAGGATCTCTATTACCGTCTTTTTTCCGTGGAGGTGCATATTCCCCCCCTGCGGGAACGACCGGAAGAGATTCTGCCCCTGGCGCAGGCGTTTCTGCGGGAGACCTGTCGTCGGTTCCAGAAGCAGGTCAATGGATTTTCTGCTGAAGTGATGCACTTGTTTGAGAGTTACGCTTGGCCAGGCAATGTCCGCCAATTACGCCGGGAGGTCGAACGTCTGGTGACCTTGACCCCGGAACATGGGGTGATGACTCCGGAAAACTGTTCCCTGGAGTTGCGCCAGAAAGCCCTTGTTCCCCAGGAAACAAAGAGTCTTTTGCCGGGAGATGCCACAGGGCTGTCGGTTGCCCCCTCCGACTTGCCTGACCAGTCCTGTTTGCCAGCCTATCCACTTCCCCCCGGGGATGCTCCCCTGAAAGTCCATTTACAGGCCCTGGAACGCCACTGCATTGCCACGGCCCTTCAGGCCAGCCATGGCAGCAAACAGGAAACAGCTCGCCGGCTTGGCATTACCCGCCAGTGGCTGCACCGGAAGATGATTCAGTATCAGATGTGAACGAAACTCACGCGCAGGCCTGATTTGCTCATTGGCCTGACCTGCCAGTTGGTCTGATCTGTTCAGTTGGCCTGCTCGGCATTGCAGTCGGTTCATGCCTGCTCTGTGGCTACGTCCCTTTGCACAGGACTTGAGCCTCTTCCAGGGCTTTCCTGGCATTTTGCAAATATTTTTTGGCCAGCTTCGCCTTGTCCTTGTCCTGATCGCGCATCTGAATTTTGTTCAGTTGGTTCATGATCTCGGCAATCTTGTCCCGTCCCTCGGATTTTTTACAGATATCATGAATTTCGGCGATGGATTTGTAGATGCTGGCGGTGGTCTCCATGGCCTCGATCCGGAGGGATTCATACTGGTGCAGATCTTCAAATTCCTTTTTTTTCTGAGCCTGATCTGTTTTACGTTTGCGGGCCAGGATGTCGATTTCAGTAGCCTGTTTCTGGAAGCATTCGGAGCTTTCGCAAGCTGTACCACCCTTGGCCGGGGTCAGAAGAACCAACAATGACAGCGCACAGGCAACTCCAGAGAAAGTAAGACTCTGCTTCAGCATTTCTTCCACCTCATGATCTGGAAAATTCCTTGCAATGGACTGAAAGGCTGGCAGCCTCCGGCTGCCAGAATTTCCAAAATTATATATCCATTGCTTCAGACACCACAACGTCAACAATCGTTACCATCGATTGGGCAGTCTGGTTTGTGATGTCAATGAACGTTTCCCTATTAATGGAAAGCTTCATTTCCTTTGTTCATCGCCACGGGGGTTGTTTTTCCAAAAAAAGGCCGGTCCGGGGAAAAGTTCCTTTTTATATGTTGAATTTAATGGTAATTCTAAACATGGCACGCGAATTGAAACATGGTAGGCGACGCCCAAGTGGGCCAGCCGGTCCCGGGAGTGGTTCCCGGACCGAAGTTTCTTGCATATGAAACCTTACAAATAAAGGGGAACGAACATGAAAACCGCCAATCGCAAATCCGGCCAAGGCCAAGAAGGTTTTACCCTGATCGAGTTGTTGATCGTGATTCTGGTGATCGGTATCCTGGGTGGTGTAGCCGTGTCACAGTTTGGTGATGTGACCGGAACAGCGACGACGAACGCCAACACCATGTCGGATAAGAATATGACAACATGGAATTCCTGCATCACCAAAGGAAAGGCGGCAGGCCAAACGTTCGCAAACCTGTCCGCTGCGAACGGGCTTTGTGGGGCAGCTCCTACGGGTGGAGGGGGTTCTGTGGCAGCCTTGACAGAATAATCGCGGTTGCAAAAGCCCGGTATCTGTTTGTCCTGGGTGTGGTCGGATAGACAGTTCAAAGTGGGATGAGGGGAGTGTCCTGTTCGAGACAAGGACATTCCCCCTTTCTGTTTTGGCGTGTACGCACATTAGAATTTTTGAGTTTTGCAATTTATAATAATGTTATTAATCATGTATGCTTTGATTTATTTGCAAATCATGGACTCGACAAAAGGGTATGCGAAATCTGCTGCGCCAATGTTTCAGCAACATCAATCCCTGCTTGGTGATTTATGAAATCCGTAAGGATGGCACGACCAGAGAACAGGGTTCAGGCAAGGCGAAAGAACGGTTTCACGTTTGTGGAAATGCTCATCGTGATCCTGATCATGGGTATCCTCACCAGCATGACGGCACCTCTGATCGATAATTTTCTCGATGCCTACATGCAGGAGCGTGACCTGAATGGAGTCACCAGCCAGGGGCGTCTGGCCATGGCCCGGATGACCCGGGAACTGCGTGGTTCTACCGGCTTTGTCAACCCGCCCTACAACAACAGTACCCAGATCCAGTTTACTCCGCCGGGCGGTGGGTCCACCGTCACCTATTCCGTGACTGGCAGTACGCTGGTCAGAACCCAGGATGGGGTTGCGGTGGTTCTGGCGGATCAGGTGGCGTCGGTGCAGTTCACTTCCAATGGGAATGCCCCGCCGGTGACCTTGCTGGATATCGCGCTTTCCCTCACCCGGCGGCAGGGTGGAAATATTCTGTTTTCGACCAGTGTCAATCCGAGGAATTAGCGATGAACGCGCCTGCGAAAGAGTCCGGTTCCATGTTGCTGGTGGCCTTGTTTTTGATTCTGGGAGTCGGGGCCATGGTGGCGGCTGCCGTGCGGATGGCCGGGGTGGATACCCTGGCAACCATCGAGGAAACCCAGGGAGGACGTGCCCTGTTCCTGGCCGAGTCCGGTCTGGAAAACGCCAAATATCGCCTGAAAGCCAACCAATGTGTCACCACCGGCCTCACCCTGCCTCTGACGGGTTCGTTGGCCACCGGCGAGGATTTTTCCGTCAACGTGACCAGCCTGGGCAGCAATCAGTTTCAGTTGAATGCAACAGGTACTGCCAAAACGGCCCAACGCACCATACAGGAAGTCATGAATTGTACGGTTTCGGGATTGTGGGATACCGGCATGGTCGGTTGTGAAGGGGTGGTCATGGGTGGTGACATGGAAACCAACAGTATCAATTCAACGACCGGCGGGACCAATCTCTACAATGGTGATGTGAAAACCATCAATCCTGCCGCCCATATTTCTCTTTCCGGAAGTGTGGATTTGAGGGGCGATGCCTTGACCACCGGAGCCGGCAGCAATCTCACTGTGGGTGGCAGTTCAATTGTGCGTGGTGATGCGTCAGTGACCGGGACCATCACCGGTTCGGTTGTCGGGGCACACAATGCCGGACAGGCACCCACGACCACAGCGGCGGATTGTGATCCCCTGAATGTTGTCTCTTTGGTGTCAGACAGCATGTCTGCGTATCTGACCAGCAAATATGGTGGGACCTTGCCCGTTGCATCCAGTTGCACCCCGGCAAGCGATGCGACTATTTCTGTTGCAACGGATTATTATTGCACTTCTTACGATCCAAATAATAATGTTGACTTGATTTTTACCGGACCTGCAACAGGAACCAGGGAGTTCAATATTTATATAACGGGCGGGGGAAACTTTACAATCAGCAATACCACGTCTCTTTCCCTGGTCAGTGGAGCCAACCTCACCATTTATATGGCCGGTGGTGGAACCCTCAACGTAACCGGGCAAATATTGATTGACAGCAGTTCATCCGTAACTGTCTATTCAACAGGCCCGGTCGATATCGGTGCCCAGGGTATCATGAACAGCGGTACAGCGAGTCAGTTCAGAATCTATAGCAGCGGCAGTGGTACAATCAATCTGAATGGGGGTGCCTCGGCCAAGAGTGTGACTTATGCGCCTCTGGCATCCATAACGATGAATGGCAATGCCGATTTCACGGGTGCCGTGCGCGGTCGAATTGTTTCCAAAGCCAATGGTACCGCCGATTTTTATTATGACGAAGCCTTGAGAAATCTGAACGAAGGGAGACGAGTCACCATGAGTGCTGTATCCTGGCAGGAAAATTTTTAATTCCATCAACCAAAGTGCTGGCAGCCTGCGGAACCAGTACAGCACGCCATCATGGTGAAAAATCATGAAAACCACCCGTTGCAAAGCAGGCAAGGGTCAAACCGGTTTCACTCTGATTGAAATCTTGATCGTGATTTTGGTGATTGGCATTCTGGGCGGCATTGCTGTTACACAGTTTGGTGATGTGACCCGTCAAGCCCGGACGAATACGGCCGCATTGACCGCCAGAAGTACGGCAACCTGGAATGCATGCAGGGCGAAAATTGCCCTCTCTTTTGTTGACACTGCGAACCCAACGGTTGCGGAGACGGCTTCCCTCGCTACCATGTGTGGTGCGACCCCTTGAAATTAAATCTTGATGTGAACTTTCGGTTAAACGATTGGAAAATTTTCAATCGCAACCTGCTCATGAAAATGAATATGTCCTGGTATACGCCAAACCGTGTTCACTTCGAAATGTGTGTATTTCCGAAAAAACGAAAGGAACTGGTTTAAATGGTGCCAAACAATTTTTTAAATTCCGCAAATTTTGAAATAAAATCAGCAAATTCTTTTACGCTTGGCAAGGCGTTTAATGCATTGCCAGTGATCAAGCCAGTCTGATCAATCATGACATTCATGGATGATCCGGGCCTTTTTCTTTGCCCTGCCAAGGTGATGATCGCCTTCTGCTTTTTTGATTTTTCGGCTATGGCAATTTCTTTTACCGGGTCTTGTATTTTCCAATCAAACATGTTTGTGACGGCATCATTCGACTTCTCTATCAATTGCGCATGATCTTTTTGCAGTAAAGGAATAAGAATATCTTCCAATGTTCCTCCTTTTTTTGGATCTCCCCATATATAAATACCCTTATCTCCATCAACAATTCCTGCCATGTTGTTTTTATCAACCACAATATTTCCAGATATCCACTGCTCTTTTCCATAAATGTCGCTGATTTCAGAAAAATCCCTCATGAATTCATCAAAAATTATATCAAAACTTCTTGAATCTGCATCATATATAAATAAATAACGCGACTTTTTTATAATTTTATCAGTTTCTCCTGTCAATTCAGATGCCTCTTAAAAGCATGTACG
>JADGCJ010000141.1 GCA_015229045.1 Magnetococcales bacterium
CAAGGGGGCAGGCGGAGCCTCCCCCTTGGATCCCCCAACCCCTTTTAATAATAAAGATTTTTTGGGGCTTCGCCCCAAATCTGAGGGAAAAAGACACCATGAAACTCGGCATCAACGGCCTGGGACGCATCGGCAAACTGACCCTGTGGCGCCAACTGGCCCTGAAACACTTTCCCGAAATTGTCGTCAACGTTGGACGCCCGGTCGGATGCTCACTGCATGATCTATTGCATATGGCAACGACCGATAGCACCTACGGTCATCTGAGCAATTTTTTGCGTGGATACCAGGGGGGGCGGGTCGTCGAAGAGGCCAACGAGGCAGAAGGCACAGCCGTCATCGATGGTGTCCCGGTCAAGTTTCTTCGCGCAAACCGCAATCCGGCCGACCTGGCCTGGCGCGACCACGGAGTGCGTCTGGTGGTGGATTGCACCGGGGCCTTCCTCGACCCTGCCACGCCAGCCAACGAAAAAGGCGGATCACTACGCGGGCACCTGGAAGCCGGAGCCGGCAAGGTGGTTCTCTCTGCCCCGTTCAAGATACGCAACAAGGGGCTGGCCATGCCCGAAGATGCCGTCACCGTGGTCATGGGCATCAACGACGAAGCCTACAATCCGGCCCGGCATGCCATCGTCTCGGCGGCATCCTGCACGACAACCTGCCTGGCCTTCATGGTCAAGCCGCTGCTGGATCACCTGGGCGCCGAACGGATTCTTTCCGCTTCCATGGTGACGGTGCATGCTGTCACCGGCAGCCAGAGCGTTCTCGATACCATGCCCAAGGCCGGAGCCACCGACCTGCGCAAAACCCGCAGTGTCATGAATAACATCATTCTTACCACCACAGGTGCCGCCAAAACCTTGCGCCTGGTCATTCCGGAGATGGCCAAGATTGGCTTCATGGCTGAATCGGTGCGCATTCCCACCAGCACCGGCTCTTTGGTGATCCTGTCGGTCAATATGCAGTCCGCCAATGCCGTTTCACCCATCAATCGCAGCGATATCAATACCATCTACAAGGATGCCGCCGAAGGCTCCTACGCCGGGTATCTGGTCTACAGCGATGTGCAAAATGTCTCGTCGGACATCATCGGCTTTCCCCATGCCGCCGCCAGTATCGAGGCCAGCGAAACCCACACGCGCACCGCCTTCACCCGCGTCGATCTGCGCCAACTTCCCCATATTCCAGAACAGGTACGCGCCACTCTCGAATCTCCCATTGTCGAGATCCCCATCACCCAGGCCGTCATCTACGGCTGGTATGACAATGAGCTGGGCAGTTATGTCAACATGCTGACCGAAAATCTTGTCCATGTTGCCAATAAAATGGTCTGATCACGACCTCTCTTCTCATACTTCGTAGCGGTAGCCCATGCCATACACCGAATGGATCACCTCGTGATCCGGCGCCGCGCGGGCGATCTTGCGGCGTAGATTCTTGATGTGGCTATCGACCACCCGGTCGGAGACCTCCTGGTCGTCGTCGTAGGCCATCTCCAGGATTTGCGAACGGGAGTAGATGCGGCCAGGATGGGAAGCCAGCAGACGCAACAGACGAAATTCGGTGGGGGTGAGATCGAGGCGCTGGTCATTGACGCTGGCGCGCTGGGCGTTTTTGTCGATCGTCAGGGTCAGGCCATCCCGGCTCTCCTTCGGCACCGATTGGACACGACGCAACACCGCCTTCACCCTGGCCACTACCTCGCGGGGACTGAAGGGCTTGCAGATGTAGTCGTCGGCTCCCAGCTCCATGCCCAGCAGACGATCCAGCTCCTCCACCCGGGCCGTGGCCATGATGATGGGTACCGACGAGGTTTTGCGTACCTCCCGGCATACCGTCAATCCATCCATCCCCGGCAGCATGAGGTCCAACAGGATCAGATCGGGTGCCTTTTCCGCCACCGCGCGCAGGGCGGCAGGGCCATCGCCGACCTGGGTCACGGTAAAGCCGGCCCGCAACAGGTAATCGCGTAAAATGCCTGCGATGCTGTGTTCATCTTCCACCACCAGAATGTTGGGTATCCGGTCGGACATGGTGACCTCCTTGTTTCTTTCAAACACTTTTTTTCAGGACGACATCGATACGCAACCCCCCCAACGGGGAGGGCGCAGCCGCAATGGTCCCACCATGCGCCGCGACAATCCCCTGACAAATGGCCAACCCCAACCCCGACCCCCCATGATCCCGACTGCGTGAACTCTCCGCCCGATAGAAACGATCGAACAACCGGGGAAGCTCCTCGACCGGCACAGGGGGCGGGGTGTCGTCAAAACGTACCAGCAAGGCATCGGCCTCGACCACCACGGTGACCAGCAATCGCCCACCGGCATCGGTATAGCGGACAGAGTTCTCCACCAGATTGGTCAACAGATGGCGCAACCGTCGCGGATCACCCAGCGTCACCCAGGGTCTTTCGGCAGGCAGGTGCATCTCCAGGGTGATCCCCGCACCGGCCAGACGCTGCGCAAAACTCTCCAGGAGATCCTCAAGAATGGCCAGCGGCTCCACGGGATTCATCTCCACCGAGAGGGCACCCAGATCGGCTCGCGCCAACAGATAAAGGTCATCCACCAGACGCGACAACCCCATCACCTCGCCATGCAGCACCCCCAGGGTGGTGGCATCGGCGGGATGAATGCCATCCTGCATCGCCTCCACCTGGGCGCGCAATACAGCCAGCGGAGTGCGCAACTCATGGGAGATGTCGGCCATCCAGCGGCGGCGATTGAGGTTTTGCTCCTCCTGGCTCTTGAGCGCCGCGCTCAGGGCAAGATGCGTCCTGATGCGCGCCCGTACCACGGCAACAGAGATTGGTTTGCTGATGTAATCCACAGCACCCAGGTCAAACCCCCTGGTTTCATCGATCGCCTCGTTTTTGGAGGTGATGAAGATGACGGGAATGGCGCATGTCTTGTCATCCTGTTTCAATTGGTGGCACACGGCGTAGCCATCCATACCCGGCATGACGATATCCAACAGGACAAGGTCGGGTGGCGGGGATCCCCGGGCAGCCTTCAGGGCCTGTTCGCCGTTGTGGGCGACCATGACCTTGTAAAACGGCCTGATCGCCGCGACCAGGGTGTCGATCTGGAGGCGTTCGTCGTCGACGATCAGAATCCGTTGCAGCTGGTCTCTTGGTGTGTCGTTCACATCAGGATCCGCTTGTGACTGAAGAGAGTGGTGCATGGCCCTGGATCAAGCTCTCCCACCCAACAATGCCGTGGTCGGCCTGCAAGCCATGACGGATCAAATGACCGCTCAGGGTTTGCGTCGGGGTGTGCAGGCTGAAGCGGATCAATCCCAGGCTTTCCGACAACTCCGCCACACCACGACACGACCAGAGGTCTCCCCCGCCCCACCCCACCCGATGCTCGACTTTTTGTTCCCAGCAGCGGCGCAAAGGCTCCCATTGGCGAGCATAGCGACTTTCCACCCGCAACACACCCGGCAAACACCAGGCGATGAGACTCAACCACCCCGGGGTCGGCAACCATTGAATGGGAACGGCATCCTGCCAGACCAGAACATCCTCGCACAGCGGGGTCAGGGTGTGGGTCAGGAGGAAGGCATCGAAGAGCGGATCGCGGGGACCCAGACGCTGATGCAGGGCGATCAGGGCATCGGTTTCGGTCAGGGCGATCCTGGCCTGTTTGTCCGAAACCAGCCAGGAGGTGCCATTCAGATCCAGCGCCACGGTGACGGTCAAACCTTCATGGATGGGGGAAGCCTCCCTCCACCCTCCAATCATGAGGGTCGCTGCACGACTTTCACGGCAAGATGCCGTACACCCCTCCACTGCAAAGGAAGCGGAGCGACCCACCGCCCGATGCAGGGCACGCGCCAGGACCGGATTGGGACGCGGTGACGACACCGAAGCTGCCTCCCTGGGCAGATGGTCGAGCAACAGATGCTTCTCGCCTTCCTGTTGCACCACGACATGTGCCAGATGAAACGGGCGCGTGGGGGCTCCCAGCCATGAGCCGGTCTGCACATGCAGATGGAGATGAGGTTGCGGGGAGCGCCCCGAGTTGCCACAGCGCGCCAACACTTGTCCCGGGTCAACCAGGGCCT
The DNA here is from genome assembly GCA_015229045.1 of Magnetococcales bacterium. The sequence continues at coordinate 4,072 of JADGCJ010000141.1, forward strand.
GCTCGCCGACCGTGAGACTCCCCTGTTGCAGATGTGCCAACAAGACGTAGTCGCCGCCAGCGAGGGCGATCAGCACATGATTGCCCCAACAATGCCGGGTATCCACCTCGCCGGGGGGGTTGTCGGGCAGGTCGTCCCGATAGGCCACGACGATACCATGGACCGGCGAACAGATGGCCGCCCCGAAGCAGTGATAATCGGTGAGCTGGCCGCCATCGCCCCGATGCGCCGAGCCATCGATGACCTGATGAAAATCGAGGGCATGGCGCCACTCTCCCTGATGCGTATGGGGGCCATTCCACCCCTGATACACTTGCCAGGTGCCCAAAAACGGGGCGCGCAGACCGATGCTCCCCTCGGCGACGCCACGCACCTCCGCCAGGGCGATCGCTTCGGCAGTGGTTTCGGGCAGCTGGGGCGTCGTCAACCAGTAGCGGCTCCAGGGACCACCTGCCGCCGGTCCCAGGGCCGTCATCAACAGCCAGGTGGTCGAGACGAAGGCCAGAGACAGAGGGGGTAATCCAACATAGGAGAAGGTGTTGTAGATCGCCAGCGCCACCACGCCGATGCCGCTCGCCGCGATCACCGCCACCAGGAGGGCGCGTCCGCTGGGACGGGCAAAGACTCCCCCCGTCATGAGGGCCGTCAGCATGGCCGAGGTTCCGGCCAGGGAGAGGACAGGCGATCCCGGCAACACTCCCAGTGCCAACAACTCCACACGCACCACGACAAAAGCCAGGATGACCACCAGAAACAGACGGCGTGAGGAGAGCAACACGGCGAGCGCCACCAGCAGGCCCCCGCTCGGCGTGGGGGTGAAATAGATCTGGCCCATCGAGACCAGCCAGGCCAGGATCGGCTTGGCCAGTCCCTGGGTCAGCAGCAGGTCGCTGGCGACAGGATCAGGCAGCGGTGCCCAAGGCAAAGCCAGGGAACGCCCCACGGCAAAAGTCGCCACGCCGATCAAAAACAGCGGTGCCGAGAGAACAGGTAATCCCCGTGGCACCACCACCAGGGCATGGATCAGACGGCTGACCAGAACAGCCAGCACTCCCGCCAGAAAAGTCATGAGGATCGTGGTCGGAGAGAGAGCGAAATAGCGCCCGATCATCAGGCCCAGCAACACCCCGTTGACGCAATCCAGATTGGCCACCTGGTTGGGCAACGCCAGCAGACGACGCACAGCCAGGGCAACCGCTCCCCCCAGTCCCCCCAACAGACCTGTGGCCGGATCGAGCAACGTCGCCATGACCAGCAACCCGTGGGCATGAAAGGATTTGAAGTATAAAAAGGAGCCATACGCCCCCAACAGCGACTGGAAAAAGGGGATCATGGTCATGCCTCCCCGGGCAGCCGGGTGGTGCTCCATGGCCCGGCACTCTGGTTGAGATGAGCAGGCATGCGCTCCAGGTCGCACAGGGTGGCCAGGGTTTCCGCCTGGCGAATCACCTCATGCCCACCGCTCTCGCTGACCAGAATGATGGCCGGACGCAACTCGATGAATTGCAGCCACTGGGTATTGTTGTAGGCGCCCACGGGCGCAAACACCAGGCGATCCCCCACCACCAGAGGGGGCAGAGAGACCGACTGCCGCATGACGTCGATATTCATGCACAGGGGACCGTAAAGGACGGTCTCCTCCGGCACCCCGGCCTTGGGACGCACCAGCCTGACCGGATGGTGATACCAGAGGCTGGTCAACATGAGGTTGATGCCGGCATCGAGGATGGCGGCGCGGCGACCATCGGTCAGCCGTTTTGTGCCCACCACCGTCGCCACCAGGGACTGGGCATCATCCACCACGGCGCGACCGCTTTCAAAAATCAACGTCGGCAGCGGTCCGGGACGTCCGGACAACGCCTTGGCCAGAGTCGTACCGACGATCTCCGCATACTCGGCGACATGGGGCACGGCCTGCTCGGGCGGGGCGTAGATCCCTTGCAGGGCATTCTGCGAGGGGAGTCCGCCACCGATGTCGAAAAATTGGATGCGGGTGGTACCATCGCTCTCCACCTCGCGCATGAAGTCGGCCATGAGGCGTACCTGCTCGCCATAGGCACGCGGGTCGAGAATAAAGGTCCCCAGATGGCTATGCAGGCCATTGAGGGTGAGGTGGGGGCTGCACCGCACCCGCACCGCTGCCTCGTGCGCCTGGCCGTTTTCCAGATTGAAGCCGAAACGGCTCCAGGGTTCGGTGTAGCCGGTGTTGAAATTGAGCCGCAAGGCGACGGGAACCACCCGCTTCCGCTCCTTGGCAATGGCCTCGATGAGCATCAACTCGTCCAGATGGTCCACATGGATGTGCGCCTCTTCGGCGATGGCCCGTTCCAGGATGGGACGCGGCTTGTAGGGGCCATTGAACAGGATGCGATTGCCGGGGACACCCAGCAGACGCGCCTTGTCGTACTCGGAGCTGGAGACCACCTCCGCCCAGGAGCCTTCCTGGTGCAGAATGCGGCAGACGGCACTGGTGGTGTTGGTCTTGTAGGACCAGCCGTGTACCACGAAAGGGTGGTGGCGCTCGAAGGCCTGACGAATGCGCCGCACATTGTGCCGCAGGCGCTGCTCGGAGGTGATGAACAGCGGCGAACCATACAAGGCTACCAGATCGTCGATGGGGATGCCGTCGATCTCGGCGCGGGAGATATCGTGCCGCCGATGGCCGAATTTATTGATCGCCCCCAGATGGTGGGATTGAATCATGGGGGGTTCCCAGGCGAGCAGGGAGGGGGAAGGTTGGTTCATGAAAAATCTCCTCGATCAGGCAGCCAGAGAGGTCTGGGTGCCGGTGGTCAGCATGGCGGCCAGGCTCTCCAGGTTGACGATCACCTCCTGGGCGTGGCGAATGAACAGGGTTCCCGGTCGGGTGGCAGGCAGCTCCGGGGGTTTTTCGCTGGCGAGCAGTGACATCAACAGGGCGGGCAAATTGCGTCCGACGCCATGAGTGAGATAGACCCAGGCCGGAAAACGTGGATTGATCTCGATCAGATAGAGTTTGCCATCCTCACCTTTGAGGGCTTCCACCTCCAGGGGACCGCGCCAGGCCAGATGGGTGGTCAGGGTTGTGGCCATGGCCAGCAGCTCGTCATCGACGATGGTGATGCCAGCCCAGGCCTTGCCCTTGTCGGTGATGGCCCGTTTGCGCATCATCACCGCGCCGAGCAGGTCGCTTTGGCTGTTGCACACGGCGGTCAGGTTGATCTCGTGGCCGGGAATGAAGCGTTGCACCAGGACGGGATAGCCCCATTGCCGGGCAATTCGCTGACAGGCGGCCTGGGCCTCGGCTTCGCAATGGACCACCTGGGCATCGTAGAAGATTCCCTTGATCACCAGCGGATAGGGCCAACCGGCCTCCTGGCACTCGGCGAAAAAGCGGGGATCGGTCACCGTGCGGGTGGCGGGCGTCGCCACGCCGGTGGCGGCACACAGGGCCGAGAGACGATCCTTGCCCCGCTCGGCCAGACTTCGCCGACCAGGCAGCAGGATCTGTATCCCCTGCTCCTGCAAGGCGGGCAATACATGCTGAAAATTGGTCAGCTCCGCATCCAGACAGGGGATGATGGCATCGATGCGTTCGTCCTGTCGGATCTCCCACAAGCGTTCGGTCAACGCCTCGGTGCCCATGGAGGGATAGGGCAGCAGATGGGCTGCATCGCAGGTATGCCCATGGTAGAGACCGGCATCCAGGGCATCATAGCCCAGACCGATCAGGCGGCCCTGAAAATCGGGGTGTTCCCGCAGACAGCGGGCGACGGCCATACCCGGACCCGGATTGTCCGGACGGGCATTCATGCCGGTCACGGCGACGGTCCAGGTGCGCCAATTTTTGGGGTGGATGGTGGTATTCATGGCAGACTCCTGGCCAGTTGACGGGTAAAACCTTCGACCGCGCCGAGGGCGATCTCCTCCGCCACGCCGCACAGCTGCGCCAGCTTGTGCGCCGTCTCCTCCAGGGAGGCACCGCTTTGCAGCATTTCCAGGGCAATCAGGCCGGTGGCATTGAGGGTGAAACTCTGTCCGCTCCGGGGATCGAAGGCAAAACCATTGGGACTCACCGCCAGGTCGCCCAGGCGATTGTTCTCGATACGTTGAGGTGATGCAGGCAGGATCGGATGTGACATGGCTCTCTCCATGACAGAAAATGAAAACAGGATGCGAGCATGCAGAAGGATCCTGGAGAAAAAATGGACAGTGTGGAGAGAGTGTGGAGAGAGGTGATTTTTTTTTCGGAAAGACCGGAAGAGCGGGAAAATTGTAACTGCCCAGGTACCTCCTCAAGAAAGGCCTGGACATGGAAGCCTTTGTCAGGGCTTCGCCCCGAACCCCA
>JADGCJ010000142.1 GCA_015229045.1 Magnetococcales bacterium
CAAATAGAGCAGCGCCATGGGAAAGCGCTCCCGAAAACGGCTCGGAGAACTCTCCAGCTCCTGACGGGCTTTTTCGAGAAACTGCAGGAAGGATTGGTGCTGGATCAGGTGGATGCCGTAATCCCGATAGCCGTTGGCCAGCATCAATTGTTCTTCGGTGGTGAAGTGACGCCGCAACCGGTTTTCCAGGAAGCCGCAGGCTTCCGAAAAAGCGGCGGGATCCTGATCCTCATGGCTCAGGGAATGCAAGGAATCGAATAGGGCAGTCAAGGCCGCATGCTCGCTGTCGATGGCCTCGATGCCCAGGTGGATGATGCCGGCTTCCATGTCCGTGCGCCTCCCCCTCTTTTATCAAGAAAAATGTGTAAATAGGATCTGCGAATATCATCCATAGCACTATAAAGAGGCTGGACAAATCCGGCAATTTATTTTGTGATCCGTGTGCAAAATAAAGTCGGTGGGGTTTCGTCGGCCGGAAGGGGTCGCAAGGGGCCGGTGCGGCTGGGAGGGACTCAAACGGAGGAGGGTTTTGGAGCGAACGGATCGCCCAGGAGGCAGACCTCCCGTTTACTCAGCAACCACTGTCGCCACACCTCGCCGGATTCGAGGAAGAAGACGATTTTGCGTCCCCGATGTCCTCCGGTGTCCACCCGCATGGGCTGGAGTTCGACGGTGCTGAGAATCTTCAGAGCCGATTCGACGTTGGCTTTTCCGACACTGAAACGGGATTTGTGGAACGACCTGCCATGAATCAGCATGTCGGAACCCCCGAAGAGTTTGAGCTGCAACTCCCGGTAGGGCAGACCGCGGTCGGCGCATTCCGTCAACATGTGGGCCACGACGCAATCCACGTAACGGAAGCAGTTGGCATCCCACCCCCGGCAATGATCCTGCTCCACCAGATGCTCCGCCCGGCAGGTGGGCAGCATGCCGTGACACATCATGCCGGTACGGGTTGGGGCGTGATAGATGGTCAAGGCCACGCAGGAACCCAGAATGGTGGTGACCACCCCGTGATTCTGGCCGATGAAGAACTCCCCCTGTTTGAGATTGACCGCCATGGCCAAGTGGTGCTGGGTAAGTCGGTCCCTCATGTGGGCAACAGTCCTTTTTCAGACTACTTTGGCAACTGATAGATGGTGGGGGCGACCTGTTTGACCGGCACGTTGAGATTGTTCAGGGATTCGGAATGACCGATGAAAAGATAACCTCCGGGAATCAGATGACGACATATCTTGTTGACAATCTGCTCGGTGGTGATGCGGTCGAAATAGATGATGACGTTGCGACAGAAGACCACATCCATGCGCTCTCTCAAGCCGTAATCGGCATCCATGAAATTGAGGCGCTGGAAGCGCACCATCTGCCGCAACTCCGGCCCGATGCGGGCCAGGGGACGCTCCCGGCTTTTGAGCAGGTATTTCTTCTTCAGGGTCATGGGGATGGGCGCCACCTTTTCCAGTTCGTAGATGGCATCCTTGGCCTTTTTCAAGACCCGGGTGGAGATGTCCGTGGCCAGGATGGAGGCCTGAAAGGAGCCCTGGCTTTCGCCGAACTCCGCCAGCACCATGGCCAGGGTGTAGGGCTCCTCCCCCGAGGAGCAGGCCGCGCTCCAGACATTGAGACGACGCCGTACCCCGGCCCCTTCCCGAGCGATCAGATCGGGCAGGGCCTCCCGCACCAGGTAGTCGAAATGGGCCGATTCCCGGAAAAAATCGGTCTTGTTGGTGGTGACGATGTCGATGAAGTGAATCAGCTCGTCCCCGGCCGCACCCGGCGTCAGCACCCAGTCGATGTATTCCGAAAAGGAGTCCATGCCCAGAGTGCGCAACCGCTTCTGAATACGCGCCGTCAGCATGGTTTTTTTGGCAGGCGGCATTTGAATACCGCACTGCTGATAGATAAACTGGCTGAGCTGATTGAACTTGTGGTCCGGGATGGTGGTTTCCATGAGACTCGGATCGATCGTGGCGGCTAGGGTGGACGACAGGGGCATTGTACCCTGGTTGCAACGCGGACGCTCCCCTTTTTTCACGATCCCCCCTGGGGAAATCGAGAGAGGCATGCGAGGAAACCGTGATCTTTTCCTTGACCGGGAAGGGAAATTCGAGAGAACATGAGAATCTTAGAATATTCTATTATGTTGCGTTGCAAAAAATCCCCGAATCGCAAACAACAAGAAAAGGCTCGGCGACACGCCGGGCACTGCGGGCGATGCAGAAGAAACTGAAGGGTTCGTTCGCCCCTTTGGTCCGTTTTTGACCTGAATCACTGAATGCCAACGAGGAAAGGAATGAAACAATGAGCGGGCAGGTCACGGAGTTGAAAACGCCGTTGCTGGATCAATTGGAATCCGGCGATTGGCCCAGTTTTGTGACGGATTTGAAGGCGTGGTCGAAAGTCAAGCCCCAGGTGGCCCAACTGCTGAACCAGTTGAACGAATCCTACGAGAATCGCTGGAACTACTGGACCGGAACCGTGCTGAACGTTCCCGGTTACGGCGGCGGGGTCATCGCCCGTCTCTCCGAGAAGGCGGACAAGTATCCCGATATCGCCCAGTTCCATACCATCCGCATCATCGAGCCGCCGGGCTGGGTATACAATACCAAGTCCCTGCGCAATCTGGCGGATACCAGCTCCAAGTACGGCGCGGGCATCCTGCAGTTGCACGGCATGACCGGCGACGTGCTGTTGCTGGGCTTCGACAACGAGAACACCTACAAGGCCGCGGAAGCCCTGATGAGCGACGGCTGGGATCTGGGCGGCTCCGGCGGCGCCCTGCGCACCCTGCAGTGCTGCGTGGGTCAGGCCCGTTGCGAAATGGCCTGCTACGACACCATGCGCACCACCAAGTTCCTGACGGATCACTACATCGATTTCCTGCACCGTCCGGAATTCGTCTACAAGTTCAAGTTCAAGCTCTCCGGATGCCCGAACGACTGCGCCAACGCCATGATGCGCTGCGACATGCCCATCATCGGCACCTGGCGCGGCCCGATGCAGGTCGATCAGGCGGAAGTCAAAGCCTTCATCGAAAAGAAGGGCGTGGAGTACGTCATCGACAACGTGCTGACCCGCTGCCCGACCCGCTGCATGTCCCTGCGCAACGGCGAGATGGTCATCGAGCACGAGAACTGCGTGCGCTGCATGCACTGCATCAACGTGATGCACAAGGCGCTGAAGCCGGGCAAGGATCGTGGCGTCACCATCCTCGTGGGCGGCAAGCGCACCCTGAAGATCGGCGACACCATGAGCACCATGATCGTGCCCTTCATGAAGCTGGAGACGGAAGAGGATTACGAGAAGCTGGTCGATTTCGTGGATCGTTGCTGGGAGTTCTGGAACGACAACGGCATGGATCACGAGCGTATCGGCGAGTTCATCTATCGCGTCGGTCTGGGCACCTTCCTGGAAGGCATCGGGGAGAAGCCGGACGCCCGCATGGTGACCCGTCCCCGCACCAGCCCCTACATCAAGTTCGAGGAGCTGGCTCCGCGTCGTTTGGACGGCGAGGAGAAGGGACGCATCCCGCCGGTCTGGAATCGCGAACCGGAATTCACCGAAGCGGCCTCCTGACACGGACCATGACGCCATCCCGGTCTTCGGGATGGATGGAATTCGACCTCTACGTTTCTCCAAAGGAAGCGCGACATGAGTGAACAGAAAATGGGTCCCCGCAACCAGGGGGCTCCCGACTATACGCAGCACCTGCATCCCCTGATGACCAAGAACTACGGCAAGTGGTCCTACCACGAGCGGCTCCGGCCCGGCGTGCTGGTCCATGTCGCCGAGAACGGCGACAAGCTCTTCACGGTGCGGGCCGGTTCCCCCCGTACCATGAGCGCCGCCACGGTCCACAAAATCTGCGACATCGCCGACAAGTACTGTGACGGTTTCCTGCGTTTCACCACCCGCACCAACGTGGAATTCCTCCTGGGCAAGGAGTCGGATATCCCCGCCCTGATCGCGGACGTGGAAAAGACCCTGGGCTTCCCCATCGGCGGCACCGGTCCTTCGATCTCCAACATCGCCCACACCCAGGGTTGGCTGCACTGCAACCTGCCCGGCACCGACGCCGCCGGCGCGGTCAAGGCCATGATGGACGAACTGATCGACGAGTTCACCCACGAGCGCCTGCCCAACCGCGTGCGCCTCTCCACCTCCTGCTGCCAGATCAACTGCGCCAGCCATGCGGACATCTCCGTGATCGTCCAGCATCACCATCCGCCTCGCATCAACCACAACAACATGCAGATCTGCGAACTGCCGAAAGTGGTGGCCATCTGCCCGGCGGCGGCCATTCGTCCGGCCGTGGTCAACGGCAAGGAGTCGGTGGAAGTGGTGGATGAGAAGTGCATGTACTGCGGCGCCTGCCACGGCCAGTGCCCCAGCATGGAAATCCGCGACGCCGAAACCGACTCCCTCTCCATCTGGATCGGCGGCAAGACGGCCAACACCCGCGGCGGCCCCACCTTCATGAAGCTCGCGGTCTGGGGTCTGCCCAACAGACCCCCCCGCTGGCCCGAAGTGGGCACTGCGGTGCGCACCATCATCGAGGCCTACAAGTCCTCCGCCAAACCCTGGGAACGGGTCGGCGAATGGGTCGAGCGCATCGGCTGGCAGCGTTTCTTCGAGATGACCGGCTTCCCCTTCACCAAGTATCACATTGATGACAGCCCGGAAGCCTTCACCACCTTCAACCGCTCCACCCACGTTCGTTTGTAGCGGGTGTATCCCCGGGTTGGCCGGGGATATCGACATCCCTGGCCAACTTCGGATCAAGCGCCGCGAGGAGTTCTCTTCGCGGCGCTGTCAAATCCCCCGGCCCGAGGCACGGTGCGGAACCCTTCCGCATCGATGCCGGGGCTCGGGGATTTTCCCCGGAATCGTCACGTCCGGCGCGTCAGCGGTCGGCGTATGCAATTGTTCTAGGAGGGTTGTGCATGGTTGCCCCGTCCATTTTAAGTACGCAAACCCGTGAAGAGGTTGAGTCCCACCTGAAGAACTTCGTTCCCGAAGAGATCGTGGTTCGCAACGGCAGCAGTTGGAAGTGCCCGACCTATGTGCAGCGCATGCCTCCGTGCCGGGACAGTTGCCCCAGCAGCGAAGACATTCGCGGCTATCTGACCACCATCGCCCAGGCCGACATGCTGCGCAAGTCGTCGGAAGAGGTGCTGGATCAGGCCTGGGAGATTCTCACCGACAAGAATCCCCTGCCCGCAGTTCACGGGCGTATTTGCCCCCATCCCTGCGAGACCGGCTGCAACCGTCAGCATCTGCCGGACGGCTCCGTGGCCATCAACAACATGGAGCGCTTCGTCGGCGATCATGGCCTGCGTCGCAAACTGAAGTTCAAGAAGATCACCGACAAGGTTCAGAGCAAAAAGATCGCCGTGATCGGTTCCGGTCCCAGCGGTCTCTCCTGCGCCTATCAACTGGCGCGTCGCGGTTATCCCGTGACCATTTTCGAGGCTTTCGAAAAGGCGGGCGGCATGCTGCGTTACGGCATCCCCTCCTACCGTTTGCCGGAGGATGTGCTGGATGGCGAGATTCAGGCCATTCTCGATCTGGGGGTGGAGCTGCGCTGCAACACCCGGGTCGGTCGGGACATCTCCTTCGAGCAACTGCGCAAGGAATATGACGCCGTCTATATCGCCGCCGGGGCTCACAAGGGTGTGGCTCTGGGTGTCGAGGGGGAGAATTCCGCCAATGTCTTCACCGGCGCCAGCTTCCTCAACCGGGTCAATACCGGCGCCAAAGTGGAGATCGGACGCCGGGTGGTGGTCATCGGTGGTGGTGACAGCGCCGTGGACGCCGCCCGTGTTTCCCTGCGTCTGAACAACGCCCTGGAAGCCGCCGAGGCCAAGCATGATCCCGACGCCATCGCCGATGCGCAGCATGCCATCGAGCAGGAAGCCGAGGGAGTCGATACCGTGGCCGACAAGACCATGTTCGACGCCGCCCGGGCTTCCAAGCGCAGCTCCCGTTACTCCGAGGTGACCATTCTTTACCGGCGCACCCGGGAAGAGATGCCGGCCATCACCAAGGACGTGGTGGAGGCCGAACACGAAGGCATTCGCTTCGAATTCCTGGCCGCTCCGGTGGGTTTCGTCACCGAGGGGGGGCGCGCCACCGCCATCAAGTGCATTCGCATGGAACTTGGTCCCAAAGACAAGTCCGGGCGTCGTTCCCCGGTTCCCATTGCCGGTTCCGAGTTCACCCTGCCGGTGGATACCGTCATCGTGGGTATCGGGCAGCAGCCCGAGTTGGTCGAGGGCATGGAGGAGCTGGCCAATAAATGGGGTTGGGTTGATGCCAACGCCACCCATTGCACCAAGGTTGCCGGTATTTTCGCCGGCGGCGACGTGCTGGGGCTGGGTATTTCCACCCGTTCCGTGGGTCACGGACGCATCGCGGCCCGAGCCATCAATGCCTATTTGACCGGCGAGAACTATCAGTTGCCTTATCGGGGCAAGCCGGTTCGCATCGAGGAGATGCGGCCCTCCTATTACAAGCCGTTGGCGCGTAACGAGGAGGAGCATATCGACCTGGAGGTGGCGTCCAAGGACTTTTCGGAGATTTTCAAGACCCTGTCCACCTCTCAGGCGTTGGCCGAAGCCAAACGGTGCATGAGCTGCGGCTTGTGTTTCGTTTGTGACCAGTGCCGGATTTACTGCCCGCGGGAGGCGATTCATCGCGATCTCAAGCGTCCCAAGGGCCGTATCATGTTTACCGACTACACCCGCTGCAACGGGTGTCACGTCTGTCAGCAGGCCTGTCCCTGCGGGTACATTCAGATGGGCATGGGTTTCTGATTCAAGGTCCGTGGTGGGGAACCGGAGGGCTCAGGCCCTCCGGTGGACCGTTTTTCGTCGTATCCCCCTCTCCGCTTTCCTGTGCGACTCTCTGTCCCCCCTACGGGGATTCGGGGGCTCCGACGGTTCCGGCAGCTCCCTGGGACCCCCTCTTCCGTCTTCAGCCGCTCTTCTTTCAAGCTTGTCCTGCAAAAACACGGGGTTCGGGGGGAAAACATCCCCTCTGAACCCCGTGTTCCCGAATCGTTTCGCTTGCCTTCGGGTCAATAACATGGCTTCAGAGAGCGCAACCGTCTCATTTGCAGATAGGAATTATTTATATCATTTGTTTTGCATCTATAAGCACAATAAATTAGCAAGCTATAATATATTTCCCTGTCAAACAATTATATATAATAATTATACATCATTATTCAGCGGTCCCGCCAGCACCTTCCAAACAGCCTAAATAAATTCAAAAAAGACCACATCACCACTTGCCGATTACATCATCCTTCGCTACAAAGAGAATCAACCGGAACGGAGCCGTCACGCTCCATGACAAGAAGAGAGTCGGTTCCTCTTCATAAACTATTTGCTTTGTCCAATTCCCATATCCATATGCCCTTTTCCCGGAGTCTCTCCAACATGTCTTTGGAGCTCATCAAACGCACCGCAGAACTGGTTACCGCCTTCGTCACCCGTAACGAAATGGCCGCCAAGGAGATCAAACCCCTGCTGGAAGAGGTGTACAATACCCTTTCCGGCTTTGCCGCCGAAACAAGCAGGCAAACATCCGGTAAAATACCCGCAGGCACCATCCTGAAAACGCATGAAATCCCCTCTTCCGCCCCCACCAATGTTCCCGTCTTCGACGATGCCGCAGACAAGGAAACCGTGAGATGCCTGGTCTGCTCCAAAAAATTCCGCACCCTTAAGAGACATCTCATTGCAAAACACGGAATAACCCAGGATCAATATCGTAAACAATACGGACTTAAAGCTAAGGATTTAATCGCTCCGGGATACTCCGCAATGCGGGCCAATATGGCCAAAGAACATAATTTAGGGGGTAATTTGCGCAATGCAAAGACTGAAATTCTGCCGAAAGAGTAAGATAACCTGTCACAGTTTCGGTTCGGGTGGTCGTTTGAACATTTAAAGGAATAATAATGGGCACATAAAAGGACGGGAGATTTTTTTGGCTTTTTAATCGGGATGATCTGAATGGACGATAAATGATCAAGTCAAAGGATAGAACATTTTCTTTTTTTGATATTTAAAGGACAACATATTGAAAGTCAAAGGATTCTAATCTCTATCTCCGGATCAAGGCTTCACCAGCAGGGGCTGCAAATACCGCCCCGTCCAGGACTCCGCACAAGCCACCACCTGCTCCGGCGGCCCCGCCACCAGAATACGTCCACCCCCCTCGCCACCTTCCGGTCCCAGGTCGATGACCCAGTCACAGCTTTTGACCACATCCAGATTGTGTTCGATCGCCACCACCG
>JADGCJ010000143.1 GCA_015229045.1 Magnetococcales bacterium
AATATTTCTTAAAAACCTGAAACATGAACACCATCAGGAAGGTGAACGCTCACCGTAAAACGTGACAAGGTTCCGTCCTCCCTGTTTTGATCGGTACATGGCCTGATCGGCATGGTCAAGCAGTGTCTCAATCTCCACGGCGTCGTCCGGGAACAGAGCGATGCCGATGCTACATGAAATAAGCACTTCATGGCCCGCCAACAAAAACGGCCGAACCATCTCCGCACGCATATGACCGGCAACCGTGGCCGCGTTGCCGATTTCGGTCAGATCGGTCAGGACTACGGCAAATTCGTCACCGCCCAGACGACCGACGGTATCGGATTTCCGAATGCAGGACTCAAGTCGCCGGGACGCCTCCACAAGTAGTTGATCCCCAACAGCATGTCCCAGATTGTCGTTGACCCACTTGAAACGGTCCAGATCGATATAGAAGAGCGCCAGCATCTTCCGATCACGCTGGGCGCGGGCCAGTGACCACTCCAGACGGGAGCGGAACAGCATTCGGTTGGGCAGGAGGGTGAGCGGGTCGTAGTTGGCCAGAAACCGCAGTTCCTCTTCATCTGCCTTGCGTTTGCTGATGTCAGTGAAAATTGCAGCGAACCGAACCACGGTCTGGTGTTGGTCCCGGATGGTGGCAATCGAAAGCCACTCCGGAAAAATCTCTCCACTTTTACGGCGGTTCCATATTTCCCCTTCCCACGTTCCGTTGGCCAGCAGGTCACGCCACATCGTCGCGTAGAAAAGGGAATCGTGCCGTCCGGACTGGAGAAAGCGCGGATCCCGTCCGATCGCCTCCTCGGAAGTGTAGCCGGTAATGCGGCTGAAGGCGGGATTGGCCAACACGATCCGGTTGGAGGCATCCGTGACCATCACCGCCTCGCTGACACTGTCAAGGACGATGCCCGCCAGTTTCAGTTCCTCCTCAAGTTGCTTTCGCCGAGTAATGTCCAGTGAATACTCAACCATTTGCATCACATGACCCGCCTCATCGAACATGGGCATGCCATGGACTTCGTAGTAGTGCGCCCTGCCCTGGACATCATAATGAAGGTGTTCTACCACCACGGGCCGCCGGGTACGCACCACCTCGCTCAAAGGGCAGGGGTGATCTTGGTCTCCACAAGGAACCGTAACGTTGTGGGTCAGCTGATGACAGGTCACCGCCTCGGAGCCGGCATTGACATGGGCGTTTGCCATGGTGACCCGGTAGCTGGCGGCATCGACGACATAAAAGGGATGCTGCAACGCATCGATGATCTTCTGGAGATGGCTTCGGGCACGGAGATTTTCCTGGCTGGCCACCTCCGCCATCTCCTTTGCCTGGCGCAGGCGCTCCTCGATCAATTTGCGTTCGGTGATATCGCGCAAGGAAGCGACGAATGCTGGATGACCTTCCCATTCGGTCGGAGCGACAGACATCTCGACGACGATTTGTGTCGCATCGGGTTTGATGATATCCAATTCAGCGCATTCATCACTCACCAAGGGGAATCCGAACGGGAATCCGTCATTGATGTGTTCCCAACCAAACAGGGAATTGACCGTTTGATTGGCAAAGCGAACCATCCCTTGCTGATCCACGACGAGAATACCATCCCGGTTGCGCTCCACCACGTTCCTGAACGCCGCTGAGGTCGATTCCAGTTGGTGATGTTTGAGACGCAATTCACTCTGAATCCGACCCCGTTCGATGGCGTAACGGATGGTACGCATCAACAACTGTCCTGAATCGACGACATTCCCCTTGACCAGATATTCCTGGGCACCTTCCTGAATGGCACGCATCGCCAGATCTTCATCAGCGATCCCAGTCAATATCACCACCGGCACATCTGCCGAGGCGATCTGCAACCGGTTCAGGGTATCAAGCCCCATGCTGTCCGGCAGGTTGAGATCCAGCAGTACCACATCAAAATTGCTTTGGTTGAGCTGATCAATCGCCACACCCAATCGCTGGGCGCAAACAAGTGACAAACCTTGCACATTGTATTCGCCGATCAATTCCTGGATTAGCTGCGCTTCAACCGGATTATCTTCGATGAGCAGCACACTGGTCTGAGTTGCCGCCATGACAGGCCGATCCTTATCACATGGATCAATGTAAATGACTAAACAGAAATTAACCTCCATTACCTATTGTAGTCATAGCAGAATCTATTTCCCAACGCAAGGCAGTACTTGTCACGGCCACCGAAAGAGAGGAGAATTGTCCAAATCACGTTTGGAAATTCACCCTGCCGAGACGTCTAATGAACTCAAATGCGGAAACAGATCCGTCCACTGGAGCGTCGTTCGACAACCAAGAGCCATTGCAACGCGCTGAGCAGGATCGGGATGGTCTGCTGTATCGCCTGAAACTGCGTGACCGGGAGCTGGAACAGGCGCGACACGATCTTCAACAATTCGTCCATGCGGCGTCCCACGATCTCCAAGCCCCTTTACGCCTGATTTCCGGATTCGCTCAACTATTGCAGAAACGGTACCGCGGCACCCTGGACAGCAAGGCTGACGGTTTCATCGATGTCATCAACGGTGAAACCCGCCGAATGCAGATGATGGTTCAGGGACTCACTGAACTCTCCCGGGTGGAAAGCCGTGGTGCCCCGTTTGTTCCCACATCTTTGGATGCGTCCCTGGATCAGGCGCTCATCCATTTGCACGCTGAGATCCGCAGAACCAACGCCCAAATTTTCCGAGAGCCCCTGACCACCGTCATAGCCGACCCGGCCCAGATGATTCAACTGTTCCGGCATCTGGCTGGCAATGCCCTTTGCTTCCACGGCGACGCACCCCCGGAAATCAGGATCCGGGCTGAACGTCAGGAAGCGTTCTGGGTCATCACGGTGCGGGACAACGGTATCGGCATCCCGGAACGATTCGCCGAAAGGGTGTTCATGATCTTCCAGAAACTTCAACCCCACGGTCAATATCCCGGCATCGGGATCGGTCTGGCAGTGAGCAAACGCATTGTAGAACGTCATGGCGGACGAATCTGGGTGAAACCTGGACGGGAGCCGGGTGCCACGCTCTGCTTTTCGCTGCCCGACCGGGAAACCGGAAACACCCCATGATCCCGCCGGAGAAAAGGCATGAAACCGCACGCATGCTGCTGCTGATGGCCATCATGGCCATCGTGGGCCTGCTCATGAGCGGAATCGCCATTACCATTCTCTACAACACCGCCTTCACCCAGTCCGGACAGCGCCTGAAACAGACGGTGGAAAGCTACGCCCGCCTGATCGAGGCCATCACCAACAATGAGGTCAAGCATCTCACCAGCCATGGTGAACCCGTTGTTCCCGATATTCTGGACAAGGCGGTTCTGGAACAGGTACGGGAAGCCCATCATCAATTCAAGGGATTCGGGGAAACCGGCGAATTCACCATGGGGCGGTTGGAAGGGAATGAGATTGTCTTCGTGCTGCGTCATCGCCATACCCATCAGGATGAACCCTTGCCGGTACCCATGAACTCCAGCCTTGCCGAACCGATGCGCCGGGCTTTGCGGGGGGAATCGGGGGTGGTGAACGGTCTCGACTACCGGGGTGTCATGGTGCTGGCCGCCCACGAACCGGTCGCCATTTTGAACCTGGGCGTGGTCGCCAAGATCGACCTGGAAGAGATCCGCCGACCGTTTATCCGGGCAGGATTGCAGGTCAGTGGCATCGGGGTGGTGGTCATCCTTGCGGGAACCTTTCTGTTCTACTGGATCGGACAACCCGTGGTGCAACAACTCCTGGAAACCGCTGCCCTGCGGGAGCACCGTCAGGCATTGCTCGATACACAGATCGCCTTACAGGAAAAGGCGGCACATCTGGACAGCATCCTGAGGGCGGTAGATCTGGTCATCCTGGCAACCGACGCCAACTTCCGCATCCGCTATTGCAATCCGGAAGCGGAACGACTCTTCGGTCAAAGCGTTGAGGAACTCATGGCGCAACCGTTGCACGGGCTGCATGCCGTTTTTCAAAGCGAGATGCTGGCCGAAGCCATTCTGGAAACCCAACGACACCAGGAATATCCGTTTGAGATGGTTCAACAGATCTCCGGTCTGGACCGCTGTCTGGAAGCCACATTATCCATGATTGTCAATCCCACCGAGAAAGATATCGGCTATCTGCTGGTTGCCAGAGATGTCACTGAAGCCCGAATTGCCCTGGATGCGCTGATTCGTTCCGAACGCCGCTACCGACTGCTCATTGAGTCCGCCAACGATGCCATCCTGATCGCCGATGCCGCGACAGGGATCATCCTGGATGCCAACCCCATGGCCAGCGAACTCCTGGGTCGTCCGGTCAAGGAATTGATCGGCATGCACCAGACCGAACTGCACCCCGCCAGTGAACTTGAACGCTATCGACAACTTTTTTTGGAGCATGTCAGCAAAGGAAACGGCCTGTTGTCGGGGATCAACGTCGTGCGCATCGATGGCACCGAAGTGCCGGTTGAGATTCGTGCCGCGGTGACCGATCTCGGGGATCAGCAGGTGATTCAAGGCATCTTTCGGGATGTGACCGAGCGCAAGCTCATCGAAGAGCGGCAGCGGGCACTGAATCAAGAGCTGGAACAGCGGGTCGAGGAACGCACCCGGGAGCTGAACCGATCCAATCAGGATCTGCAACAGTTCGCCTATGTGGCCAGTCACGACCTCCAGGAGCCTTTGCGGCTGATCACCGGCTATGTGCAACTTCTGGAAAAACGCTATCGGGGCCAACTGGACGAGCAGGCGAACAGGTACATCGCCAGCGCCGTCGATGGCGTCAACCACATGCAGCGTCTGATCCAGAATCTGCTGAGTTTCGCCCGAGTTGGCAATACCGCCTCCACTCGGGTCAAGTTGGATCTGAACGAAGTACTGGAACACACGTTGCGGAATTTTGAATCGCTCATCCGCGACTCGGCAGCACTCATCAGCCACGATCCACTGCCGAATCTATGGGCTGATCCGATTCTGATGGAACAGTTGTTCCTGAATCTGCTTGGCAATGCCTTGAAGTTTCGTGGAGACGAAGCCCCCCGGATCCACCTGAGCGCTGCCCGGGAGGAAAACTCCTGGGTGATTGCAATTGCGGACAACGGTATTGGCATCGATGCCAAACATCAGGAGCGAATTTTTTTGATCTTCCAGAAACTCCACTCCAGGGCACGCTACGAGGGTACGGGCATCGGACTGGCTTTGTGCCGACGGATCGTAGAACGCCATGGAGGTCGCCTCTGGGTGGAATCCACCTTGGGACAGGGGAGCACCTTCCGTTTCGCCATTCCGGATACCCTTCCAGGCCATGACGATCATTCCGTGGACATTGTGCAAAAAAGACGGTAAAATTTGGTGGGCTGTGAAATAATTAGTGATTTTACCCAGACCATCACGAGTCAAATTCTGTCAAAAATGACGAAAATCAGCTACAATACCGAGGGCCCCATGGACACAGGTTTTGTCAAACCTATTGAAATCCTGCTGGTCGAGGATAGCCCCGGAGATGTGGAGCTAACCCGGGAGGCGTTGCGTGACTCCAAGTTGCTCAACCGGCTGCACGTCGTAGAAGATGGCGAAGAGGCCATGGCTTTTCTGCGGCGGGAAGGTCGTTTCTCCAACGCCATGCGTCCGGATGTGGTGCTTTTGGATCTCAACCTGCCCCGCAAGGACGGTCGCGAAGTGCTGGAAGAGATCAAAGCGGATCCAGATCTCAAATCGATTCCAGTGGTGGTGTTGACGACTTCCCAATCCGATGAGGACATCCTGCGCACCTATCAACTCTATGCCAACTGTTACATTACCAAACCCGTGGACTTGAACCAGTTCTTCTCGGTGGTCCAATCGGTGGAAAATTTCTGGTTTTCCGTAGTGAAACTGCCACCCAAACCGAATAGTCCCTATTGATCTCAATGGCCCCATTTGCGGAACAAACCATCAGGGCACTGCTGATCGAGGATGACCTCAGCTTTGCCACGATGATCGGTGAATGGCTGGAAGATGTCGAACGGCAACATTCGTCCATTCTGCCGTACCATATCTTCCTGACCCGGGTCTCAGAACTCGCCCACGCCTTTGAGGAACTGAAACGCAGTTCATTCGACATCCTGCTCATCGATCTGAATCTTCCCGACTCCATGGGCCTGGAAACCTTTGAAAGGATCCGGCATTACACTGCCTCCTTTCCGGTAATCGTCCTTTCCGGCCTGGACGACGAGTCCCAAGCCATCCAAGCGGTACGCAATGGCGCCCAGGACTATCTGGTTAAAAATACCATTGACGGAAACCTGCTGTTCCGTTCCATCGGGTATGCCATGGAACGCCATGCACTGAAACTGGCATTGGAACAAGTTCGGGAATCGGAACGACGCGCCCGGGAACTGGGATCCCTGGATCGGCTTTCCGAAAGAAGTTTGAGCCGGATCGCAGCCGAGATGCTCGGCATCCGGGAATTGAAACGGGATTATCAGGACATATTCCAGCGGTTGGTCGCACGTTTTGGCGTAGTACTTGACCAACAAATTCAAATGCGTACCCATAAGGTGACCTATAACATTTCCGACGAACTCAAGCAGCTTGCCGCAGAACTCGGCTTTCTGCGCTGCGGTCCCAGGGATGTGGTGGATCTTTACCTGACCACCCTGGAACAACGGGAAGTTCCCGGGTATCCGCAGAGAAACGAAGCGATTCACGAAGAGTGCCGCTATCTGGCATTCGAGCTGATGGGACGCCTGGTATCCTTTTACCGACCCTATGCCATGGGAGGCGACGGATGAACGGTCTTTCGGAATACGGGCTCATTATACAAGGGGGATGCGGAAGATGAGTATCCATGAGAAATTTCTCTTGAAACTCTATATTACGGGTTATACCCCTCGTTCGGAACGCGCCATCAAAAACCTGCGGCGCATCTGTGAACAGGATCTGAGCGGACGTTACGAAATGCGGGTCATCGACATCCTGGAACATCCGCAACTGGCAGAAGATGAAAAAATCCTGGCGACACCGACTTTGATCAAGGTGTTGCCACCGCCACTGCGCCGTATTATCGGTGATCTATCGGATACCGAAAAGGTGCTACTCGGGTTGGACCTGCTCCAAGTCGAATTGAAGCGTTAACCATCCTGGCGAGGTTGAATGAATCATGGCGAACGAACATTCCAAGGTTCCGGTCAAAAAACTTGGTACCGGTATTGAAGGGTTTGATCTCATCTCTGCGGGGGGGCTGCCGAAAGGACGTACCACCCTGATCACTGGAACCGCCGGTAGCGCCAAAACGGTCTTTGCAGCCCAGTTTCTTTCTGAAGGGATCCACAAATTCAACGAACCGGGAATCTTCGTAACGTTCGAGGAACATCCTTCGGAGATCCGTCAGAACCTGTTATCCCTGAATTGGGATATTCAGGATTGGGAAGAGCGGCGTCTTTGGCGTTTTGTGGATGCGTCTCCCCAGCCGGACCACGAAACCATCGAATCTGGTGAATTTGATCTGGGGGCGTTGCTGGCCCGCATCGAATATGCGGTGCGCACCATCGGTGCCAAGAGGATTTCCATCGACTCCCTGGGTGCCGTATTCACGCTGTTCAACAATGCCTCTCTGGTGCGAACCGAACTCAGGCGATTGAGCGCCGCCCTGAAAAGCATGGGGGTCACCACGGTGATGACTGCCGAGCGTACCCAGGAATTTGGCGAGATCGCCCGCTTCGGGGTTGAGGAGTTCGTAGCCGATAACGTGATCATTCTGCGCAACGTGCTGGAATCGGAAAAGCGCCGCCGGACCATCGAGATTTTGAAATTCCGGGGCACCACGCACCAGAAAGGGGAATATCCGTTCACGGTGCTTCCCAACCAGGGAATCGTGATCATTCCTTTGTTGGCCATTGAGCTCAAACAGCGCTCCTCCGAGACACGGGTTCCCTCCGGCAGCCCGGAGATGGACCGGATGTGCGGAGGGGGGTTTTTCCGGGATTCTTTGATTCTGGTTTCGGGTGCCACCGGCTGCGGCAAGACCCTGATGACCGCCGAGTTCATCCATGGTGGTGCCCAACAGGGCGAGAAATGTCTGCTTTTCGCCTACGAAGAAAGCAGGGAACAGTTGTTGCGCAACGCCAATGGCTGGGGAATCGATTTCGAGGCACTGGAGCGCAACAACCAATTACGGGTGGTCTGTGCATATCCGGAAAGCGCAGGATTGGAAGATCACCTGATCGCCATCAAGCGGGAGATCGACAATTTCAAACCGGACCGGGTAGCGGTGGACAGCGTTTCGGCCATGGAACGGGTGGGCACCAACCGGGGATTCCGGGAATTCATGATCAGTC
>JADGCJ010000144.1 GCA_015229045.1 Magnetococcales bacterium
AGGGCTCCGCCCTTGACCCGTCCGGTCGCCAGCCCCCTGGACCCCGTTTTGACAGGCCCCCGCCCTGCCCAAATCAAGACGGAGGGAGTAGTCCTACCCCACCCACGATATCAACCGCCATAGAGAAGCAGAGACAGAACCATGCCCGTTTCCAGGGCCTTGGGGCCTTGGTCATCCACCATGCGTTCCACCAGGCGCAGCAGGCGACCTGTATCCTGACCTACGTGACCGATGATTGCCTTGCGCCAGGCCGCGACCTTCTTGTCGCCATAGTGAGAATGGATATAGTGCTTCCAGTTGCCAGGGAAGGCGCCCGGGGCCTGTTGATAATACATGTGGGCGCTGCGCACCATGTCGGCCAGCTCCTCCTGATTGAAGCTGAGCAACAGGGAGGGAACGGCAATCACCTTGACGCTGTCGATGGTGGCTTCCAGGGTCGAGCCGCACCAGCCGGCAAAGGCCTCGAGAATGATACGGGTGCGATCGATGCGGGTGCGATCGACATCGCGCAGATGCCAGTCCATGA
This sequence comes from Magnetococcales bacterium, assembly GCA_015229045.1. The sequence continues at coordinate 527 of JADGCJ010000144.1, forward strand.
TCTCCTGGATCGGCACCTCGCTGTGGCGTTTTTCCGAGTCGAAGCCACCCCGGTTGGCACGCCAATAGGTGGTCGGGGTGTTGACATAATTGCCGAAGGCGGTGCTGTAGAAGAAGTCGCCGATTTCGGCCAGCAGGTTGCCGGAAGCATCCAGGAATTGAATCCTGGCTCCCAGTCGTGCCCGGTCATCGGTACCACCCATGATGTAAATGGGAGTGAAATCATACTCCAGACGCAACAAGGGACGGCGAAAGTCCCGATAGACGCGCTGGGCATTCTGGCTGTCCTGATCATCGAAGTGGAGGTGGCCTTCGCGAATCTGCACCACCGAGGTGCGTCCGTCCTGGCGACCACGACGGCCGGCCATGACATCCCTGGTTTCGCCACAAGACTCCGGAAGAGGGGAGGGAATCCAGCCGTTGCCGGGATGCATGGCATCCGGGCGATTGAAGTCGTCCTGGAAAATGACGTCATCGCCCAGGGCGACACCAGGCATCAGCAGGAGTGAAAAAAGCCACAGCCGCAAGACAAGGGATGCCGACGAGCGGGCACAGCGACGATCCGGCAGCGCCATGGGTCGGGTATGGAGATGATCCGGCAGCGGAGTCATGCCGTTTCCTTGCGCCTCGGGTGCAGGTTCCTGTTTCCTGTTACAGCTTGTCGCGATAAATCTTGTAAAACTGAAGAACCCGGGTCACATACTGCCTGGTCTCCTCGTAGGGAGGAATCTGGTTACCGTAGCGCTTGACCGCGTTTTCGCCGGCATTGTAGGCAGCGAGGGAGAGGTGAAGGTTATTGTTGAACATCTGCAACAAGTCACGCAGATAGCGGCTGCCGCCATCGATGTTGGACTCCGGATCGCGGCGATTGCGCACACCATACCGGGAAGCGGTCTCCGGCATCAACTGCATGAGCCCCACAGCCCCCTTGGGAGAGATGGCATCGGAGTCGTAACCCGATTCGGCGCGAATGACCGCATGCACCAGGGCCTCATCCAGGTCATAACGGGTGGCAGCGGCACGAATGACCGTGCCGTAGCGCGGGTTGGCGGTGACGTCATGTTCCGGGGACATGACCCGGACGCCATCTTTTTTCTTGGGGAAGCGGATCAGCAGGCGGTAGCGTGGATCATCGGCCCGGTCTGTCAGGTGGATGACCCCTTTTTGATCCACGAAAGCGAAGATGTCAGCCCGGGCCGGTTGCGTACCACCCAACCAGACCGCCAGACACCCTGCAACGGCAGTTGAAAGGAGTCCCACAGGGTCGCGCCTGCCATGCTTGGAAACGACCGGGAGAAGGGGTGATCGTGCTTTTTTTCGTGGGCAACAGGTCAATCTGAACGCCCTCCCTATATATTGGTTTTTACATGGTTCACGTCCGTTTATAGCTGATAAAAATGAAAAGATCAAGCAAAACATTATCCATGTCCCATTTTGGGCGATCGGGTCTCTGCAGATCGAATGGGGTTTTTGGCAAACATCAGGGATTTATGGTGGGGTTTGCGCAGGAATGATTAAATTTTAATCACAAAGAGGTTAGATCGTTTATTTTTATTGCAGTCTGATTAATTCCAAGGCCTGTCGCGTAGCCAACCGAGGATTGATCTTGATATATTGACTAATATTATCAATATATTATATAAAAATCATAGTTTTGGCCTCTAATTTGCTTTCGGGAATGGTTTGCGGATGTCCTGACCTGGAAAAGGCAGGCTGCTTTTCAAGCAACCTCCAAGGGTGAAAGAAGAGGCAAGGCGGATGTCCTGACCTGAAAAAAGCAGGGTGCTTTTCAAGTGACCTTCAAGGCTGGAAGAGAGGCAAAAATGCGCGTGGGATTGGGTGGCAAAGGGTTTGCCTGGGGAGTGGCAGGTGTGGTTGTGGGGATGCCTTGTCCGTCGCTGGCCGATACCGGGACGACTTTGAATGGGGCCAATACGGCCTGGATCCTGACGGCCACGGCTTTGGTGCTGTTCATGACCCTGCCGGGACTGGCCCTGTTTTATGGGGGTCTGGTCCGTTCCAAGAACGTTTTGTCTCTGCTCATGCAGTGTATGGCGATCACCTGTCTGGTCTCGGTGTTATGGTTTGCCGGGGTTTACAGCATTGCCTTTGGCGAAGGTGGGGGCTTGCAGGGGTTTTGGGGCGGTTTGGGAAAGCTCTTTTTGGCGGGGGTGGGTGTCGATTCCCTGAAAGGTGACCTTCCAGAGGTGGTCTTTTCCATGTTCCAGATGACCTTTGCCATTATCACGCCGGCCCTGGTGGTGGGCGGGTTTGCCGAGCGGGTCAAATTTTCCGCCGTGGTCTGGTTCACGGTACTGTGGGTTGTCTTCGTTTATGGTCCGCTGTGTCATTGGGTGTGGGGTGGCGGCTGGTTGCAGAGCATGGGGGTGATGGACTTTGCCGGTGGTACGGTGGTGCACATCAATGCCGGCGTGGCATCCCTGGTGGCGGCCTTGATGTTGGGGGCGCGCAAGGGATTCCCCAACACGTTGATCATGCCGCACAACATGACCATGACCTTCACCGGAGCGGGCATGTTGTGGGTGGGGTGGTTTGGCTTCAATGGTGGCAGCGCCCTGGCGGCCAATGGTGCGGCGGGCATGGCGATCCTCGTGACGCATCTGGCGGCGGCTGCCGGTGCGCTCGCCTGGATGGGCATGGAGTGGATACGGCATGGCAAACCCAGCGTCCTGGGTATCGTTACCGGCATGGTGGCAGGGTTGGGCACCATCACACCGGCATCGGGTTTTGCCGGACCCCTGGGCGGTGTCCTGATCGGTTTCGTGGCTGGAGTGGTCTGCTATTTCGCCACCATGACCCTCAAACAAAAATTGAAGATCGACGACAGCCTGGATGTCTTTCCCGTGCATGGTGTGGGTGGCATCCTGGGAACCATGCTGACAGCCATTTTCGCCTCGCCTGGTCTGGGTGGGCTGGGTTACGCCGGCGGGGCTGGCGGTGGCATGATGAAACAGATCATGGTGCAGGGAGTTGCGGTGGTGGTGACTGTCGTCTGGAGCGGCGCTCTCTCTTGGGCAATCTTTAAATTTCTGGACATGATGCTGGGTGTGCGGGTGTCGAGAGATCAGGAGTCCGAGGGACTGGATCTGGTTCTCCACGACGAGAAGGGCTACAACATGATGGAGTACGGCCCGCAGTAGACAAAAAGGGAGCGAAAAAAAGACGGAAATGATGGCGCGACCCGTGGCGCATTGCGCGTTCCCTTGTCCAACCGGCTGGAAAAGTGTTAGAGAGTGGTGACAGGGGGGTGGCCGGTGAATGAGGGGTGGATTCGTCGGCTTGTATCCAGGGGTGTATCCTCGATCATTTTTGCAAGGAAAACCAATGTCGGATCATACCAATATCCAGGGAGATGTCCTTAAAATTCTGGCTAAGTATGTTTCCGTCCAGATGGACAAGGTGGAAATGGAGACAACCCTTTTGGAGGTCGGCGTTGGTTCGTTGGATGCTGTGGAGATTCTCTTTGCCCTGGAGGATCATTTCGATATCACCATTCCGGACCCTGCCAGCATCGCTCAGGCCAGTTTTGGCAGCGTTGTCTCCCTGGTGCAAACCCTCGTTGAACAAAAGCGGACCCTCCCCTCGTCATGAGGCAGATCGTTGTAACAGGCAGGGGGTGCGTCTCGGCCCTTGGGCTGAACCGGATCGCTTTCGCCGATCGGTTGCTGCGCGGGGAGTCCGCCATCGGCCCCATCACCCTGTTTGACGCCGCACCTCTCCAGATCAAGGTCGCTGCCCAGGTGCCGGGCTATCAGGGAAAGGAGTATTTTCCCGACAATCATCTCCAGCAACTGGATCGCTTCGCCCAGTTTGGCCTGCTTGCCACCCGGGAGGCCGTCGCCGAGGCCAACATCGATTTTGCCGGACCCCTGGCACAACGCACCGCCGTCGTTGTCGGTACCGGCGCCGGCGGCCAGGAGACTCTGGAACAGGGTTATCATCGCCTGTTCGTCCAAAATGCCAAACGTCTCCACCCTTTTACCGTGCCCAAATCAATTCCCAGTTCCGTTGCCAGCCAGATCAGCATCGCCTACGGTATCACGGGTCCGGTCTTCGTCACCTCCTCGGCGTGTTCGTCGGCGGGACACGCCATCGGTATGGCTCTCATGCTCCTGCGCTCAGGCCTGGTGGATGTGGCCATCACCGGCGGGGCCGAGGCCTGCATCACTTATGGCACCATTCGGGCCTGGGAAGGGTTGCGCGTCATGGCTGCGGACACCTGCCGCCCCTTCTGCCTGCAAAGAGGCGGGATGGTCATCGGCGAGGGGGCCGGCATCCTGGTCCTGGAAACCAGAGATCATGCCCAGACCAGAGGAGCGGCCATCCTGGCCGAACTGGCCGGTTTCGGCATGAGTTCGGACGCCAACAACATGCTCCAACCCCTCGTGGATGGCCCCGTCCAAGCCATGACGGCTGCCCTCCGGGACGCCGGACTCGATCCCGATGCCATCGATTACATCAATGCACACGGTACCGGCACCACCGCCAATGACACCACAGAGACCCAGGCCATCCACAAGGTTTTTGGCGGTCATGCCGCCCGTCTGGCCATCTCGTCCACCAAGTCCATGCACGGGCACACCCTGGGAGCGGCAGCCGCCATGGAGTCCATCGCCTGCCTTGTCGCTCTCCAGCACCAGGTGGCCCCTCCTACAGCCAATTTTCAGGATCCAGACCCGCAGTGCGACCTCGACTGTCTTCCTAATCTGGCACGCTCCATGCGTGTTCGAGCCGTATTGAACAACTCTTTCGCCTTTGGCGGACTGAATACCTCCCTCCTCTTCAAACATTGTACGAGCTGAATGGCACGGGTCGACTTCACCATCTGTTGGACAGCCCCCTTCGTCGGCTGTCCGGGATCGAAGAGAGGGGTCTTGGTGCAACAGGCTTCAGAGGCCATCACCACGGGTGCGGGAACACCAGGATGAAACGGCACGGTACCATGCCACATCAAGAAAAATCATGGCAAAAGTGGTTGAGTCGCTGGGTGGGAAGGGGTGTCTGGTCCGGACCGGGCTGTACCCGCAAGGCGAGTCCCGCAGAGACAGCCATCCCGGATGTCAGTTTTTACCTTCCGGGACATTCGGCAGCGGTCCTGCTGATTCATGGACTGACCGGCACTCCCAACGAGATGCGCTACGTCGGCCGGGAGCTGGCAGAGGCCGGTTTCACCGTGTACGGCATGCAGCTGGCCGGGCATTGCGGCTCCGAGGCGGCGTTGTTGCAGACCAACTGGCAGGATTGGTACGCCAGCGTCGAGGCAGCCTATCTGCGTCTGGCGGCTTCGCATCAGGTGGTCTTTGCCGCCGGGCTTTCCATGGGGGCGGTATTGGCGTTGCATCTGGCGGCCCAGTATCCCGATCGATTGAGCGGTGTGGCCTGCTATTCGACCACCCTCTGGTACGATGGTTGGGCCATCCCGAAGTTGAGCTTTTTGTTGCCTCTGGTCCTGGCCACCCCCCTGGGCGAGCAGTTTCGCTTCATCGAAACCTTTCCCTACGGCATCAAAGATGAGCGTCTGCGGCAGTTGGTGGTGGCCAGCATGGAGTCCGGCGACAGCACCGCAGCCGGCAATCTCGGTTTACCGGGCCGCTCCTTGCGCGAGCTGCGCCGCCTCGTCAACCTGGTCAAGCAGGAGATGCCGCGAATCACCACGCCAACCCTGATCATGCACGCCCGGGAAGATGACCTGACCAGCCAAAGCAACGCCGATTACCTCGAAAAACGTCTGGGAGGCACGGTACGCAAAATCCTGCTCAATGACTGCTACCACATCATCACCGTCGATCGGCAGCGCAAAGAGGTGGCCAGGGAGAGTGCCGCATTTTTCTATTCCCAGATCTCCGCCCAGGGAGTCCGTTTGCAAGACTCCGAGGTCACCAGGGTGGCATGATCTGTTTCCAGACCGGGCGGCCATTTGTATTGACCACTTCGCCTCCGTCCCGATCAACGAAGCAGACGCTTGATCCGGGATTGGAATTATTTCTCCCGCATAAAGTAGCTGCCAATCTTGGCCAGGGCCGTTTTGGAAAAGAGTGCCTCGGGTGCCTCGTGATTCTGGACATCGCCATAGCGCAGGGTTGACGTATAGCCAGGATTCAAGGGATTGGCCGTTTCCAGGAGAGAAGGACGCATGGGACCATCGCCAAAGCGTTGCATTTGCGTATAGCGAATGGTCTTGATCAGGGTGTGCCCAGGGCCATACTGGGTCACGGAGCGGGGGAGCTTGAACTCCTTGTCCACCACCATGCTGAGTCGGGTATAAGGCACCCAGTCATGCCTGGGCGTCAATTCGAGATGCCAGTTGGTCTGGTCCTCGCGCGCCAGTTCGGCCTTGTACTCCTCATGATAATCCAGGTGCAAAATGTCTTCGTTGTTGAAGACTCCAGCGCCAAAAAAGGCCCTGGCAAGACCCTCTTGCTGCATCTCTATGTTTTTGCCAGGCATCCGCAGCCAAACCTCTGCACCGGAACGAAAGGCAGTCACCCCTTTCAGGGCATCCGGAGCAATCACCAGGGCTATCAGGCGATCCCCTCCCCTTTTGGCCATGGCCATCACCACGGGTGGCTCCTCTTTGGCAACGAGGCGATTGACAATACGCAGCACCATCTCCTGGGAGTCGGATGCCATGGAGCGGTCCACCTCCTGAAGAATCTCGTTGGCATCCATGGCGCCCGCAGAAGCGGTCCAGCCTCCGATCAGACAAAACAGCGCCAGCATCGCTTGGTACAAGCGGCCGCGTGCCCCGAAATGGTATCCAGTCAGTAAAAAAATTTGCTTCTTCATGATCATTCCGTGATATTGACCCCATTGTTGGCTCTATCAATCCGTCACCCATCCGTCCGGGCTTATCCCCATGTGGATCATTGCTGCTTCACTCGGCGTCATTGCCCTTTGGCTTTATCTTATGCACGGCGTCCTGGTACCTCGGATGCGCAAGAACAAGGTGCTGCATCCTCTCCAGAGATGCCCGTCGTTCCTCCTGCCGAGCCTGCCGGAGGAGCTGGATCAGCCCGTCCAAGTCGCGGGACGTGACCAGACGCCCCTCTTGCATCAGATCAATCTTTTCCGTCTGACCTGCACCTGTCGGCGTTACCGAACCCGGCGCGGGTACTTCCCTGACAACGACATCCGCCGCCTGTGCTACCATCTGCGCCAGGAGATGGAGCGCCGACAGCTTCTGACGCATTTCGACGCCCTGAGCCAATGTATCATTCAGGACCGGGTACGCGACAGATGTTACATCCGCTCATCCGTTCAGGGGGACGACGTGGGGTTTGGCATAACCCCCAAGCAGAGCATCATCCGCATCTTCACCCGACGCCAGGATCCGACCGATTCCCCCGAAGGCCCCCGTACCGGACCCTACGACCGCTTCTCCTATCATATCAAACACAAGACCTGGATCAACGGCGAGTCTCCCCCCATGGCCGAGCTCCTGGTCGGCAAGGCCCTGGAGATTTTTCATGGCGTCGTCTTCGATGAGTCTGAAGATTAGGCCACCGGGCAAGAGGGTCCGGAGTGTAACATGTCTGAACCGCGTCTGCTTTGGAGCACGTCGTTTTTTTGTGATCGAGAAAAATGGTGACATGGTAACTGATAGGATGTCCAGGGCAATCGCATTTGAGATTTTCGAGGACCATGGATAGTTGATTCGGGGAGCTGTCAAAACGGGGTCCAGGGGGCTGGCTCCCTGGCGGGTCAA
>JADGCJ010000145.1 GCA_015229045.1 Magnetococcales bacterium
ATGTTTTAAAGTCAAAACCCTGGGGGATGAATCCCCCAGACCCCCTCTTTTTTTTAATAGTTGACATCCATAATGGGCTTGGTTACTTCAGCAGCAAGCCGTTCAGGCGCCGCACAAAGTCGGACGGATCCTCCAGTTGTCCACCCTCGCTCAACAGGGCCTGGGAGAAGAGGATATGGGACAGATCGTTGAAACGCTGTTCGTCTTCCTCGCCCTTGAGCCGCTCCACCAGGGGATGGGACGGGTTGAGCTCCAGGGTCCGTTTCGTGGTCGGGCTCTTCTGCCCGGCCTCGCGCAGGATCCGTTCCATGGAGGCACTCAGATCGTGCTCGCCACTCACCAGACACGAGGGTGAATCGGTCAGACGGTTGGTCACCCGCACCTCCTTGACCAGTTCGCCCAGGCCCTTTTGCACCCGTTCGACCAACTCCTTGAACGCGCCCTGATATTTTTCCAGCTCCTGCTTGTCTGCCTCGTCCTCCATCTCGCCCAGATCCAGACCGCCCTTGGCCACGGACTGCAAGGGCTTGCCGTCGAATTCGTGCAGATGGGTCACCAGCCATTCGTCCACCCGGTCGGACAACAACAACACCTCGATCCCCTTCTTGCGGAACACCTCCAGATGGGGATGATGCCGGGCCGCCTCGAACGACTCGCCGTTGACATAATAAATCGCCTTCTGCTTCTCCTTCATGCGCGACACATACGACTCCAAAGAGAGATCCTGGACCTTGGAATCGGTGTGGGTGCTGGAAAAACGCAACAGTTTGGCCACCCGCTCGCGATGGGAGAAATCCTCGATCACCCCCTCCTTGAGCACCACGCCAAAGGTGTCCCAGAACTGCTGATACTTGGCCGGGTCGTTCTTGGCCATCTCTTCAAGCAGCGAGAAGACCTTGCCGGTCATCCCCTTCTTGATGGCATCGACCGCCGGATTTCTTTGCAGGATCTCGCGCGAGACGTTGAGCGGCAGATCCGAGGAGTCCACCACGCCACGGATGAACCGCAGATAACGGGGCATGAGATCCTCGGCCCCCTCCATGATGAAGACCCGCCGTACATACAGCCTCACCCCGTGCTTGCGCTCCCGGTCCCAAAGGTCGAAGGGCGCCCGCTTGGGCACATAAAGCAGCACGGTGTATTCATACTTGCCCTCCAGCCGTGCGTGGATATGGGCCAGGGGCTCCTCGAAATCGTGGCCCACATGCTTGTAGAATTCGTTGTACTCCTCTGCCGTGATCTCGGATTTGGCACGGGTCCAGAGGGCGGAGGCCTTGTTGACCGTCTCCCATTCGGGCGTTTTTTCTGCCGGACTCTCTTTGGGTTCGTCCTTGTCCTGCTCCTCCTCCCCGTCGTCGTCCCCCGCGTAGCCTGCGGATTTGAGCATGAGGATCGGCCAGGAAACGTGATCCGAGAACTTGCGGATCGTGGAGCGCAAGCGCCAGTCGTCGAGAAACTCCTTCTCCTCGGCGCGCAGATGCAGAATGACATCCGTACCCCGTGACTCCCTGGTCACCTGCTCCAGGGTGTATTCGCCGTCCCCGGCGGACTCCCAGCGCACGGCCTCGTTGCTCGGGGTGCCGGCCTTGCGGGAGACCAGGGTGACGCGGTCGGCGACGATGAAGGCCGAATAGAACCCCACCCCGAACTGACCGATGAGATTGGCATCCTTGGCCTGATCCGCCTGCAGGGATTGCAGAAACTCCCGGGTGCCCGACTTGGCGATGGTGCCGATGTGGAGTGCGGCCTCGTCCAGGGTCATGCCGATGCCGTTGTCGGAAACGGTCAGGGTGTTGGCCTCCTTGTCGAAGGTGACGCGGATTGCAAGCTGGGACTCCCCTTCGTAGAGGCCGTCATTGGCAATGGCCTCGAAGCGGAGCTTGTCCGCCGCGTCCGAGGCGTTGGAGATGAGTTCCCGCAAGAAAATCTCCTTGTTGCTGTACAAGGAGTGGATCATCAGATCCAACAACTGCCGAACCTCGGTCTGAAACGCACGGGTCTGTTTGCCTTCCGACGTGCTCATGGTGCCCAACTCCCTCCATTTGTCATGTGTTCCGATGGTCACACCGGCCCGGTCGGGCCGACGCGCTTCTTGAATGCGCGAAATTGTGGTTTGATATGGGAGTTCCCGGGCCAGGACGCAAGGGGGATGTCGATTTTTTCTTTTGCCGGGCACGGAAACGGTTTTGTTTTGATCCGAAATGGCTTATCAATGGAGCGGTCGGCAGGGGCGTTCCGCTCCCTCATCCTTCTCAAGGTCCAGTGCGGCAAACCATCGGGTCAGACCATGCCATTCGTCAAATCCATCCCTCTGTTCACCTTCATGCTGGCCATTCTCAACGGCATGATCTTTGCGCAGAAGACCCATCCGGAAATCAGCGCCCAGGCCCAACTCGCCACCCTCTCTTTGACCTCCGGGGCCCAGTTGACCTTTACCGTGGCCGATGTCCTGATCTTGGTCGGGGTGGTGGCGCTTTACATCGAGATCTTCAAGGCGACCCGCTCCGGGACCGAATCGATCGTCGATCATCTCTTCTCGATGGTGGTCTTCGTCATCTTCTTGGTGGAGTTTCTCATCTTCAAGCCGGCGGGCAACACGCTCTTTCTGACCATGACGGTCATGTCCCTGCTGGACGTGGTGGCCGGCTTCACGGTGACCATCTCGACCTCGCGTCGGGATATCGGTCGCTCATGAAACAGTCAAAAATCTTAAGGGTCCAGGGGGATTATCCCCCTGGTGGGGTCCAGGGGCGAAGCCCCTGGGACTTTAAAACATAAACATTTTAAAAATTTTTATGTTTTAAAGTCAAAACCCTGGGGGATGAATCCCCCAGACCCCCTCTTTTTTTTTAAAAGTTGACATCATCTCCTGGCCAACGCCTCCAGACGCGCAACGAACTCCTCGGCCTCTCGGTGTCCCCCGATTTCCTCTCTTCACCGCACAACTTGCCACCGATTGATCCCCCGCGTCACAGGGGCGCACACGGTGCCACTTGCGCCACCAAACGACGGAAATGCCACTTGCAAAATCACCCGACATCCTTCAAGATATATCAAACATGATATACAAAGGGGATCTTATGGCCACAAACGTTCACCTCACGCAGGAACTTGAAAATTTTGCCCAATCCTGCGTTGACAGCGGGCAGTTCAACAGCGTCAGCGAGGTTGTCCGCAGTGCCCTGCGCATGCTGCAAGAAGGAGAAGAGCGTCGGTCCCGGTTCAATGCCCAGTTGGATGCGGTTCGGGAAGAGACCAAAAGGGATGGTGGACACGCCCTTGATGATGTCATGGCCGAAGCGGACAGGATTATCGAAGCAGCCTCTTCTTCTCGATGAAACGAGCGATTCTTTCCTCCCTGGCTCGCAAAGAATTTCTCGAAGCCATCCGTTGGATTGCCAACGATGATCCAAGGGCAGCCCAAGCACTGAAGAATGCTGTCTATCACGCCGCGCGCAATTTGGGAGATCACCCGTTGTCAGGCCGAGAACGCCCCGACTTCGCCTTGCCGCCGGTCCGCTTCCTGCCTCTGACCGCCTTTCCCTACATCATCGTCTACGATGCAGCCTTGAAACCTCCGATGATCCTGCGTTTTCTGCATAGGGCAAGGGATCTGCCAGAACTGTTGAGGGATCTGTAGAAATTTTTTACCATGCCGTGGCCAACGCCTTCTGCAACGCCTCCGCAAATCGCCGTGGGGCGTTTTCCATGACCACCTTGCGCACTGTTTCATTGAAACCGAAGCGCGGCTTGAGCCGGACCTGATGGGGGAGGACGTACATCAGCTTCAACCGCTCCCGGCGGCCTTTGCCAATGCGTCTCCAGACCGCCTTGACGTTTGCTCCCTTTTTGAGGGGAGCGATGAAATATCCCGGCCTTTGCAACATCGCGCCTGGGAAACTGCCGGGCCGGGTTACAGAAGTCGGCGAGGAGCGCGCCTCGACCGGGACGCCCAGTGCCCTGCCAAAGACGCCCACCTTTGTGCCACCGGTTTCCTGGATCGCCATGAACTGGTCCAACACCATCACGGTCGCCTTCAGGTCGCTCTTGCTGGCCGAGCGAAGCTGTCCCCGGATTTCCGCCCTGTCCCCGGATTTCCGCCGTCCCCGAATTTCCGCCCAGGGAAATCGGTAAGCTGTCCCCGGATTTCCACGCGAATTTCCGCCCAGGGAAATCGGTAAGCTGTCCCCGGATTTCCACGGATTTCCATCTAGGGAAATCGGTAAGCTGTCCCCGGATTTCCATCTGCATCTAGGGAAATCGGTAAGCTGTCCCCGGATTTCCATCTGTCCCCGGATTTCCATCATGAAAAGTTAGACAGATGCTTTGAAGCCATGATTGGTTTGGTCTGCACTATGATTTGGCTTGAATAGGTATAATAAATTTATCGAATGTCAACACGCCCTAATTTACCGGTTATTTATTTTCTTGATTCCTTGTCAACAGGTCTTTGGCGTTTAATTTTATTTCAATCAATTCACCACTTTCTCCAACCGACGGTACTACCGTGTTGCCTACATGTATACGAACAGATCCTGCATTGCCGATCACCGCAGTAAAATTGCCTTCTTCTGGAACGCGAAAAACATATCCCGGAAACATAATCATATCTTTTTGTATAACGCCTTGCTTGTCTACAATCTGGATCCAGACTAACTCTTTGGAAAATAATGAAATCGCATTTGGAAATTCTGGTTCAAAATCTGCAACACTGGTCACCGTTTCAGGGTAACGGTCCTTAATTTTTTTTGGAAATCTCTTTTTTTCTGGTGTTTTGCCTAAGATTTTCTTTGATTGGTCTGTATCAGGAGTCTTGACAGGCATAGAAGAAGCAATACTTTCATTCTGCACACCAGTCAAACCCGATGCATCAACAGCCTGAGCGCTTCTGTTAATTGATGATTTCTTATAATTCTCCGCTTGTTTATCCAACACAACTTCCTGATCGAGCTTAGGAGCAGTTTTTGGTGTGGTATCCTCCCTCAGCGTAGCAGGAATGGATGGTTCGGGTTTTGATGCAGGTAGTGGCGCTTCTCGTACTGCCAACCTGTACCACATAACATCTATATAAGAATATAAAAAATTTGAGAGAACGCCAATTAATAAAAAGATCGCCATGATTTTTTTTTGCTGCAACTTTTCACGAAGAATATCAATAAAACTTAACATACCAAACTTGATTCTTGTTTCTTCGTCGTTGATTGTAGCTGGCATTGCAATCATTTGTGTATCATTTTCCTTTAATAATTCATTCCTCCATGCGCTCACTGTCTTCGGTCGATCATTTTCTTTTATCTGCATAGCATGTTCAATCGCCTGAAGGAAATATATTGGATATTTTTTATTGATAATATTATCTATTGATGGCAAAGGGTCAATATTTCCTCTGTTGATCGCTGCCATCCTGGTCGGTGCTGGAACAGGGTCAACACCTGTGGTCATATAAAAGAAAACAGATCCCATTGAAAATATGTCAGACCACGGCCCCTGCGCCTTACTATCCCCTGCGTATTGTTCCAAAGGCGTATATGCTGGAGTATACACCAATGTCAGTGCATGCGTTACTTGGTCAATCACCAGCCTTGTTGCACCAAAATCAATAAGCACAGGACTTCCATCTGGTCTTATAATGATATTTTCAGGTTTTATATCCCTGTGTAGGTATTTTTTATCATGTAACATATCCAGACTGTCCAATAGCTGCCTCACAATATTCAGAACCTCCGTCTCTGACATTTCTGGGCATTGAGTCAAATGTGTTCGCAGGTTTTTCCCCTCTTCAAACTCCATAACTATGTATGTAGTACCAAGAGACTCAAAAAAACTTAATACTTTCACAATATTTTTGTGACTAAACTGATTCAAAACCATCAATTCCTTGCGAAATCTTTCCTTCCATTTATTAAAATGATCAGTGAATCCCATTCTTGCCCGCACACTACCATCTTGGTTACGCACTGCCAATCCAGATGGGAAATATTCTTTGATCGCCACATCAGTTTGATCGTCGATATTAATCGCGAGATATGTGACCCCAAAACCACCATGGCCAAGCACTCGCTTAATCATGTAGTGGTCGATTGTGGAATCAACCCCTAGATGGCCATTTTGATCTACTGTAACCATCGCACTGTTTATTGAAATTTTTCCAAGTTCATATTATTAACAGTCACCCCCCCATGAAGATTGAATCACAAAACAAATATGATGACAGTGTATTCATTATTCACCACCACACCTTTTTTTAAGTCGGCCACACATTCAACTTCTTCTCGCCAACCGATTTTCCGTCGAACCGTAACCGTTCAGACCCCTCCCGTTAACCCACAACAGATCGCCTGTCGCTGACTATCCGGCAGCGACAGCAACAGGCAATGGCATGGGTGTGGCATCCTCTCCACGCCGTCGTGCCATGATCACTTGTGTGAGGTAATCCCAAATTTTGATGCCTCGTAATCGGCCTGTTTCGATGACGCTGGCCAGAATGGCGACCGCACGGCTTCCTTCCTCCGTGCGAGTTCCATGGCTGATCTGACGGGCGATGACCCAGTGCCGCAAAATCCTTTCTGCCACATTGTTGGTGGCTGGCAATGTCGGATGCTCCACCACCTTCCAGATAGCATCCCAATCGTTGAGAAATTCCTTGGCCAACTCCAGAGTCTTTTGGTGATTAGAAGTCTCCACCACGATTTGGCAATATGCGCGAAATGATATCAGCCTCTTCTGGACATCTTCCAAGGATTGCAACCCCAGTCGATAATCCAATACAGCTTCCAACACGGTAAGGGCGGTGTCGCCGAACTCTCTGCCCTCGGCGGTCAAGCTTTCAAAAAGACCGCGCGCTTTACGAATCAGATGTGCCAGGCAACGCAGACGTTTGGAGAAGATCCGATAAGATCCAAGGCCGTCACTCATGAGCCAGCCAGCAAAGGCGACAGTCAGGATGCGCAGAGGTACTTCCTGGCGTCGCTTCCCGATCACGAACAAGACGATGGTGCCGCTGATGAAGACCCACAGCCAAGGGATCTTTCCTTTTTCTTTCCAGGGCGTCTCGTCGGCATGCACCAAGGGTTCCTTGGGAATGGCGTCCAGCAGGAGCAGATAAACAGGAAAAAGCGCCAGGGAGACCTCACGCAGGCAATTATCAATGGTGCCTGTGGCCACGCGAAGCCCAAACCATTCCTGCAGGAACTCCCGCACCTTTGCCCGGGAGAGACGCATCCGGTAGGTCAGGAAAACGATAAAGCTCGCCAGTCTTGGCCCAATGAGCCGCCATTCGTTCAGTCTCGTCGTGACCGGTCCCTCGGATTCGTCACATTTTCCCTGATTTGGCATCAGCTTGGTCAGATGCCCGCACAGACACGAAGTCTCCCCGTAATGGTGCAGCGTGCATTCCAAGCCGATCCCCCACTGGCCCTCCTGCTCAATGATGTCGATGACGTAAAAACCCGTCAATGCCTTGAAAAAGGCGTCAGGCGGTATCACCTCTCCGCAAGCCGCACATTGGCTGGCCCGATGAATCTCCGTCCGATTGGGCGAAATCACCTGGATACGGCCATAGCCAGGAGATCCAGGCTGTTTCCCAGCCTTGCGTTGACCATCAACAATCGTCTTGCCCTTTTTGTCGTCCTTGTTCTCAACCGTTTTGCCGGGTTTGTCCCCAGCTTCCACTGCGTCATTTTCAAGATCGGAGCCGTCTGCCGTTCGGTCAGATTTTTCCTTCTCTTTTCCATTCTTGACGACAGAGTCTTCCTCTTGATCGGCATCCTCCTCCATCGGGATACCCATATAAGCGGGACGACTGCTCGGAGGCACGGAACTGTTCTGGGGATTACGATCCAACCGCTCGTGGGCCTCTTTGAGATCGGCCAATAGCTTCTTGCTCACGGTGCGCAAGCGGTCCAATTCCAGGGAATCCAGATAGTTCTCGTCCATCTGTCGCAGGTCGTGTTTGTGCAATTTCATGATGCCGCACCCCTTCTGCTTGTGGGGTGCAAACTGCCCAGTGTCGCGTCATCCGCCATCTGTCATCTCCCAAGAGGACATCCTGGAAGAAGTATAGCACACTTTTTTTGGCCGATTTTTTCTGCTCTACGAAGCCTTCTGCCGCATTTTTAATTTTTGCGCGCAGAGGGGTGTCACTCCAAAGTCAGGCAAGACATATCACCCTGCTGACACTCCCAGAGATACCAAAAATAGGGATGAGGCAAGGCTCGTGCTTGGCAGAGAAAAATCACAAAA
>JADGCJ010000146.1 GCA_015229045.1 Magnetococcales bacterium
CAGGGCTTCGCCCCGAACCCCACCAGGACTCTGTCCTGGACCTGCCAGGGAGCCAACCCCCTGGACCCCGATGCCAAAAAACAATCATGGACTCGGGTGTGTCAGTTTCAAATGCGATTGCCCTGCTACCTGGGCAGTTACTCTCTTTCAAACACGACCCTGCAGGCTCACGAGGTGTGCAGGCTGGCGATATCGCTGGTACTGAACAGGCGCTGCATGTCGAAGATGATGACAAAATCGCCGTGCAGCCGCCCGATGGCCTTGATGTAGTCCGACTTCCACTGCACACCGATGTCCGGGGCTGTTTCCAGGAGTTCGCTTGCAAAGTCGGCCACCTCGATCACCCGGTCGACCTGCATGCCGATCACCAGGTTGCGATCCTGCATGGGCAGATCCACCACCAGGATGCGTGTATCATCGGTTGGCGGAACGGGCACCAGCCCCAATTTGATCCGGAGGTCAATCACCGGCACCGTGCAGCCGCGCACATCGATGACGCCGCACAAGAACGGGGGGGCATTGGGCAGGCGTGAGACGGGGCGGCTGTCGAGAATCTCGCGCACGATCCCCACCTCCACGGCAAATTTCTCCTCGCCGATACCCAGCGTGACATAGCTCATGACAACCTCCGGATGAGGCTCAACTCTCGTCTCCGATGCCCGGTGCGGTTCATGGCGACTTCCAGACAGCCCATCGCGGTCCTTCAAAAACGGCTGAAGCTGTTGTCGTCAGTCTCGTTCGACTCTGCCAGGTCCAGATTGAACCCTTTGCCTTTTCTCGCCGGGCCAGCACCCCTGTCGTTGTCGGATCTCGCCTGGGCGGCACGTGCTGGCCGGGCGCTGTTGTCATATCTCGGCTTTGTCTGGGCTGACTGCCTGTCAGGCAGTGCCTTGCGTTGGGGTTGTACCTGGGGTCTGGCCTGCAACCTGGCAGTATTGGCCACCCGGGCGCTGTTTCCCAGATTGAAAAAGTTGATCATCTCCTGGAGCTGGGTTGCCTGGTTGGACAGCTCCTCCGAAGTGGCCGACATCTCCTCGGAAGAGGCGGCGTTTTGCTGGATCACCTGGTCAAGCTGCTGGATGGCGGTGTTGATCTGGGCAGCACCGAGATCCTGTTCACGGCAGGCGGCAGTGATATCCCCGACCAGCTCGGCGGTTTTTTTGATATCGGGAACGAGGCGACCCAACATCTCCCCGGCATGGTGGGCCACCTGGACCGTCTCGGTGGAAACCGCACCGATCTCCGTGGCAGCGCGTTGACTGCGTTCGGCCAGCTTGCGTACCTCGGAGGCGACCACGGCGAACCCCTTGCCGTGTTCCCCGGCACGGGCGGCTTCGACGGCGGCATTCAGGGCCAGCAAATCGGTCTGTCGGGCGATCTCCTGGATGATCGAGGTCTTGGTGGCGATGGTCTGCATCGCCTGCACGGTCTTGGCCACGGCCTGGCCGCTCTCCTCGGCATGTTTGGCCGACTGGAGGGCAATCTGTTCGGTCTTGCCGGCATTTTCGGCGGTTTGCTTGATGTTGGCGGCCATCTGTTCCATGGCCGAAGAGGCCTCTTCGGCGGCCGAGGCCTGTTCGGAGGCGCCCTGACTCAGTTGCTGCGCATTGGCGGAGAGCTGCTCGCTGCCGGCGGAAACAGCCGCCGAGGAGATGTTGGCCTCCTCCACCACGGAGCGCAGGCGGGCCAGCATGGTCTCCAGGGCAACCCCCATCACGTCCCGATCGGATTTGCGCTGAAAATCGACGGCCAGGTTTCCTTTGGCAATGTCGTCGGCCACCTGGGCTGTGGTCCGCAAATTATTGACCATGATATTCAGGGCGTTGACCAGGTCGGCCACCTCATCCCGGCTGGTGACGGAGACTTCGAGGGAGAGATCGCCATCAGCCACGGCGTCGGCCATGACCACGGCCTTGCCAACATTGCCGCTGATGTTGAAAGCCATGAAGAGGGCACTGGCCAAAGCCAGAAGAAAAGAGAGCACGGCGATGACGATTTGCGAGAGCCGGATGGTGGCATAATTGTGGTCGGCTGCACTCTTTTTCTCGACCATCTCTTTTTCGGCGTGTTCGACCAGGGAGGTCATCACCTGGGCCATCTGCGTGGCGGCCTGTCTCACCTCGCCGCGTGACAAGGCAAAGGCCTTGGCCTCGGTGTTTTTGCGCGCCAGATCGATGACCTGTTCCATGATCTTTTCCCAGGCAACTAATTTTGTCTGGAAAAGATCGAAGTTCTGGCGCTCCGCATCCGTGGTCAGCAGCAGACGAATCTCTGTCAGCAGACGATGGATTTGCGCCATATTGGCAGCGTTTTTTTGCAGGGCAGATTCGGTACCGGCATCATCCTGGGCAATCGCGCTGTCACGCAGGTCGGAGCGGGCATTGCCCCACAGTGTGGTCAGCAGGCGCAGACGCTCGGCGATGCGTATCTGGGCTGGCGAGGCTCCGCCGCCTTCGACCGGGGCAAAAAAGGGTATCAGGGCGTTGTCGGCGCTGTTTCTGGCCGCCAGACCCTCGGTCATGACGATACGCAATGCATGGGTACCGGACTGAAGGCGACTCAGCTCACGCACCTTGTCCTGAGTTGTGGAAAACCTGGTGAACACGCCGTCGATGACAGTGATCTCTTTCGCCATGTTATCGTCTGCGACCTTGCGGATCTGCTCAAGCAGCTTGTGAAACTCATCGCGGCGGGCCAGAATGGCCTGGTCAAACATATCCTTGTCGGCTGGTTCGGTGGAGAGAAGAAGGTTTTTCTCCTCGCGTTGAAGCAAAAACATCGTCCGTTCCAGTTCGAGGAGGTATTTGACACGCATGGCCGATCGATCGACCAGGTGGCCGATATCCGCCTTCATGCTGGACAGCCCGGAAAGGGCAACCAGCGTTGACAGGATCGACAGCATGAAGACCACGCCAAAGGCTGTGAACAGTTTGCTCCTGATGGACATGCGCATGGTTTTCTCCAGCCTCTTGCTGCTTCAGGTTACAGGGCCAAATCGGCAGACGCAAAAATGCGCCCGATATCCAGGATCATGACAAACTCCTCGTGGCGCCGCCCGATAGCCTTGACAAACTCCGGACGCCAGCGCGTACCAAGGCGTGGTACCTGATCGACGACCACCTTGTCCAGATGGCTCACCTCGTGAACCTTGTCGGCCAGAATGGCCACCAGAACGGGCGCCCCTTCAAAGACAATCTCCAGAACGACGATGCGGGTGTCGGGAGTGCGCCCGCTGGCAGGCAGGCCACAGCGCAAACAAAGATCGGCCAGAGGCACCACCCGTCCACGAAAATTGACCAGGTTGCCGACAAAGGCCGGTGCGGTCGGAATCGGCGTGACCGGCCCGGGATCGAGGATCTCCAGCACAATGCCCGCAGGCAGGGCAAACTTCTCCCCGCCCAGAGAGATGGTGAGGATTTCGTCGGTATCAGGATGGGTATCCACGACCTTCTCCTCTACGACGCCGCCCTGAGCCGCTCTTCCCGACTCTGGCCAAACTCGATGAGATGCAAAACATCCAGGATCAGCACCACCCCGCCATCACCCAGGATGGTGGCACCCAGAAAGGAGTGTACGTTACGATGCAGAGGGCTTAAAGGCTTGATCACCGTCTGATGGTCACCCAACAGATGATCCACCACCAGGCCGACGCGCTGCTCGCCCGAGGAGACAATGACCACCTTTTCGAAAGGGGGGGGTGCATCGCTCATGTTGAACAGGTCGCGCAGGCGCAAAAACGGCACCAGCTCACCGCGAATGTCCAAAAAGCTGCTCCCCTCTGCGGAGGTGGAACTGACGATCAACTCCACACACTCTTCGACCGAGGAGAGAGGAATGATATAGCGGAATTCGCCCACGCACACCAACAGGCCATCGACGATGGAGAGGGTCATCGGGATGCGCACGGTGATGGTTGTGCCTTGTCCCCTGGTCGAACAGATGTCGACCGTGCCACGCAGGGCTTCGATGTCGCGTTTGACCACATCCATGCCGACGCCGCGCCCGGAGAGTTCGGTCACACCCTCCGCCGTGGAGACCGCAGGGGCAAAGATGAGCTCCAACCCCTCGCGCTCCGTGAGGTCGCGGCTGCCATCGATGATCCCCTTGTGTCGGGCGGCCTGGATGACCCGTTCGACATCGATACCCCGACCGTCGTCGGCCACCTCGATGACGATCAATCCATACTGGTGAAAGGCCGACAGCATGATGCGACCTTCCGGGGGCTTGCCCTGGGCTGCGCGTTCGGCGGGCGGCTCGATGCCATGATCCAGGGCATTGCGGATCAGGTGTTTCAAAGGGCCGCTGATCTGCTCCGACACCTTCTTGTCCACTTCGGTCTCCTGGCCAACGATGGTCAGGCGGACCTGTTTGCCGGTATCGCGGCAATAGTCGCGCACCAGGCGCTGCATCGGATCGAAGGCGCTGCCGATGGGCACCATGCGAATGGTCATCGCCTGATCCTGCAACTCGCGCAGGGTCCGCGAGCTGTCGTCGAGAATTTCCAGAAGCTTTTCCGCCAGCTCGGCGTCCCGCTCCTCCATGAAGGCCTGGAAGCTGTCCAGGCGGGCCTCGACCGTGATCAGTTCACCCACCAGATTGACCAGCTTGTCGAGCTTGCCGGTATCGACCCGGATGGAGCTCAGCCTCTGCACCGTCTGGATATCGATGGCGTTTGCCTCGGACAGGGGGCGCGGCAACGGGGAAGGCGGTGCGGTCACCAGGGGAGTGCCGATAACGGCGGCATCGATGCGGGCCTGATCTTCCGGCGCTTCCGGCAGCAGGTCGAGGGGGTCGACGACAACCCGGTGCCGATCGGGCCAATCGCCCAGAGCGGCCATGACCTGCGCCAGCGCCTCTTCGGTCACCAGATGGGCGCTGCGCCAGAGATAAAAAGCACCCTCCTGGCGTTTTTCGACGGGTGGCAGACTGTGGTCGTGCGATACCAGCCGCACCTTGCCGAGGTGCTCCAGGGCCGCCGCCACGCCTGCCAGTTCGGACGGGGAGGGCATGGCGCCGGGTTGCACATGGATCTGGATGATGTACGTCTGCAACTCTTTGCCAACGGGAGGCGGAGCGGCAACGGGTGCACCGGGAGCTGAAGCGGACCCGGCAGCGGGGATGGGCTGTTCCCGGATCTCGGGCAGCAACGGGGAGGGAGGCTGTTCCTGCCCAGTGGCCACGACCGCTCCATGACCAGCTACAGCCTCGATGATCCGGGCACGACTCTCCTCCAGCCGCTGTCGATCGAGACTCCCCTCTCCCAGGAGTTCGGCCATGAGATTTTTCAGACAATCGAGGGCTTCGAGCAGCAGCGATACCAGGGTCGAGGAGAGGGCAAGATGACCTTTGCGCACCTCGTCGAGCATGGTTTCGACATCGTGGGTGTAGTGGGAGAGCGCCTCCAGCCCGGCCATGCCGGCGCCCCCCTTGATGGTGTGCAGATTGCGAAAGAGCCGATCCACCAGGGCACGATCGCCCGGGAAGTTCTCCAGGGAGAGCAGATCCGTCTCAAGCTCCTGAAGAAGTTCACCCATCTCCTCGAGAAACAGCGACTGGATCGACTGCATGTTGGCATCGCTCATGGGTGTCACGCGCTCTCGACTCTGTCCTTCAAAGTTGAAACCCGGCGACAGAGACATCGTCACGGCGCCGCTCCTCCCCCTGCCATGCCAGCAGGGCCTGCCAAACAACCTCTTTCTGTTCGGCCATCGGCAAATGACCCTGTTGATCGAGAATCTCCAGAAAGCGCTTTTTGCCGAAGGCACGCCGCCGCTCTCCGCCAATCTGATCGATGATGCCATCGGATGTGATATAGAAGCGCGTTCCGGCTGCCACGGGAAACAGATGCCCGGCATAGAGTTGATCGGCAGGTGTGGCCCGATAGCCGATACCCTGTTTGGTTCCCTTGATTTCGGTGAGGGGTTCCCCGGCCAGGGAGAGGAACAGAGAAAACCCTGCCCCCGCGAAGGCCAGTTCCGTTTTGGCGGGGTTCAAATAGCAGGCAGCCATCTCCATGCCATCGTCCGATTCGCCCCCCTCGACATCCTGCCTGAGCGTCAAGCGTACCAGCTGGTGCATGCGCTCGATCAGGTTGCCGACCTGACCTGGTTTCACCTCCACCAGGGCGCGTTCAAAGGCGCCGGTGGCCACCAGGGAGACAAAGGCTCCCGGCACACCATGCCCGGTACAATCGCCGAGAATGAACAAAAAGCCGCCACCCCAGGGATGGCACCAGTAGATATCCCCTCCCACGACATCGCGCGGTTGCCAAAGGATGAAGTGATCCTGGAAGGCCTGCTCGACCCATCCGGGGGGTGGAAGGATGGAGCGTTGAATACGGCTGGCATAACGGATGCTGCCCTCAAGCACCGCGACAACCTCCGCCAGCGCATTTCGGGTGGTGGTCAACTCGGCGTTGACCCGGCGCTGGTCCGCCAGTGCTTCCTCGAGCGAGAGGGTCAGTTGGCGATTGGCGTCTTCGGCTTTTTTGGCGCGTACCAGCGCGTTGACCCGGGCCAGCATCTCCCCGGCATCGAACGGCTTGGGCAGGTAGTCGTCGCACCCCAGCAGGGCGAGCCCTTTCACCACCTCGACCTTGCTGGCCTGGGCGGTCAGAAAGATGACCGGAATGTTTTTCCACACCGGGTCGGATTTGAGCAGGCGGATACACGCATCGCCGCTCATGTTGGGCATGTTGCGATCGAGCAGGATGACGTCGGGGAGGCGTTCGATCGCCGTTCGTTCCAGGAGCGCCAGGGCTTCGTCGCCGTCACCGGCCTCGAACACCTCGAAATCGGCCTGTCCGGCACCCTCCAGCAACTGGCGAACACGCATCCGCACCGTGCGCGAATCATCGACAACGAGAACGGAGGTACTCACGCGGCATTCTCCTCAAGCGGTACGGAAAACTGATGGGAAGGTACAGATTTCCATGCCAGTGTTCAATTTTTTATGTTATCTGACAGCGGAATGGATAAAATCACGCCGAGTGATCGATTGCAACGCCATGACCCACGGAGGAGACCATGCCTGAGATTGTCATCTATTCGACCACCACCTGCCCCTACTGCGTGAAGGCCAAAATGCTTCTGGATAAAAAGAAAGCGACCTACCGGGAAATCAATCTGACCCTGGATCCTGGCCGTCGCGAGGAGATGCTCCAGCGGGCGAACGGGCGCAAGACGGTGCCGCAAATTTTTATCGGTGATCACCATGTCGGCGGGTGTGACGATCTGTACGCGCTGGAATCGAATGGCAAGCTCGATCCCCTTCTGGGGCGCGGATAAGGGTCATGACCGCAAGCGCTGCCGGACCCGGGGTGGAGCCAACCCTCGCTGCCGTCATCCAGCTCTGTTCGGGAGCGGATCGGGCAGCCAATCTGGAGATGGCGGCCCGGCTCATGGAGCAGGCGGCGGATCGGGGAGCCAGGCTGCTCGTCCTGCCGGAAAACTTTTCGTTCATGGGCCAGACCGAGGAGGAGAAACGTCGCCATCGCGAGACGCCGGAGGCCAGTCCAAGCCTGCACCTGCTGCTGGATCTCGCCAGGCGCCGCCGCCTGTGGATTGTTGGTGGTTCCATTCCGATGACGGTTGCTGGTCAGGAGAGGAGTACGAGCAGTTGCTTTGTCGTCGATCCGGAGGGTGAGGTTCGCGCCCGTTACGACAAGATTCATCTTTTCGATGTCACCCTCGGCACCGGCGAACCCTACCGCGAGTCGGCGGTGATCCTGCCGGGAACAACCCCGGTGAGTGTTGCCACCCCGTTTGGTCGCATCGGACTCTCCATCTGTTACGATTTGCGTTTTCCGGAGCTGTATCGACGCCTGGTGACCGAGGGGGCGTCCATTCTGACAGTGCCTTCCGCCTTTACCTTGACCACCGGCAAGGATCACTGGGAGGTGTTGTTACGGGCGAGGGCTGTGGAAAACTTTGCCTATGTTCTGGCTGCCAATCAGGGGGGCGTCCATCCGGGGGGGCGCCGCACCTATGGGCACTCCCTGATCGTCGATCCCTGGGGAGTTGTGGTTGCCCGCTGTCCCGAGGGACCGGGGTTGGCCATGGCAGAACTCGATCCTGCCCGCGTCATTGCCTGCCGCGAGCAGATTCCCTGTCTGGCACATCGCGTTTTGCTGTGAATCGGGGTCCAGGGGGCTGGCGACCGGACAGGTCCAGGACGGAGTCCTGGTGG
>JADGCJ010000147.1 GCA_015229045.1 Magnetococcales bacterium
ACCCGCCAGGGAGCCAGCCCCCTGGACCCCGTTTTGACAGGTCCCCGAATCACTGAAACGATGTGTTGTTGATTTCTGGTCATCACTTGGACGAGCATTCGGCAGAGTGTTGCCTGTTCCTGGCTCCCATCTGACGAATGACTTCCAACAAACGTTGTTTTTTAATGGGCTTGTTCAGATATAAATCACACCCCGCCTCCCGACTGCGTTCCGACTCTCCATGCAACGCGTGGGCAGTCAAGGCGATGATACACAGTGGACGCTGCCTGGTTTTTTGCTCCCACTGTCGAATCAATCGGGTTGCGGTGTAACCATCCATGACTGGCATTTGCACGTCCATGAACACCAGATCAAATGATTTTTCTCGTACCCGCCGCACAGCCTCCTCGCCATTTTCAACTATTTCCAAAAAGTGTGGGGTGTTCTTGAGGAAAGTGCGAATCAACAGTTGATTATCCTCGGCATCTTCTACCACCAGGATGTGCAAGGATGGATCATGCATGTCGGTGCCAGGAGTATCTGCTTCCACAGGGGCTGGCGGCGGTTTGGCCAGGCGCAGAGGCAGAGTGACATGAAAGGTGCTTCCGCTCCCCGGCCGACTCTCCAACCAGATGCGCCCCCCCATCAGTTCTACCAGACGTCGGGAAATGGTCAAGCCAAGGCCAGTGCCGCCATGGCGGCGCGTTATGCTTGAGTCCCCCTGGGTGAAGGGGTTGAAAATAACATCCATCTGACCATGAGCAACGCCGATGCCTGTATCTTCCACGGTCAAACACATCTGGTCGGAGATTTTCGGGTCCACCCTCCCCCTCAGCACCACATGGCCCGATTCGGTAAACTTGATCGCATTACTCAAGAGGTTGAACAATATCTGACGCAGCCGGAGTTTGTCTCCTGTCACCCAATCGGGCAAACTCCCGTCTGTCTCACACACCAAGCTGAGACCCTTGCCAACACTCACCACCCTGAACAACTCCGTGACTTCACGCAACAGCTTGGCCACGTTGACAGGCTCCTCTTCTATTTGCAAATGCCCGGCATCAATCTTGGAAAAATCGAGTATTTGATTGATCAACTCCAAAAGATTGGAACCCGCCTCCTGGAGTTTTTTGACATAGCCGCGTTGTTCCTCTCCAAGCTCGGATTCAAGCAAAACGTCCCCCATGCCTATGACAACGTTCATGGGGGTACGAATTTCGTGGCTCATGGTGGCCAGAAAATCGCTCTTGACCAGATTGGCATTCTCTGCGGCATCCTTGGCCTGGCGCAGGTCACCCTCCAGGCGTTTGTGAGCGGATATGTCCAGACCCATGCCAATCAAGAAAGGAACACCATCCCGATCAATACGTTGTCCGACAAAGGAGTGCGGAGTCACCGTGCCGTTTTTGGAAACAATGCTGGCCTCTGCCGTTGCAAAACCGTGGGTAAAGACCTCTTTGATACGTTCCGTGATGTAGTCACGCTCTCCACCTCGAAACAAATCCGCTGGCGAAATGACGGCCATCTCTTCCGAACTGAAACCGCTGACATCTTCAATTTTCTTGTTCCACAATCGAAATCGCCCTTGCGAACTGATCAGATAGAAGATGCCTGGCAGGGCATTGATCATTTCGTGGATAAAGTCTCTCTCCCCCCTCAGGGCATTTTCTGCCCCCACCCGATCGGAAACGTCGCGGGCAACACTCTGAATATGCACGATCTGTCCATCCGCGTTCAGGACCGGCCTGACCAGGATCTCCAGCCAGATGTAGTGCCCGTTTTTGGTCAGGGCCCGGCAGATCAGATTGTCGTTTTGTTTGTCGACGGCCACCTTTTGATAGGAAGGATTGAAGAGACGGTCAGCATCATCGGGGTGATAAAACTCTTTTGGATGTCTGCCCAGCAGTTCTTCCGGCTCATAACCCAGCATGGCTGTCACGGATGGCGCAACATAAATAAAGCGGGCATCCTGGGAGTGAAGACAGATCAGATCGATCATGTTTTCCGACATCAACCGATAACGCTCTTCACTTTTGCGCAAAAACTCTTCCACATGCCTGCGACTCTCCATCTCTCGATGCAGAGCGACGTTGCCTGCGGTCAACTGGGCCAGGATTGTTTCTTCCTTGCGCCTGGCATGGAACATTCTGGCCATGGCCACCCCCAGCAGGCCCATCATCAACAGGCCAAGTCCTGATACATATTTCAGATCCCTGTGCCATTTTTCCAGGACATCATCCAAGGCCGTGCCCACGATCAGATACATCCCTGTCCCTTGCACGATCCGATAGGTGTAGATGCGTTTGACACCGTCAGTTGGTGAAATGGCCATGTAGGTCGCCTCTTGTCGACCCGCAGAACGAATGGCCGTCAGCTCAGGGGAGATGGAAACCGAACCGGGCTGTCCTTGCTGAGCCGACAAGGGTGGAAAACGGGCAATGATGACCGAATCCTGGTTGCGCAGTGTGACCAGACCATGTCGCCCCAGATCGAGCTTGTCAAACCGTTCCGCAAATTGGTCCAGTTGCACAGTCGAGAATACGACACCAAAAAAATTTCCCTCGGAATCATTGACACGGCGCGCCACGGCGATTTGTGCCATACCGGACAGACGACCTTTGAAAGGCTTGCTGATCAGAAAACCGGCCTGGGGGTTGCTGCGCGCCTGAAGAAAATAGTCACGATCGGCAATGGAGACCGTACCATATTTCCTGACCATATCGCCGTGGGTCAACTGACCCTGGGCGTCACCCAGAACAAGGGGGTAGCCTCCCAACCGTTTCTCCTGGCGGTCCAGGAAGAGGTTGAGAGTATCATCGTCCAGGGGACCATGGGTAAGCTGGTGCGCTACCTCATCGGCGACTGCCAACAAGGCATGGTCGATGCTCTCAAAGGTCAACTCCAGGCCGTGTCCAAGTGCTTGAGCCAGGTTGCGGGTGGCTGCCACCGCAAGGTTTTCCTGCGCCAGACGGGACTCGCGCAGCCACAAGGTAACCACACCCGCGAACAGTAAACTGACGATGCAATAGACGGCAACAAGGCGCAGCCGAAAGGAACTCAGCGGAAGAGAAGGTCGAGAACCATGGGTCCGAGGGATCGTTTCCGGCTTGTCTGACATCACCAAGGTTCCCTGTTTGGTTGACAACAAAACCGATCCTTGCATGGTACTTCATTGCAGAACAGTTTGATAGCATATATGTTCCACGATGCC
Organism: Magnetococcales bacterium; assembly: GCA_015229045.1. The sequence goes on from JADGCJ010000147.1 coordinate 3,191, forward strand.
ACCCGTTGATGGTTTTTGATGCGCCGACTCTTTCTCAAACCACCGTTTGCACCCGACAAGTTCCAAGGAGAAGACCATGTCCAAGCTGGACGTCCATTATCAGCGCAGCCTGACCAGAACAGGCAAGGAGTATCGCGATATTCACGAGTGGATCGACGAGCCTGACAAAAAATATGAACGGCATGATCTTGGAAAAATCCTGGAATATTCCAAAATGTGGTCGGAAAAATATGGTGAAGAGGGAGCACGGGAGTATCTTTGTCACCTGCAAGACGATGTAGAGGCCCGTTTCAATCACCTGTTGGATGATATGCGCAAGATGACTGAAGATAATCTTCGTTATTTTGGCTGCCTCCTGAAACCCTGAATCAAGTGGTCAATACCCTATGAAATGGATTACACGTTCTCACGTCCACGTTGATCGGGTGGCCTGTCCCTGGTTGATTGCCCGGTTTATCGATTCGCGGGCCGAATTTCTTTTTGTTCCCAAAAGCCAGGTTTTGGAAGTCGCAGCCAGAGAGGGGGCCATCTCCTACGACACTCCGGGTGCCGTATACGACCACGATGGAGAACTTTGCACCTTCGATGTCTTGATTCGCGCCTACCAGCTTACAGACAAGGCTCTGTTTCGTCTTGCCCAAGTGGTCAATGGTGCCGACACCCATCGTTATGACAAGGATCCCCTGGCGCGCGGCCTTGAGGCCCTGGCGACAGGTTATGGACTGCGTTTTCCGAATGACCAGGAGAACATCGCTCGCCAGTTCGAGGTCTACGACGCCCTTTACGCCTGGTGTGCCCTCGATGTAGCCAAGGGATCGTAGAGATGACCATACCCATGATCCGAGCGGGACGACCGTACCCATGACCCGAGCCAGACGGCTGTTTGATTTTCTCGCCATGCGACGCGAAACAACGGGCTTGCTGCTTCTCGTTGTCCTGGTGGGGATGGGGGAACGGCTGGCAGAGCGCTTTTTGCCAATCTATCTCCTGGCACTGGGGGGGGGAGCGCTGGTGATCGGCATATTGGGGGTGATGGAAAACCTCCTCTCGGCCCTTTATTCCCTTCCTGGCGGCTATCTGGCTGAACGATGGGGTATCCGCCGCAGCCTGTTGATCATCAACCTGATGGCCATGGCTGGCTATCTGCTTGTGATTCTTGTCCCTCGCTGGGAGGCGGTCCTGGCAGGGGCTGTTTTGTTTCTGGCCTGGAGTTCGCTGTCGCTGCCGGCCAGCATGGGTTTGATTGCCAAGGCGCTGCCCTCCAACAAGCGCACCATGGGGGTGACCATGCATGCCCTGGTCAAGCGCATTCCCATGGCTCTGGGGCCGTTGATCGGCGGATTTTTCATCGACAGACTGGGCACGATCGAAGGTATTCGCGTCTCTTTCACCTTGGCCCTGTTGATGGCGACGGTGGGCCTTGTTGCCCAGCAACAACTCATCCCCGATGACCGCCCGACCAAAGCCAGTCGACCGCCTGGCACCCTCGTCGCACTGCTCGCCCTGCTGACCCCCGCCCTGCGTCGTCTGTTGATCTCCGATATTCTGATCCGTTTTTGCGAACAGATCCCTTATGCCTTTGTGGTGGTCTGGTGCATGAAAATCATCGAGAACCCGGTCTCCGCTGCCGAATTTGGCGTATTGACATCCATCGAGATGGCCACTGCCATCCTGATTTATCTTCCTGTTGCCTGGCTTGCTGATCGTGCTGGAAAGAAGCCCTTCGTTGTGGCGACTTTCATATTTTTCACCCTGTTCCCGTTGGTGTTGCTGATGACCCACTCCTTTGCCACGCTGGTTGGCGCTTTCATTGTTCGCGGATTGAAAGAGTTTGGCGAGCCGACGCGCAAGGCATTGATATTGGACCTTGCCCCGCCAGACCATCGTGCGGCGGCGTTTGGCGCCTACTATCTGGTACGCGATGTTGTCGTTTCATTGGGCGCCATCAGTGGGGCATTTCTGTGGCAGTTCGGGCCGCAGGTCAATCTCCTGACTGCCAGTGCTTTTGGTCTGGCCGGAACCCTGTGGTTCACGATCTGGGGCCGTGTCGATCCTTGAGGAAATCTCCGCAAATACAGGTATGTCCAAAAAAATCAAGAGATCTTTCCGGATGGTGCCAACATGGAACGTAAAAAAATCGACAAAGAAAGAACTTCCCTTGTGAATGAACGCCGCATACGGCAGGATCCCAGCGGTGTGTTTTTGGAGACGCACGATACTCCGGAGAACCTTTTGTCTGTAAAATGCGCTCGATTTTTACACGCGCATTTTGATGATCGGTAAAATGCGCTCGATTTTTACACGCGCATTTTGATAACAGGAACAATTTCGTGAGGCACAGCGACACATGGCGATGATTGACAGGATGCTCCCTTTTCTCAAATGGCCACGTATCACCCGTGCCACTTTGCAGGCTGATTTGATCGCCGGCATCACTGTGGCTCTGGTCCTGATTCCCCAATCCATGGCCTACGCCCAGCTCGCGGGTTTGCCACCCTACTACGGTCTTTATTCAGCTTTTCTGCCCGGGGTCGCTGCGGCTCTGTTTGGCTCTTCCAAGCAATTGGCCACGGGGCCGGTGGCGGTTGTCTCCCTGTTGACCGCGTCATCCTTGCTGCCTCTTGCCACGGCAGGAAGCGGGGAGTTTGTTGCCCTGGCCATCACACTGAGTTTCCTGGTGGGGCTGACACAGCTCGCTTTGGGTTTTCTGCGTATGGGTGCTGTCGTCAATTTTCTCTCCCATCCGGTCATTATCGGCTTTACCAACGCTGCCGCCCTGATCATCGGCCTGTCCCAGTTGTCAAAGATATTGGGAGTCAAAATGGGGCGCAGTGAGAGTTTTTTGCACGATATATGGGGAGTGTTGTTGCAGATCGATCATACGCACATCCCTTCCCTGGCCTTTGGTGCGGGTGCTTTTGTCATCATGTGGGTGCTGAAGAGATATTATTCCAAGGTACCCAACGTTCTGGTGGCCGTAGGCGTATGTATCGTGTTCAGCCAGGTCATCGGTTTCGAGGCCAGGTTGGGTGGCGCGGTGATTGGTGCCATCCCCGAGGGATTGCCCAGGCTGGCCATGCCCAACCTTGATTTTGATGTGATGCGCAGCCTGGTGCCAAGCGCCATCATCATCTCTCTGGTGGGATTCATGGAGGCCATCTCCATCGCCAAGGCCATGGCTGCCAAAAACAAGGACCGACTGGACCCTAACCAGGAGTTGATTGGTCAGGGTCTAGGGAACGTTCTTGGTTGTCTGACGCAATCCTTTCCCACGTCGGGATCTTTCTCCCGCTCGGCGGTCAACATGAGCGCTGGTGCTGTGTCCGGGCTATCGTCCATCATCACGTCGGTCGTCACCCTGTTGACTCTGCTGTTCTTAACCCCGTTTCTTTATCATCTGCCACAGCCTGTATTGGCCGCCGTGATCATGATGGCTGTCGTTGGCCTGATCAATTTCAAAGCCATCTTTTATGCCTGGCGAGCCAACAAGCCTGATGGTATCGCTGCCTTGTTGACTTTTGTTGCCACCTTGTTGGTTGCGCCTCATCTGGACAAGGGAATCATGATCGGGGCCGTCTTTGCCATCATTGTTCACTTGTATCAGGCGATGCGTCCCCGTGTCGCCATTCTCGGGCGCTTCAACGATGGCACACTGCGTGACATCAACGTTCATCCCCACCTGCCTACGGATGATCGTATCATTGCCATTCGTTTCGATGGTCAGCTCTTTTTTGCCAACACAAGCTACTTTGAGGAGACCATTCTCTCGGCTGTGGCCTCCAAACCCAATGCCAACTACATTCTTGTCGTGGGTGACGGCATCAACCGCCTGGATGCCTCCGGTGAGGAGGTCATTCACCATATCGTCGAACGTTTGAAGGAAAACGGCTGCACGGTTGTCTTTTCCGGTCTCAAAAAGCAGGTTCTGGATGTCATGCGCCGTACCAGGCTTTTTGAGATGATTGGCGGGGACAAAAACATTTTTGCCGACGAGTACAAGGCCCTGACCGACATCTATCAGCAGATGAAGGATTCGCGGCATCGTCCGCTGCTGCACGGATGAGGGTGACCGGCTCGGAACCCTGAACGAAGACGGACCGGGAGGAGCATTTTACGCGTGCAAAGGGGCCAAAACTGGACCGATGTTATTCTTTTCTGGAGGGGCGCGTTTGAAACGCGGATGGGAGGCGAGGACCCAGCCTAAATTTCCGGCTGAGTGAACGGTGGCGAAAGCCCCTCCCGGCGAACTGCCGAGGATTCCTCGGTAGTTGACATCACTTCACAGGCTGGGGCGCTGGTGCCTGTGGTGGGGGAGATGGCAGGCGCGTCTCCTGACTGACATACGGGGGCGTGTGGGTGGGTTGGGCAGGCTGGTTCATTTTCATCATCGCGAACATGGCACCGATGATCAGCGCGGTCTGGGCAGCGAACATCCCAGCGGTCCATTTGAGCATGTCTGTCTTAACGGCTTCGATGTCCCGCTTGAGTTCCACGACGTGAACATCCACCTTGGCCACGTCGGCTTTGGTCGATGCCTGTCCTTCCAGCTCTTTCAAATCTCGTTTGGCCGCCATCTCTTCGATCTGGATGGCTTGCGCCTCCTTGAATGCGTCGGATATGGCTTCACTGATTCTCAGGAATCCCGGCATCCTTGAGACGGCGAACGAATTTCAGGGTGTCAAACGTGATGGTTGTCATGTCTCGTTTCCTTATCTTTTCCTGGGTGGCAAGATGCCAGGATTAATGCCCCCCAGGGAGAAATTTGATTATAGCAATTCCAATTAAAGATTGGACATTAGCAATTCTTCCAAAGGAACTGGAGGTTGGCTGGAAAGTCGCCGTTTTTTGAGGATAGCAAAAGATTGTTCAATGGGGTTGAAATCCGGGCTGTAAGGGGGTAACGACAAGAGTGTGTGTCCGTGCTGATTCAGTAATCGACCAATGGTTTCCTTATTGTGGAAGCTGGCGTTGTCCATTACCACGACGCTGGGTT
>JADGCJ010000148.1 GCA_015229045.1 Magnetococcales bacterium
GAGGACATCCTGACCATGAAAAAGGCTGCATAAAGGCAAGAATTTCGTCGGATAGGCTTGCCTCGTGACTGGGGTTGGAACGGTAGGCACCCAGTGCCGAGAATACCTATTGAAAAAAGAATGGTGGACCAAGAGCTACGCCGAACGGAAAATTCTCTGCTCGGTCCGACTCCCAAGGAGGAGAATAGTCCAATTCCCGCCCGGCAGGCAAGCGGAATCACCATCCTTCCTTGTCGAGCAATTTCATGAAGTTGCGCACCATGCGAGAATCTTTCCCAAACTGGTCACACCCCAGTCAGCACATCAAAATCCCAATGTTTCTCTTGACATTCGCAGCAAAATTTTTTATTTTGCCAGATGGATAGACAATGTGTCAAGTGAGACGTGAAATGGCTAGTGCAGAACAAATCAAGGCTCTGCTCAAATCGCACATCGATGGCGATGACGTCCACTTTTTCTCTGTTGCCATGCAGGTTGCGGCCCATGAGGCAAAGCTCGGTCATGGGAAACTGGCCGATGAACTTAGGGTTATGGTTGACACCGCGAAATCGCGACGCAGTGCCGATGCTAACTCCAGAAAGCCGATTCCGATCAACCAGCCGCGTGGCGAGTTGGTCAATCTGCTTGAAGTCTCTTACCCCGCTTCTAGACTTGCCAATATGATTCTGGACGAGATGGTCTGGGATCGACTCACCAGGATTATTAGAGAGCAAAAAAACGTTGCTAAAATCCAGGAGCATGGACTAGCCCCTAGGCGTAAAATCCTTTTGGTCGGCCCTCCAGGAACAGGAAAGACCATGACAGCGTCTGTCTTGGCTGGAGAACTTGGAATTCCTCTGTTTTTAGTCACACTGGATGCGCTGATCACCAAATATATGGGAGAAACGGCTGCGAAACTTCGTCAGGTGTTTGATGCCATCTCAACCATGCGTGGCATTTATTTTTTCGATGAGTTCGATGCCATTGGGTCGCAACGGGGTTTGGCCAATGATATTGGCGAGATCCGTCGGGTTCTTAACAGCTTCTTGCAGATGCTAGAGCAAGATAATTCGCACAGTGTCATTGTTGCCGCCACAAACCACCCGGAAATTTTGGATTATGCTTTGTTTCGCCGCTTCGATGATGTTGTTGAATACGGATTGCCCAACCAGCAACAGATCATTCTGACGTTAAAATCTCGTCTGGTTAATTTTAAACTGGACAGGATTCTATGGGACCATCTTGCGGAAGTGGCTGAAGGGTTAAATTATGCAGAAATTGTTCGCTCAGTCGAAGATGCGATCAAGGATGCTATTATTCATGACAGGGAAATCATTACTGGGGATGATATCCAAAAAACATTGGAAGAGCGCAAGATGGTTCGTAATGGCAGATTCGCTTCATCATAACCAGATTCAGGCATGAACTTCCAATGGAAAAAGAGCCGCGCCAGCACTTGCTATTGAGCGGATACGCCAAGACTGAGAAGTTCCGCTCCCCGTCATCACCCCAATCCTCCGGGCCATCCCGCCAGGTTGACCGTGTTAGGCATGGCCAAGCATTGATGAGCCAAATTTCCACTCTCAAAGAATATGCCTCATCTGTGCGCAGAGACCAAGAGGCCTCTGGTTATGAAATTGACTTCGGGATCCGGATCCAATTCAGAAGCCCACCTGACATTGAGCTTGCTTTTGAGAGTCTTTCCCGTGAGCGTCAAGGCATTGAATTGCTCAACGTCAAGCGTGATGGTGATGTGACCTGCGCCACGGTCTTTGTGCCGGACGGCAAAATTGATGTGTTCGAAGGTCTTATCCGGGACTACATGGAAAAGAATACTGCTCCATCCAGGAAATACCCTGAGGGGCATCCGAAAAATCAGAACTTGGTTGAGACAATCCAAGAAATCAGGGAATCCGCCTTTGACTCTCTCTGGACTGATACACCCGATGCCATGCCTCGGACTGACGACGAACTGATTTGGTGGGAAATCTGGTTGCCATTACGAGGCGATGGCGACGCCACGCTGAGACGATTCAAAACCCTTGCCATCAGCATCGGTTTTGAGGTTGCCCAGGGTTCACTGCGATTTCTTGAACGCATCGTTCTGCTTATGCGTGGCAGCAAAAGGCAGATCACTCGCTCTCTGATGTTGCTCAACAGCATTGCGGAACTGCGCCGCGCCAAGGAAACCGCCGAATTCTTCGACTCCCTCACGCCGCAGGATCAACACGAATGGGTGGATGACCTCTTGAATAGAACGTTCTTTCCAGCAGGCGACGATATTCCCCACATTTGTCTTCTTGATACAGGGGTAAACAGAGGACATCCCTTGTTGAAATCGACTTTGAACGCCGCCGATCTTCATACCCTTGAACCGGCATGGGGCGTAGCTGACGAAGCTGGTCATGGGACCGAACTGGCCGGACTCTCGTTGTTTGGAGATCTCACCTCAGTCCTGGAAACCAAGGATCCCATCCAGGTTCATCATCGATTGGAGTCCGTCAAATTGTTGCGGGATGATGGCGATAACGACGGACGCCATCATGGCCATCTTACGGTGGAGGCGGTAGCTCGTCCCGAGATACAAGCCGCTCACCGTCGCAGGGTATTCAGTATGGCCGTGACTGCGAAGGATAATCGGGATCGCGGCAAACCTTCAGCGTGGTCAGCCGCCATTGACCATCTTGCTGCCGACACCCAGAACAACGGCTTGACGCCGAGATTGATGGTGGTGTCATCCGGTAATGTGAGAGAAAACAGTGCCTGGGGCGAATACCCCAACAGCAATACAATTGACAGCATCCACGACCCCGGACAGGCCTGGAACGCGATTACTGTTGGGGCTTATACCGAGAAAGTACGCATCACCGAAAATGCACGGGAATACCAGCCCATCGCGCCGCCAGGAGCAATCAGCCCATTCAGCACCACATCGATGACCTGGGAAAAACCCTGGCCCTTGAAGCCGGATGTTGTTCTTGAGGGAGGGAATGTCGCCAGGGATACCCTGGGAGCCGTTTGGATGCCTAGCCTGAGTCTGCTTACCACCCACCACAAACCAGAAGAGCGGTTGCTTTCCACCACCAACGCCACCAGTGCCGCCACAGCGCTTTGCGCCAGGATGGCGGCGCAATTGATGGCGGCCTACCCCAATTTCTGGCCCGAAACGATTCGGGCCATGATCGTTCATTCTGCCCTATGGACGGAAGCCATGCGCCGCATGTTTATGACCGGCGGCACGCCGAAGGAGCAATACAGGCGGTTGATTCGGCATTGTGGATTTGGGGTGCCGAATCTTGCCCAGGCGATGTGGAGCGTCTCGAATTCCCTGACCTTGATCGCCCAGGATGATCTGCAACCCTTCGAGAAGATAGGAAACGCAGTCCCATCGTCCAGGGATATGAATCTCTATGAATTGCCATGGCCTATATCCGAGTTGGAACGACTCGGGTCAACCGCAGTCGAAATGCGGGTAACGCTTTCCTATTTCATCGAACCCAATCCGGCGGAACGAGGATTCAAAGGGCGTTACAAATATGAATCCCATGGACTCCGTTTTCAGGTGAAGCGTCCGACCGAGACCATCGAGGATTTCCGCTCCCGAGTCAACAGGTTGGCGAGGGACGAGGAGGAAGGCGCCACCACTGGCGCAACTGATCCTGGCTGGCTGCTCGGTCCCCAACTCAGACATCTTGGTTCTCTTCATTCGGACATATGGCGTGGAGAGGCTGTTAAGCTGGCTCAACTTGGTGTCCTGGCTGTGTTTCCGGCGCTGGGATGGTGGAAAACCAGAACAGGCCTGGAGCGGTACCACAATAAGGCCCGCTATGCTTTGGTCGTGTCGATTCATGCGCCAGAGGTAGAGGTCGACCTGTACAATGTTGTCAGGAATGAGATCATAGCCAAGATAGCCATCGTTACTTGATCAAGCGCATTTATCGGCAAGGCAAGCATAGATTATCTGTAGTCTGTTTGTTCCAACTGAAAAGATTCCTCCATCAGTGCGTCGAACGCCTGGATCGTCAGGTTTCATCTGATCCTTCAATGGGGACCTTGACAAATGGGCAAAGTCGCCGGGCGCAACAGTCGCATGCCAATGGAGTTCTCGCGCAAGCATCTTGGCGCGCCACTCGATTTGATTTCGAGCAGAACGCATAAAGGGCCTGTTGTACGAGCCTCGGCGAATAGTTCGGCAAGCCAGGATGAAAATCGCTCAGGTCAAGCCTGGCGGCCTGAAAGCAGAGCCAGTTTTCACGGGAAGAGTAGCTCTTGGGGGCGCTGGTGGGACGCAGGAGATCGATTGCCCGTGCCACGTTCGTATCGATGACGACGAGTTCATTGCCGTCGATCCACGGGAACCAAGGCGTGAGTCCAGGGTACAGAACGGGTGTCGACAACGCACTCACGAACATCGTCGCAAGTTTTCTCCCCACTCGATGAACCTTCCTGAAATGCTCGACCAGGAGCATAGCGCGTTGTGTCGGGGAGGTGGTTTCCTGGTTCACTTCTGCCAAAATCCGCTTCAAGCCGCCTTCCTGCCAAATACGAAGCCAAGCCGAGGTTGGCAATTTTCCCATATCTCCCATGCGGTGAAACACCTTGGTTGCCTCCTTGACGTGGCATGGGATCCCGGGATAGGTGTTGCAGTCGATCTCCCCTCCAAGCTTCGAGACTTGGCATCCACGCTCGAAAGCCTGGGCCGAACCCAACCAGGGGCAATGGTGGCGAACGATTGAGCGAGTCACGAAATCCAGGTCGGCGACCACGCTCATCGCGTTGCGAGAAAGAGAACGCTGTTGCCTCATGATCGCGACGTCGCGCAGGGCCTGGTACATCGACAGAGAGATGAAGAGTTGAAAAAGCACTGGGGCGGTTCCGTCCCTGAGCGCCCCGGGACTGACGGCAAACGCGCCGATGCGCTCTGGATCACAAAAGAACGGGACAGCCCTGGGCCCATGCTCTTGATCAAGGCGGGTATCGATGAACCAACGAATAACAGCCGATAATTGCTGTTTTGCAGAGTCCTCTCCAGGCTCTTCGTGAGGGTTGGGCGTGGACTCGTCATGCATTGCGTTCACTGGACTTTCCCAAAAAAGTTTTCTGCCAAAATCGATGGCCAACTGGCGCGATCTAAATGCAGGTGGAACCTGGCAGTGCTGGGGATGTCGGACACAGAATTCCCGGATGCCGTAGGCCAGGGCATAGAGCCGGAAAACCGGTACGTCGAAGGTGCGCCCGGCTGCCTTCAACAGGTGCGCAGCCAGGATGTCCAGCTTGATTCCACACGGCGGCCAGCACCACCTCCATGAAAAAGGCTGCGGCGTTCAGCCAGGACAGCTGTTCCATCCCTCCCCCAGCATCCCAAGGTCTCCCGTTCATTAACGGCCTCCAATTCGCACCAACCCGTTGAACATCGGTGTGCAAACGGCTACCATTTCGCCCATGACGCATAAATTTAGAATATCCAACAGGTTTTGGAGCGTGGATAGACTCTCACCATCCCGCAAGAGATAAGGATATCATTAATGAGATGAGATGCTTATAAATAATTAACTGCTATTAGCATGTTTCAGTACTCTACGAAATGGCCGAACTCAAGTACTGCAAGAATCATGAAGAAAGGAAAGGATATGGTCGCTCCGCTGCCGACACAGAACATTCTCGGAGTGTTCAAAGCGCTCAAAGACGACATTCAGACCACGGTTTTGGGGCCGAGGGGCCTCTCGATCAAGAGTGCTGGGACTAAGGCTTTTGCTCTGAGTGAGCCCGTCAGCGTGGAGACCGGTTTCTGGCAGAACCCGCAGTCGGTCTCAAGCAAGCCCCCGCGCTGGATCCCGCAGGTTGAAGGACAAACCAACGGAAGCGTGGTCGCACGGTTCGCACTCGACGCGGTCGGACAGCCAATCAGCATGGCCCGAAGTGTCGGCTACATCAACAACCGGGACGGTTCCTGCGCGGTGTGCGCGTTCCGAGTCAAGCCCGCAGTCAAACCTGTCGACCCCAATGCGGCATGGGAGTTTCCGGACGATTGGGAATACTTGCTCATGCTGGGGTTCGCTACACCGCTTCCTGCGGGAACCTCTGGAGATCCGCTCAGCGACTTTAACCCGTTGGCAGGAACCGTGAACTTCGGCGGTGGTCCCGCCAAAGCAGCATACCCCATCGCTTTTCGGGCACTGGTCAAGGCACCAGTGGAAAATACCGCAGCTGCGGGAACAACCTACAACGATGTTGGGACGGCCATTGCCCAGCTCGCGGGGGCCACCCTCTACGATGGGATGCAAGACTCCGACCGTGACGCACTGGTGGCAGAACTGGCTGCGGTGTTCTCGGCCGCTCCAGCGCAGGCCCCTTTCGTCCTTGCCGAAGACACTACTCTCGTCGGCATCGATACGTCGGTCTACCGGCAAATTGAGGCTGCAGTGAACTCCGGCAAGCGACACATCATCCTCTACGGCCCGCCGGGAACGGGCAAGACGACCCTCGCAGAATATCTGTCCCGGGAGGTGTCCGAGCGTGACGACGGCGACGGCTCGTATCTGATGCTCACCGCCTCTTCGGCGTGGAGTTCCCAGGACTTGGTTGGCGGCTACCAGCCACTCGGGGGAGGGGCCATCGGTTTCATTCCTGGAGCCCTCCTGCGTAACTTCGACAAGCCGGTGATCATCGACGAGCTGAACCGTTGCCCTATTGATAAAGTACTTGGCCCGATGTTCTCCATCCTGTCCGGGCAATCCTCGGTTCTACCATGTCGCGTAAACGCAGCCGATCCGGCCAGCCCGTTCCACGTCGTTCATCCCGAACCGCGTCCAGGAATGGCACCTCACGAGCACGCTCCGGCACCCGCTTGGCGACTCATCTGCACCCTCAACACTTACGACAAGACGCAGTTGGGACAGATTTCCTACGCCCTCAGCCGCCGGTTTGCGTGGATCAAGGTCGGGGCACCTTCGAATCCCGATGCGTTCGTCGTCGAGATGGCGTCCCGTCTCGGAGTCGCGGTCCCGGTTCCCGTTCTGTCCAATCCTGTCGGGGCCATGTGGCGGGCGATCAACGCCGCGCGCGAGATTGGGGGTGCGCCCATCGTCGATTTCATCAGGGCGATGGCGGCTCTCGACCCGAATGCAGACTTGTTTGCCGTTCCGGCAATGGCTGTAGCGGACTCTTTTCTCTCGGCATTCCGTATGTGCGTGTTGCCCCTGATGGACGGACTGTCTCCTCGCGAGGCGGCCGACCTCGCTGCCGGAGTGTCCTCCGCATGGGCACTGGACGCAGTAAGGGCCGCCCGGCTCGCCCTCGACTGTGCGGAGTTTTCTGCTTGACCACACCGGCGGTTATCCTCGACACCATTTGCCTGCGTGGCCTGTTGCGCTGGGTTGGAGTTGGTCCGAGGTCGCCCTACGGCGGCCCCGTCGCCTCCGTGCGCCAAGAAGACGTGGAGGCCCTCAGGATGTGGTGGGCTCTTTCGGCTCCGGTTGGATCTCTGGCCTCCCGCCTTGCTACCCGTCCACGCGAGGTAGCTCCAGCCCTGGATGGTTTTCGCCGCACGGTTTCCGGGGAGTTGCCTGGACCACCGGACGCAGCTGCATCGGCCCTACTGCAGGTGGTAACGCTCGACCCAGCCGCTTTTTTGGTCATCGAGACTTCAGCAACTTGGCTTTCCGGACCCAACCGTGTAATGGCCAAGACGTTGGAGACCGCGCGCGGTGCCCTGAGGGCCGCCGCTCTCCACGTCAGGGGAGGTCTGTTCGACGGGCCTGCCAGGGAACGGCTGGCCTTGCTAGACAACGCCCTCAGGGTAGCCCCGATCAGGGAACTGTTCGCCACACCCGCAGGACGGGCGCGGATAGGGGCGCACGAGCGTAGACAGGCTGCAAAGGCTCGTGCCCCGCTTTACCGTCTCTCATGGGACTGCGCCTCGTCCCTGGCCGGAATTGATGCCCTGGAACCCGAAAGTTTGGTGGCCCTGCTGGCGGCAGAGACGCTGCCTAGTGTCTAGTTGCATAAATAAACGCTATTAATGTGAGTTTGTTTGTGGTAGCTTTCTGGGTAGGAGGTGTCCCATGCCCAGAAGAGCCAAAATGATCACGTGTAGTGAAGCTGATAGGGTACAACTTGACGCCATCGTCGGTGTCCGCGTTGCTGAAGCCAGGCTTGTAAAACGAGCGCAAATGGTTTTG
>JADGCJ010000149.1 GCA_015229045.1 Magnetococcales bacterium
GGCGGGGGGGGGGGGGGGGGGGGGGCCCCCCCGCGCCCCCCCCCCCCCCCCCGGGAAAGCCACCCGACGAAAATGCCGCAACCGATGTCCAAACTCCGATACAATTTCCGGGGGAGATGCGAGCCACCTCCCCCGGCATGAAAATTACTTCATGGTGTTCAAATAGGCGATGACATTCTCCCGCTCGGTGGCATCCTTCAGACCGGGGAAGGTCATCTTGGTCTTGGGAACCACTTTTTTCGGATCTTCGAGGTATTTGCCCAGGGTGGCATCATCCCAGGTCAGGCCGGACTTGGTCATGTCTTCGGTGTATTTTCCGGCATAGGATGCGCTTTTGCCGGCGCCACTACCCGACACTCCGAACAGGTTGGGGCCCACTTTGGCAGGTCCGCCCTTTTCGGCGGTATGGCACACGAAGCACTTGGTCTTGAACACCTGGGCGCCAGCGGCAGCATCACCCGCCTGAGCAGATTGTCCGGCCATGGCAAAAGAGACAGCGACACCGAGAGCCAACAAGGTCTTGATCTTCATTTCAACTCCTCTGCTGATTGTGAATAAAATCCAACGACCCCCTCCATCTCAAGTGGAGTTCGGATTGCCTTTTGAGTAAACTGGCGAAGAAAAAAGTTCACTTCTGTCTACCAGAAAACAGCCGACTTTCCTTCTGTTCACGGGAAGGCCGGAGAGAAAAACGTGATACCACCGCTGAACCATTTCAAAATTCCTGGTACTCAAGCATGGAGCGCAGGTGTCCATTTTTTTAAACATGGCGTCAGACAGGGATTGCCAGCCAATGAGACCTTTGAAGTTGATACGCCGTACAGTCGTCCCACTGCTGTTTCTGACCTGTTGGTCGCCCGTTCTGGTAGAGGCCTATTGCCTCGAGAACGCCACATCCGTTCCCCTGCATGCCCAGTCGCTCGACTCTGGAGTGTTTGCAGCCGACATCGCCCCGAAAGGCCAAGTGTGCTGTCGGGAAGCGAAGTGCATCGGACAGGGCCGCCCGGACTCACTGACCCTGATAGTAACTGGTTATGTTCCCGTGGGTCAAGCCAGGCAGCCGGGGTGGCGCGCGGAGTGTCGTGTACGGGTTCAGGCCAACAGCGTCATCATTGTACACGGCGATGTAGCTCAAATTAAATGTGAACGGCAAGCTCCTTGAGATTCATTCATCTATTGGCATTGGTGCCCCCGTTGTCGTCCGTGCGCAACCATCTCTTGGGTGCCAGGAAAGAGTCGCGGATGTGTCTGCTAAAGTCGATTCATGATCGGTAAGAGGGAATAATCGGTGATCGTCGATCCCGATGCAGAGTCGGTGGAAAAGGCAGGCAAAGGGGACTTGCGTGCTTACACCGGGCTCGTGCAGCGTTTGCAACCGCGCGTATTCCGGTTTATATTCCGTCACGTGGGGAGTGCACAAGACGCCGAGGATCTGGCCCAGGACACCTTCATCGAAGTTTTCCGCAAATTGCACACCTTTCAAGGCAACTCCCGGTTTTCCACCTGGGTGCTGGGTATCGCCCGCAACATTGCCCTGAATCATATGCGCCGCTCCCCCAGCTTCCAGGTACAAACCACAACCGAAGAGACCCTGATGGATCTTCCCAGCCTGGAACCAAACCCCGACGAACATTTGGCCATGGATACACGCATGAAGGTGTTGCAACTTGGATTTGAAAAATTCTTGACCCGGGAGTTGAGGGAGGCCATGGTCATGATCTCTCTCGAGGGCATGAGCTACCAGGACGCGGCAACCATCTGCAGCATACCTGTCGGAACCATGAAGACGCGCGTTTTACGGGCCAGACAATTGCTGCGGGAGGGATTGCAGCGCGAAGGTCATCTGGATCTGTTCCTCCCCTGACCGCTTCTGAACCCTGTTGTCAGGCCGAACACCTGTTTTTGCATTTCTTGACGATCTGAACATGAACTTTCACAGGTTCGCAGGTTACAAACACTCTGACGGCATGAGACGCAGTTGAACTGGAACGATGTGACGCATGACGTGAAGCCGAGGAGTTTTGTCAGGTGAACAATCTTGATGTCGTTCGAGAAATGATCAGTCGCGGCCTGGACGCCGACCTGGATCGGAAGGGGATCCGTCATCTCTTTCTCATGGTGGCGCGCGACGAGGAGGTCCGCAAAGAGATGGAAGAGATGGCCGCCCTGGAAGAGGCTCTGTCGATTCTGGCACAAAAATCGGTCCAACATGCGGCCGTGCCCGAGCTCTCCGATCATGTCATTGCCACCCTGCGTGCCGCCCCGGAGCATACGTCCCGGGCGGGCTTTGTCAATTTTCCCGGAAGACGCTTCTTTGTCCGACTCAGAGAGATGAGTGCCTGGCAAACCTCCATTGCCGCCGGATTGGTCACGGCGACCCTGGCATGGCTGGTGGTCATGCCGTTCTGGGGACACGGAGGACATGGTAGCGAAAACACCCGCCTGGTTGTGCATGATCTTCAATTCATCGATGCGCAACCTCGCGTGACCTGGACCAATCAGTTTATCGTGCCTCCCGGCGGTGAGACGCGTTTCGTCCTCCAGCTTGGCGCCGACAAGCCCTTGCGCATCCAGTTTCAAACCGCCGAACCCTCTCCGGTGCGCGTGGTGCATGATGCCCCGGGGTCTGTCCGGGGGTCGGTCAGTCTGTTTACGGTCGATGGCATTGGTTATGCCACCCTGCGTCGCCCCAGAACCGGCGACGGCGTGATGATCCACAATCAGGGTCCGGTACCTCTGGTGGTCTATTTGCAGGGTGTCGGTTCCGATGGAACCCTTTTCAGCCACTCGCCGATGGACCAGCAGCAAAAACGTCAATCGCTTTGAGTTAAACCGCGTCCACTTTGGAGCATGTAGTTTCTTTTCCACCATCTCCTTTGCGAAATCGTTTCAGGCGCAGTTTGACCGCCGGGGCGATATCGCCGCCCGCCAGGTGTCCGGCCCCGTTCAAACGGGTCAGCTCCTCGTGGACGATTTTTTGGATTGTACGCTGGAGATCGGGTTCCATGGACGTTTGCGCGGAAGGAAGGGAGTCCGGATCGACGTCCGGCACCGACGTCACGGCAGACACAGCCCGGGAAGCGGATGCCTCTCTTGCAGTTGTCGGCAAAAAAGGGGCTTTCGGTAAGCCGGAGGAATCGGTTGGCGGTTGGAGCCAATAGCGGGTGGTGGATTTACCGGATCCGGATCGCTTTTCCAACCAGCCCATGGTGACCAAACGCGACGTGACCGAAGAGATGCGACTGGCGGGCAGACCAGTCATGGTCGCCAGGGTAGCACGGGTCGGGCGACTCACCCCGGATGCATCCGCGTAGGCATAGAGGACGAGCAAAACCCGCAAATCGTTTAAATTCAATCGCCGATCAGCCAGGATAGCCCACGGAATGCGCACGGAACCTTCTGCTCCATCCTCCGACTCCTTCGGACGCACACCCGGTATGGGATCTTTCAATATGGACAAAATTTCACCTCCCCGATTACCTCTCTGACCACCCCCTCTGGCACACGCAAGTTGCATCCCACTCTTGTCCTGACATATAATTCCAATTCCAGATCAAGAGCCTGCTTCGTTGACTGCCTCACTCACTCCTCGCCGTACCCAACACGTACTGTTTCGTCGCTCGCTCGTTGTCGCCTCGCATCCATCTTGATCTGGAATTGGAATAAACTGTGACAGGGGTCTCCGGACAAGGTGTTTTGCACTACAAAAAGGCGTCGCTCTTCTCAATCGGCAGAAAGACGTGGTCAACGGGAGGCAACATTCGTGATTGAGAAACCACACAAAACGGTTCAGAAACATCAGATCATGGTCGAGGTTACCCTGGACCAACCCAGGGTGTTGAAAGGCACTCTCTATCTGGCCATGGACGAACGTCTGCTGGATTTCATGAACCGTCCAGAGGGGTTCATCGTCGTTGTGGACAAGAAAAAATCAAATCTGACGACCATTGTCAACAAGTCCCACGTGGTCATGATCCGGGAGTTGGAGCGTCTGGAAATTGACATGCCCTTTGAGTAGGCGTCGATTACTCTTTATTTCCGGATACCCTGGGCACCTTTCAACCAGTCCGTCACGGCCAGCCCGGTGCCAAAGCCCCACCCTTTCAGTTTGTCTCTGGGAACGATCTTGTAACCATCCAACTCTTCACCCAGGACGATTTCCCCCTCGGCGGTCAGATGGTAGGCCATGATGATCTGGTTGGCCTTGCTGTATGGGTAAAGGCCGATCAGGGTGGCCGAAAGAGGTTGCAATCCCAACTCTTCGCCGGTTTCGCGCCGGATGCCGACCTCGGGATCCTCCCCACTCTCCAGAAAGCCGGTGATGACCGAATATTTCCCCGGCAACCAGGCCTTGTTATGGGCAAGAATGACGCCTCGCCCGGTCTCGACGATCCCGGCCACCACCGGCACTGGATTGTTCCAGAACACAAAACCGCACCCTTCGACCGGACAGGCAAGGCGCACCCTGCCATCGACTTCCTTGCTGATCAACGTTCGGGCACAGGCAGGACAATATTTCATGGTTGCGCCATCCAACAAATGATGAAAATGATGAAAATGGTGCTTCGGACACGGCGATGATCATACCGCATACAGAGAACTGAGTGAAACCACGGCGACAGGGCAATCGCATTTGAACCGCGATCACGCCCAGACAGAACCTGTGGATTTGGCAATTGCTCCACAACACGATTTTGCTACAATGCACTTCTCATTACATTTGACAATGTAACGTGTCCACCGGGACACGATCGACCAACGGCTACTTCAGGAGCATCCCCTCCATGTCCATGACTTTGACCCAAAATGCCTCTCGCAAGCTCGGCTCTCTCCTCCAGGAAGAGAACAATCCCAAACTCAAGTTGCGCATTTTTGTTTCAGGTGGCGGTTGTTCTGGTTTTCAATACGGATTTACCTTTGACGAAAAACAGGACGCCGATGATCTGCTGGTTGAATCGAACGGTGTCGGAGTCCTGGTCGATGCCACGTCGCTCAACTACCTGCGCGGTGCAGAGGTCGATTTTGTCGACGACCTGAACGGATCCCATTTTGTGATCAAAAACCCCAATGCGGCCAGCAGTTGTGGCTGTGGCAGTTCGTTCAGCCCAAAATCCGATGGCAGTGGCGGTTGTGGGCACGCCTCCTGACAACGATCAGGGCCACCGGCCAATACGCACCCGCTGACGAACACCCGGTGGAGCGTATCGGGGCCTTGTCCCAGACCATGCCAGGAAGAGGGATTCACTCACTCTTCCTGGCCGTTGGTTTGCCCTTTTCGCTTTGACCATTGTTTCGGCCAGGCCCTCGCCTGCGGCCGAAACGATGATCGAGGTCTTTTTTTATATGTCAGCCACCACGACGGGTCGTCGACGATGACGGTGGAGGTATTGCATAATCATGCCTGAAGGCCCATATTCATGATATCCGTGTCCCCGTTGGCCCCTGGAAGCAAAAAACAGGGGAGATGCGGCAATTTCAAGATTCCCCAAGGAACGATGCATGGCCGACAAACCACCCAAAGATGCCCCAGCCCCGGAAAAAACCGAAGAAAAAAGCACCAAGACAGAGGGTGACTCGCCGTCATCCGGCGCAGCCACCGCGCCGGTACGGATTGAAGAGCTCCTGCCATCGGAACTGGTTCTCTATCCTCTGGGGGGGCGCCCGTTCTTTCCAGGCATGCTGACGCCCATCCAGGTGGAAGGCTCGCCCTACTACGAAACGATCCGCTGGGCTCTCAACTCCCCGGGCAAAATGTTTGGCATCATCCTGAGCCGCTCCGAAGAGGGTCAGGAAGTGTACAACCCGGAAAAACTCTTCCGGTTCGGTACGGTGGTCCGCATATTGGAAGCCGCCATCAATGAGCCGGAAAAGCAGGTCAAGCTGTTGGCGGAAGGGATCTCCCGCTTTGAAATCATGGAGATCATCCCTGGAGAAGGGCCTCTGCGCGCCCGGGTGATCCACCACGATTCCGCGACGGACATGCTGGATCAGGACGCCTTGAAACCCTATACCATGGCCGTCATCAACACCCTGAAAGAGATCCTCAAATATGACTCGCTCTATCAGGAGCAGGTCAAGATGTTCCTGTCGCGACACAACTTCAGCGAACCCAATCGGTTGGCCGATTTTGTCGCCTCCATGACCAGTTCCAGCCGCGAAGAACTCCAAGAGGTCCTGGAGACCCTCCCCATCATCACCCGCATGGAAAAGGTTCTGTCGCTGCTGAAAAAAGAGCTGGAGATCGTCAAACTCCAGGACAAGATTTCCAAGCAGGTCGAAGAGGGCATCTCCGACAATCAGCGCCACTTTTTTCTGCGCGAACAACTCAAGGAGATCCAGAAGGAGCTGGGCATCACCAAGGATGACCGCACCGCCGACCTGGAACGCTTCCGCAAACGCATCGAAACCCTCACCCTCTCCGAAGAGGCCCACAATCGCATCCACGAAGAGATGGACAAGCTGAGTGTCCTGGAGACCAGCTCCTCGGAGTATGGGGTCACGCGCAACTATCTGGACTGGCTGACTCTACTCCCCTGGGGCATCCACTCGAAAGACAAGGTGGATCTGAAGCGGGCACGGCGCATTCTCGACGACGACCATGATGGCCTCGATGACGTCAAAGAGCGCATCCTGGAATTTCTTGCCGTAGGCAAGCTGAAAGGGGAGATCGGCGGTTCCATCATCCTGTTGGTAGGCCCCCCCGGAGTCGGAAAAACCTCGGTGGGGCGCTCCGTGGCACGATCGGTCGGGCGCAAGTTTTACCGTTTTTCAGTGGGCGGCATGCGTGATGAAGCCGAAATCAAGGGCCATCGTCGCACCTATGTCGGCGCCATGCCTGGGAAATTCATCCAGGCCATTCGCCATACCAAAGTGGCCAACCCCATCATCATGCTCGACGAAGTGGACAAGATTGGCGCAAGCTACCAGGGAGACCCCGCCTCGGCCCTGCTGGAGGTGCTCGATCCGGAACAGAACACCGAATTTCTCGACCACTATCTGGATGTGCGGTTTGATCTGTCCAAGGTGCTGTTCATCTGTACCGCCAATCAACAGGATACCATCCCGCGTCCCCTCCTGGATCGCATGGAGGTGATTCGTCTCTCCGGCTATATCGCCGAAGAGAAGTTGCGCATCGCCCGCAACCATCTGGTTCCCAAACAGCTCGTCAAGAATGGCCTGACCCGTGAGGACTTGCGTATCGCCACCGATGCCCTGCGTGCCATCATCGACAACTATGCCCGCGAAGCCGGTGTGCGGCGCCTGGAACAAAAAATCGGCTCCATCGCCCGCAAAACCGCCGTGCATATTTTGGATGGAGCCGAGAGGCCCATCCGTGTCAGCCGCCAGGAGGTCGAAACCTTTCTCGGCAAACCTGACTTCCGGGACGAGAAACCTTTGAGTGGCGTTGGTATCGTGACCGGCCTGGCCTGGACAGCCATGGGTGGTGCCACCCTGGACGTGGAAGCGGTGCGTGTTCGCTCCGACAGTGGCAAGGTTCACATCACCCTGACCGGCTCCCTGGGCGATGTCATGAAGGAGTCGGCCCAGATCGCCTACAGCTATCTGCTCTCCCATGCCGACAAACTGGAGGGGGATATCAGCAATATTGAGGGGTCCGTTCACCTCCATGTCCCCGAGGGGGCCACTCCCAAGGATGGTCCCTCTGCCGGTATCACCATGACCACGGCTCTTCTTTCGCTGATGCGGCAGGAGGCTGTGCCCCGACGCCTCGCCATGACTGGCGAAATCACCCTCACTGGTCAGGTTCTCGCCGTGGGAGGCATCCGCGAGAAGGTGATCGCTGCCCGTCGCGTCGGCATCCGGGAGTTGATCCTCCCCGATGCCTGCCGCAAGGATTTTGGCGAAGTCCCCAGCCACATCCGGGAAGGGTTTACCGTCCACTTTGTCAAAAAGTATCCTGAGGTGGCGCGCATCGTTTTCGGCAAGTGATGTTTTACGGAGAAGGCTTGACACCGGCAGGATACCTGATAAAAATGGCGCCCTGGTTTTGGCGGATCGTCTAACGGCAGGACAGAGGATTCTGACTCCTCCAATCTAGGTTCGAATCCTAGTCCGCCAGCCAAATGAAAGCGAAGGGTTACAGGAG
>JADGCJ010000014.1:0-30047 GCA_015229045.1 Magnetococcales bacterium
GACAAAGGCTTTCATGTCCAGGCCTTTCTTGAGGGGGTACTGAATAGTTACGAAAGCACAAGCATAGCAGACCCGCCGCTTAAGCAACATGTATACCGGACATCCTCTTAATGTGACACGGGTCTGCTTCGACGTCGCGGAGCTGTCGATGATGGCAGCCAGGGGGAGCACGAAGGTCGATCCCTCTTTTTCTTCACGATCGACCAGGTCTTTGATTCGCTCATAGTTCCAATGATCTTCCTTGGGACCGCAAGTCTCTTTTCCGGGGATGCGCAACAGGCAGCATAGGACAGTTGTGTCAAAGATCAACACCTTTTTACCCATGCGCGACTTTTCCCTTGTTGCGCATCGCCTCCTCGATCCGGCCAGACGCAGCCAGACGACCCACCGGACCAAAAGCCAGGAGTTTGGCCAATTGGGGGGCCTCTTCGAGGGGAGTCAGACGGCTCTCCCCGGAGTGTGGATCGCGGTGGACGACCGTGATAAAAGGCAGCATCTCCGGACCCAGGGCATCGAGCAGGGCCGGGTTGTGCGTGGTTAGCAGAACATCCACGCCGCGTTTTTTTCCCTCTTCCTTGAGCATTTGCACGAGCAGGCCAGCCCGGGAGGGGTGCAGACCACTATCCACATCTTCGATGACGAGCAGCGATCCGGCAGGGCGGGTGAACAGGGCGGTCAGAATGGCCAGAAGCCGTAACGTGCCATCGGACATGCTGCGGGCATCGATGATTTGGCTCTTGGTATTGTCACCTCCCCATTTTTCTTCACAATAGAGCATGGCATCTTCTTGCAGGCGCCCCACCTGCTCGGCCCAGATACGTTGAAAATCCCCTTCGGGCAAATGTTGGCAGTAGCGTTTGAACAACTCCTCAAGTTCTCTTTTTTTGTTTGCCTCCAGTGCGGCCATGACCCCGGCGATGTTGGATGCGTCAGGGTTCAAGGTATCTGTGAAGGCTGAAAATCCACGCATTCTGGAGGGGATGGGATCGAGAATGAAAATGTTCCGAAAAATGGTTTTCACCTCATTTTCGATTTGTTGATCAGCAAGCCGATCGTCATGATCCAGATGACTCAGTCGGTCCATCTGACGATTTGTCGTGTTAAATGCGACGCCGCACTGATTGGCCTGAACCTGGGCGCGTATGGAATAGACATAGTCCGTGATCTCGCCAACATCGAACACAGCCGATAGAGTAAAAATATATTGACCCTGTTTGGCAGCCCACTTGGTGCCGCCGCGCAAGCCGGGAAAATGATCGGTGCCATGGAGCGCCTGCGTCGGATCGATGCCATCGATGACCCGCTGCATGAACAGCAGGGCATCGACGACATTGGACTTGCCGCTGGCGTTGGTGCCGATCAGGACGGTCAGAGGGTCGATGTGGAGCGTTGCATCCTCGAAGCTTTTCCAGTGGCGCAGGGTCAATTCCTTGAGCATGGCTCAATCCACGCCCGTCTCTTCCTTGACGGTACGCACGATGCGCCGGTCATAGTTCAGCAGCGAGCGGACTTTGCCCGGATAGTCGACTTGACTCAAGAAGTAACGAATGCTGTTGATCCTGGCCCTTTTTTTGTCATCGGACTTGATGATGATCCAGGGGGATTCCGCCGTGGAGGAGTAGAAGAACATCTCCTCTTTGGCGCGGGTGTAGGCTTGCCATTTGTCTTGTGATTCACGATCCACCGGACTCAACTTCCACTGCTTGAGGGGATCGGTCATGCGGCGGTTGAAGCGGCGCAGCTGCTCTTCCTTGCTGACGGAAAAATAAAATTTGAATAAAACGATGCCGGAGGCCACCAGCATGCGCTCAAATTCAGGGACCGAGCGGAGAAACTCCCGGACCTCGTCTTTGGAACAAAACCCCATCACCCGCTCGACGCCCGAACGGTTATACCAACTGCGGTCAAAAAAGCAGATCTCTCCGCCGGAGGGAAGATGGGCCACATAGCGCTGGAAATACCATTGCGAGCGCTCCTTGTCGCTGGGCTTGTCGAGGGCGACGACACGGCAGCCACGCGGGTTCATGTGTTCGATAAACCGTTTGATGGTGCCCCCTTTGCCGGAGGCGTCGCGTCCCTCGAACAGGGCCACCACGCGCAATCCCCTCTCTTTGGCCCAATTCTGAAACTTGAGCAGCTCGATGTGGAGAGGGGCCATGATCTGTTGATAATCCTGGTCGTTCATTTTCCGGAATTTGGGATGCGGTGCCTCGCGCGCGACACGGAGCTCTTCTCCTTCCGGCAGGGCGTTTGACACGGGTTCGACTTTGACAGGTTCGTCATCCATGGGCATGGGAATTGGCTCCGATTGCAGCACGACATCTTGATTGTCCAAAAGAGGGCATCCTACCCCTTCCTTCGCCTTGAATTCCAGCAAATTGGTTGAATCGATTCTGTATTCTTATCGTAACAATTTGGAATAAAAATGATTTCCTTGATTCTCTTTCCGGGATTTTGACTTTCCGGACAAAGTGTTTCATATTTTATTCAGAAAGTGAAAAGGTTCAATCAGATGACCATGGGGATTTTCACCATGAAAGGTCTGCTCCCGGAAAAGGGTTTGGTGTTGCAACGGCAATACACCACCCAGGAGGCGTTTCAGTCTATTTTGCGCCACAATCTGGCCAGTATTGGCATCTGGGAGGGTATTGCCTACGAGGGAGTGAATCCGGAGGGAGTACACCAGATTCGGGTGGCTTTGCGGCGCTTGCGGTCGGCCCTGGTCTTGTTTCGCCGTGTGGTTCCGCGCGAGGTGACGGCTCTCCTGGACGAAGAGATGCGCTGGTTGGCCTTGGAGGTGGCTTCGGCCCGGGATCTGGATGTTTTGCTCAACGAAACGCTGAAACACATGACCGGGCGGATCTCCCTGCCGGATGGGGAGAGGCGTTTGCGCAATCTGGTTCAGCTTCGGCGGGAGGCAGCTTATCAGCAGGTTCGCCATGCCCTGGATGGCGAGCGCTATCAACGCTTCAAAGAGAGCTTCAGCCGCTGGATCGACGAACAGGCCTGGTACCAAAGCGATCTTGCAGCCGAACAGCGAGAGGGGTTGATGCAGACCATCGACCTGTATGCCGCTGTGATTCTCGAAAAGCGCTTTGGCAAGCTGTTGCGCCAGGGGGCAGCGATGGGCAAGATGTCGCCCGCAGAGTTGCACCAATTGCGCATTGCATGCAAAAAGTTTCGCTATGCCCTGGAGTTTTTCAACCCCTTGTTTGGTAGCAAAGGGGAGGTGTCTGTCCTTTTTGGCAACCTCAAGAAGCTCCAGGAGTTGCTCGGCATTATGAACGATGGCGCTCAGATGGTTCCTTTGTTGACGCGCCTCCTGGCTGGGGAGGAGGATCGGGATCTTCTCCAGTATGCCGGGAGTGTGGTCGGCTGGTGCGCTCGCCAGAACGAGGAGGTCAAGAATCCACTGGGCAAACTGTGGCAGCTGTTCGTCACGAGTCCAGTCCCCTGGCGATGAGCGCAGGCATCTCGCCCAACCGAATCCATGTCGAGATGTGCAGACTCCCCGATCATTTTTTCTCAATTGTACTTTGACGCATATGTAGAATAGGAACACATCTTCTTGTGTAGGGAGTTGATTGTTTGTTTCTCTGTTCTACAAATAAAAAAGGGAGATCTCTCTCGGGCGACCCCCCCCTCTCTGCCATGTTTTGACACATGGAGTCGAATTTTTTTGGTTCTTATTGACTGGCATTCACCAGTTCCGACGCGGTCCTGACCAACATCTCAGGACTGTTACCCGATCCACGCCGGGGCATGATATCCATATCTGAATCGTGCAACACAGCAGCGATCCACGCGGAGAAAATCCTCCGGTGGCAGTTGAATCAGTGGGGTTTTTTCTGTTTCCAGAAAAGGATTCGCCCACAGACATCGCACTTCTTCACGGTCGAGAGAAAGTAGACCAGGCCAACCGTGGCGAAGAGCGGAATCAAGACGCGGCTCGCAGCAATGACCGGCCCCAACCGAACATCCTGGCGAATAACCTCCCCAGGATTATTGGAAACCCCAAAGAGCGTGAATAACATGATGGTCACTGCACCAACAAAGATGAGGATCACCGGATTTTTGATCAGGGGTTTTTCACCATGTCCCATTGTACCCTCCCACAAGGTAGAAAAACTAAGTAACGTCTTCATTATAGGGGTGCCCCGTAGGTGTGCAAGAAAAATGTTTATCAATAGATACAGTTATTTACAAAGAAATCAAGGATTGTTATCTGCCGATAGATTTGACTCGATTCAACCTCGCAACCTGTCCCAAGAGCCTGTTTTTTTGAAAATTTATCGTTAATAATAAATTTTTATTCGTAGTTAACTACGTAAAAACCCTTTTTTCTTCCGCTGGATAGAAATATGGCCCTGCAACCGGGCAGGGTTGAGTGGATTCTCGACGGGCTTGATTGATATTATTTGATCGTGTAATAAACAGATCTTTTGATGATGTGCGAGAGTTTAAAAAAGAAGGAAAACAGGGTTGCCAGGTGGCGTGTAGTCTCCTACGCGCCCTGTTTGTCCTGTTTTGGTCTCTGGATGCCGGATTTGTGTCGTTCGGGGCATGGGATGAAGGGGTCATGAGCAGTATGTAACAGCCCGCCAACAGATAGCGTTAGATTCTACGATAACGTAACGAAACCGTAACATAAAGAGGGAAGCGGCGTGGCTGCGAGAACCTGGTGGAGGGCAGGATGGGGCTGTTGCTGACGGCTATGATCCTGGGGATCCTTCTGGTGACAGATACTCCTTTGGGGGAGAACGATCTGTTTTTATTGCGTGGCATGGTTGGGGTGGCAACCCTGATTGCCATGGGCAGGCCGCCGTGGGATCGTTCGCGGTGGTATCGGCTTGTTTTGGGTCTGGTCCTGGGTGCGGGAGGGGCGTTATGGGAGGATTGGCGAGCCACTCATCCCAGGTTTGCACTGCCCATGGAAAAGGGGAGTATGGAGTTCAATGCCCTGGTGGTGGATCGCAACGATCGTGACGATTCGGTGCAGTTGATCCTGGAGGATTTTGAGTGGTTGGCAGATCACACAGGCATACCGGGGCAGGTCCAGTTGGGTCTTTATCGAGCTGAAGTGACTGTTGATCCGGGTGACCGGATTACGGGTGCGGCGCGGCTGCGGCCCCTGATGGATTATCGGGTTCCAGGCGTATTCTCCTACGCTGATTCCTTGCGGCGACAGGGAGTGAAAGCCAGTGGCTATGCCCAGGAGTCGCCCAGACTGCTGGAAAGAGGATCTCCATGGAACATGAATCGATTGCGGCAGCGGATATCTGTCTGGGTGAGTCGAAACATTCCTCCACGGCAGCAGGGATTGGTGGAGGGGATGCTGGTTGGCAAGCGGGGACGCCTTTCTGCAAGCCAAAATGAAAACATGCGCACGGCGGGGTTGATCCATCTGGTGGCTATTTCAGGATCCAACCTGGGTTTGGTGGCCGGATGGGTCTTTTTTCTTTTTCGACGGCTTCTGGTCATGATACTGCCTCTTTCGCGCCGTTTTGATGTCAAGCGCTTGGCGGCTTTGGTGGCTTTGGTGTTCATGCTGGGCTATGCGTCGCTGGCGGGGTGGTCGGTTGCCACGCAGCGGGCGGCCATCATGATTGCCGTTTTTCTCTTTGCCATCATGGTTGGCCGGGGAGAACAGACCTGGCGTTCCCTGGGAATTGCGGCAATCCTGATCTTGCTTTTTCAGCCCAATCAGCTGTTCCAGGCCGGGTTTCAGCTCTCATTCCTGGCAGTGGCGACGTTGTTGGCATGGGGGGAGATCTCCTGGCGCCCGGGATGGCGGCACCAGCTGTTCAACATGGTGTTGACGACGCTCGTTGTGGGTACCGTCTTGATGCCTGTCACGGCGTATCATTTTCACCAGGGGTCACCTTACGGCATTTTAGCCAATATTTTGGCCATTCCCTGGGTCAATCTGGTTTCGGTGCCCATGGGCATGATCGGGTTGATGCTCTTGCCCCTGTCAGCCACGCTGGGCAAGTTTGTTCTTGTGCTCATGGGTCATACCGTGGAATTGTTTGACGGGTGGGCCGCCTGGATCAGCACTTTGCCGGGGGCATGGATGCGTTTTCCAGGACCGCCATTGCCGGGTTTCGTTCTCATGCTGCTGGCTGGGGCAGGTTGGCTTGTCTGGCGGCGATTCTGGTTGCGGACCGGGTGTCTGGTGCTGGTGATTTGCGGCTGGTATTGGCCGCATCGTGCCCCGCCAGCGACATCCCTGCAACTCTCCATCCTGGACGTGGGGCAGGGACAGAGTCTCCTTCTGCATGCACCCAACGGCAGGTGGTCGGTCATGGATGCGGGCGGGCCTGCGACACCGCGTTTCAATGTCGGTGAGAGTGTGATCTCGCAAAACCTCTGGTATCATGGGGTGCACAGGCTGGAGCGTATGGTGTTGAGCCATCCGGATCTGGATCACGTTTCGGGTGCGGCGCAGCTGTTGCGCAACTTTCCGGTCGAGGAGTTGTGGCTTGGCTATTTTCCGCAAGAAGAGAAACAGCGTACCTACTATAAACAGATCATTGAGCTGGCGCACAAGCAAGGCACGCTCATTCGGCGTTTTCAGGCGGAGTTCAGCTCCCGGGTGGGCGATGTCAATTTTCGCGTACTGCCCCCCTACCAGGAGGGAAAGAAGGATAACGATCGCAGTCTGGTCTTGGAGGTGACTCATGGTACGCAGCGATTTTTATTTCCCGGCGATATCCAAAAGGCAGGCGAGCGTTGGCTCGTGGAGCATGGCGAGGTACAGCCGGTCGCCCTTTTGCTGGTCTCTCATCACGGCAGTGCCGGTTCCAGCACGCCAATTTTTGTCGACAAGATACGTCCCGCGCATGCGGTCTTCAGTGTCGGGCGGTGGAATCGTTATGGATTTCCCAGGGAGGCCAGCCTGGAGCGGTGGACGGCTGCCGGGGCCAGGCTTTGGCGGACCGACCAGGATGGTACACTCATCTTTCGTTCCGATGGACAGCGCCTGGTGAGGGTGCCCTGAGCCGTTCCGATACCCGATCATGGAACCATCGTTTTTCTCCATCGTCATCAACCCGCGGGATGCCTGGCGCAGGCTCTCTTCCGGGCAGCGTCTGGTTGCGGGATTGTTTGCCCTGGGCTTCATGATTGGCGGAGTGCCGGAGGCCCTGACGTCGGCCTCGGCCAATGCCCTCTTCATCGGGACTTACGGTGCCGATTCTTTGCCTTATGTCTATCTCAGTCTGGCGGTCATCACGCCTGCCCTGGGTGCTTTGTACCTGCGTTGTGAACGAGCCTTGTCTCTCTCTCTCCTTCTGATGGGCACCCTGCTCGTGAATGTGGCGGTTCTCGGGCTGTTATGGTTGGGTTGGTATGCGGGTTGGCGCTGGGTTGCTTTTGCGGCGGCGGCATGGGTCAACGTGGAGTGGGTGTTGTCCAGTCTCGTGTTGTGGGGGTTGGCCAATCAGGTGCTGAACGTGCGGCAAAGCAAGAGGGCCTTTGGCCTGATCGGCATTGGCGAACTGCTGGCCTTGATGCTGGGGGGGGTGTCGACGCCTTTTCTGGTGGATCTTCTGGGTACGCCCGGCCTTTTATTGATATCCGCCGCCAGTTGTCTTGGTGGTATGTGGCTTGTCTCTTTCATTTTCAGACATCTGGTTCCGCATCTGGATGGAGATGTTGCGGCTGGGCCCAAGATGGAGAGAACAGGTATCGGCGACGGCCCCGACCGGCCCTATATCCTGTCCATTCTGGCCTTGAGTGCTTTTGGTGTCGTTGCCTACCATTTCGTGGACAACGCCTTTTATGACAGCCTCTCTTTGCAATACCCCACGGAGGACGCGTTGTCCTCCTACATGGGACGTTTCAATGCGGTGGTAGCCCTGGTCGGACTCGTATACCGTCTCTTTTTTTCAAATCTGGTTTTCAATCATTTCGGCATCAAGGTGGCGATCTTGTTGCCGCCGCTGGCTTTGCTGATCGGGGGCCTGGCTGTGGTGGGTTTTGGCTGGTGGGTGCAGAGTGCCGGCTGGTTTTTCGTTCTCTTGACCAGTGGCAACAAGCTCTTCGAACACCTGGGCAGCGAGGCTATCCACAAGGGAGTGCTGTTGACTCTCTATCAACCTCTCCCTGCCAAACGGCGCACGGGTGTCCAGGTGATCGTCGAGTCGTTCGTGGAGCCGCTGGCTGGCGGGGTGGCTGGTCTTGTGTTGTTGTGGTGTAACAAGGGGTTGGGATTTACGGCCCGGGAATTGACCGCTGCGTCCTTGGTGGTTGTGGCTCTGTGGCTCCACAGCGCCTGGCGGCTGCACGCACGGTACATGGCGGCGCTGGGTCGGGCATTGGAGAGGCAACGTCTTGGCGGCAAGGCTTTTCTGGCGGAGGATGATGCCTCTCTGACCTTGTTGCGCCAGGGGCTTTTCAGTCCGAGATTGCCGTATGGCCTCTATTGTCTGCAATGGATGGACCGGCGATATCATCACCGTTTGGAGGAGGATATCCCCAGGCTTCTCGACCATCCGGAACTCCCCATGCGCTTGGAGGCGGCCGGTGTGGTGGAACGACGGCAGATGGTTTCGGTCTGGGATGCCATCCAGAGGCGTCTGTCCGTGGAGAGCGATCCCGGGGTGCGGGGGCGTTTGTTGCGCGCCCTGGCGGCAGTGGGAGAGGATGACGCCATGGATATGGTCTCTCCCTATCTGCGCGATCCAAGCCCCCTGGTGCAGCGTGAGACCCTGGTGGCCATGCTCAAACATTGTGGTATCGAGGGGATCATTCTGGCCGGGGCGGATTTATTGCGGGCAGCGGATTCCGACGATCCCGAACGCCGCCGCATGGTGGCCAGAGTGGTGGAGGAGGTCGCCGACCGTCATCTTTACCGGATCCTGTTGCGGCTTTTGGATGACCCCGACCTCTCGGTACGTTGGGCCGCCCTGGATGCGGCGACCAAACTGGCCACGGTACCGCGTTTGCAACAAGCCGTCATGGTTCAGCTCTTGAATCGGGAGACATCCCGCAAGGCGGAGGCTTTTCTGGTTGCGGCCGGCCCGGTGGTTGTGCCCGGTCTGGAGCGTATCCTGCTGGATGAAAAAGGGCCATCCTGGGTCAAGATACGGGTCATATCCATCCTCGGACGCATGAAATCGCCGACGAGCGGGGCCATTCTCGACGCCTTCCTCGATCGGGCTCCGACGCACCTGCGCCACGCGATTCTGCAATCCTTGCGACGCCTGGATCATCATGTGGCTTTGGAGCGTCGACCCTCCTACGCAACCCTCCTGCAAGATGAGGTGCGGAGCTTTGCCGAATGGATGGCCACTGTCGTCGATCTGGAGCGCATTGCATCCATGCGGATAGCCAGGGATGGTATACGACAGGAGTTGGGCCGTATCCAGGAGCGGGTCTTCATTGTGGTTTCGCTCCTGTATCCTCTGCCGGCTCTGCGGGACGCATGGGTACACTATACCAGCGGTTTGACGGGAAAACGTTCATATGCTATTGAAATAATTGACAATATTTTGCCGAAATCACTCAAGGGCCAAATCCTGTCGGTTTTGGATGACCAACCTTTGCCAGAGAAATTGAGGATCCTGGAACCCTTTTATCCCCAGCGTCGTCTCGATGTGCTGGCGCGCCTGAAGGTTGTCGAGGAGTCCCCCCTGACTCCGGGAAAACCGTGGCTTCATGCTGCCTTGATGCATGGATCCGCCATCCTGGGCGGCGAAGCCTTTTCCCAAATGGCGGCAACGGCGTACCTCGATCCGCATCCGGTGGTGCGGGAAACGGTTGCCCGCTTTGCCTTGAGCTTGCCGTTGCCCGAGGCACGCCATACGCTTCGGACCCTGGTTGCGGATCCTGATCAGCGGGTCTCCGCCATGGCCCGTTGGATGCGGCACCGACTGGACAACCCGGAAAGCGCCGTGCGGACCGTCAGTGAGAGGGTACCCATGTCCACCATCGAAAAAATTATTTTCCTCAAGCATATCAGTTTGTTCTCAAGTATTCCGGAAGAGTGTCTGGCGGATATCGCCGACAGGATGGAGGAGGGGGAGTCTCTCCCCGGAGAGGCCATTGTGCGCCAGGGCGAGTGGGGGAATACCCTTTACATAGTCGGCAGCGGGCAGGTGCGCGTCGTCATCAACGGCGTCAGCGTGGCTACCATGGGCGAGGGGGAGGTGTTTGGCGAGTTGGCGCTCCTCGATCCGGAACCACGCTCCGCCACCGTGGAGGCGGTCGGTGACGTTCGCCACTACCGCATCGATGGGCAGGGGTTCAATGAAATCCTGGATATGGAGCCATCCGTGGCACGCAATATCATCCGCATGCTTTGTCGCCGCCTGCGAGAGGTTCGCCATCGCGAGACCAAAAAGCGACAAGAAGGGTAGGCAGTTGGACCAGGGGGCTGTCTGTGGATCAAAATCCACTCTCCTTGACCAGCAGGCTGCGCACAGAGCGCAACAGGGAGTCGAGAATGCTCAATGGCTCGCCGGGAAGATGCACGGTGCCACGCAGAATGTGAAGGAGACCGTGGGGAGGCGTTGTTTCGGGTGCCAGGAGGACGAGATAGACCGCAGTCAGTGGGATGGCCTCTCCCTGGTTGTTGGCTCTGGTCGGAATCTCTCCACCCAGGTGAGAACCAAGCCAGGGGTGGTGCAACTGCCTGGTGTTGGTGTTTTCAATCCGGGTGACTCTGGCCTTGAGAGAGGGAATGTCACCCATCTCCGGGAAAAACTCCCCTTCGCCGCCAAACAGGATTTGGTCGCGGCGAATCTCCTCCACATAGGCCTCGATGACCCACTGTCGAAGATTGGCCAGCTCCAAAAGAGGTTCCGTGATGCCGACCCAGTCGCCCGGATGGAGGTGTTCCAGACGGTGGACGACAAGGCCATCGGTTGGCGCGACCAGGGAGAGCTGCTCCTGCTGACGGAGAAAGCCTTGGTGTTCGGCGATACGGGAACTCAATTTTTGTCGGATGTCACGCCGCTGGTCCAGCAGATCGCTATGGACCGAATGCAGGGCAAGTTGCTGACGTAACAAGGTGATTTCGGTCTGTGTCTGTTTGATCTTGTGCGACAGATCCGGGGAAGAGAGGCGAGCCAATATCTGCCCTTGCTGGACTTTGTCGCCTTGGGCCACCTCCCAGGCATCCAGGCGGGCAGGGAGAGGAGCAAACAGAGCGGGGGGGTGTTCTGGGCGTAAAAGGGCGGGCACTTCGATGCGATGCTGCCAGGGGTGGATCAGAAAGAGAGTCATCCCCCCAAAGATCAGGCTGGTCAGCACCGTATGACGATTGATGCGCAAACGTTGTCGCAGGCGCCACCAACCTCCCAGCTCCAAAGCCACTGGCCGCAGGATGAACCAACCCACTTCCACCATCATGAGGGCCGCTCCCAAAAGTTTGAAGAAGTAGTGGTAGACCAGCAAGGCAATGCTGAAGAATAATACCAGACGATAGGTCCAGGAAAGATACGCGAAAAGGATTAAAAACGGGCGGGCCTGCCGCAGGTCGGGTTCGGGATCCGGATCTCCCAGTCCGAGCAGGAGTTCGCGCAGCCACCAGCGGCCCAGGGTGCCGGATCGGGCGTGGAGATTTTGCACTTCGATCCAGTCGGAGAGAAGATAGTAGGCATCGAAACGCAAGAAGGGACTCAGGTTGACAGCCAGGGTCATGGTCCAACCGCTGGTGGCGAGAAAAAAGGCGGCACTGCGGGCCGGCCCATCGGGGAGGAAACTCCACAACAAGGTGGCCCAGGAGGCCAGGACCAGCTCGGCAGCGACACCGGCGATGCCGACAGCGACACGTTGTTTCCGGTCAGGCAACCTCCAGATGCCGGTTACGTCGGAGTAGAGAACAGGCCACATCACCAGAAATGCCACCCCCACCGAAGGGACGGAGCAGCCATGGTGTTTGGCAGCGAGGGTGTGGCCGAACTCGTGGATGACCTTGGAAGCAAAAATGGCCAGAGCCATCAGGATTGCCCCCTCCGGGGTGAAGCTGCTGGTCAGGGTGGAAAAAAAGATCTCCCACTGCCGGTTGACCAGGATCAAACCCGTCAATGTGACAGTGGCCATGAAAAGCCAGAATCCGCGTGAAAAAACCCATGTCATAGAGGGGAGGATTGCCTCCAGGAAGCGATCCGGTCGCAGCAGGGGTACCCGAAAGAAGAGGTAGGCATGAAACAGGATTTGCAACCAGCTCTGTCGTGTGCCCAAGGATTGACGATGCAAACGGGACAGGTCAGATTTTCCCTGGATGCGCACCAGATTGTGCGAGGTCAAAAATCGCGCCACGTCCAGAACCTGATCCGCGCGCACATGCAGGGGGGTCTCCTGGCTGGTGCGGGTGGCGATCTGCTCGGCGCTGCCCATACTCCAGCGGGAGAGAATCTCAAACTCACGCCAGCCGATACGATAGTAGTGGTTGCTGGCCGGGTCGTGAATGGTCCAGGAGGGGGCGTGGTTGCGGGTTCGAGGTCCGGGGAAGAGGTGGAGTTCCTCCCGCAGCGGGGGGAGGGTCGTCATGGTGTCAAATTCCAATCATGCGTCGCAAGGCGGCCAGAGGGCGGCGCAACAAGAAGCGAAAGAGCGTCACCTCCTGGCCAGTGATGCGAGCCGTACCCCGCAAACCAATGCGTTGCGGGGCAACATCACCGGAAAAACGGGCGGTGAGTCGATAAGCCAAAAATCCCTCGGGAGTGGAGGTTGGCCGGAAGGCGGCTTCGACGAGACGGGCCGACAACGGCTGATCAGGCTGGTTGTTGTTGAAAAACTTGACCTCGGCATCCGGTTCCAGGTTGATGGCATCGGGGACGGGAAGGTGAATTTCCAGTTCTGTGGTGGCGGGATCGGCAATGACCAGGATGCGCTCGCCGACCGTGACCGGGCGTCCCAACCAATCGTTGACGTCTTCAAACAAAACGATGCCATCCCGATTGGCCCGGACGTGGGTACGTTCCAGAAGGTGTTCTACATGGATCACTTCGGTCCGGCGTTGTTCGAGGCGTCCTTGGAGGAGGGCCAGACGGGTTTTGCTGTCGGCGTCGAGGACTGCCTTTTGGGCATCTTGCCGATATTCGTGCTGTGCCGATTCCATGTCGGCGCGGGCCACATCCAGACGATTGCGCAGGTTGGTGTCATCCAGGGTGAGCAGGAGATCGCCGTTTTTGACCGAGCGATTGGGGCGGACGTGAAATTGATCGATGACACCATCCTGGGGGGCACGTACCACGAGAGGATCGATCGGAACCACTTCGGCTGGGGCAAGAACCGACAGGTCAATGGGCAGGGCAAGCGAACCCACCACAAAGGCTGCCAGGAGCAGCAGTGGCAGACGCCGGATATCCGGCAGAGGCCCCACCTTCAGCCGTCGCCGGGGTTGCAGGGCGAGCCAGGCGTGGGCATAACTCTCGGCCAGGAGGGCGAGCAGCTCCAGTTCGACTGGATGCCAGGCAGCCTCTCGTGCCAGGAGCATGCCTCCGGGGCGCGCGCCGGAGGGCAGATTCAGGGGTAGCCACAAGAGTTCGGCGGGGAGCCACTCCGCCCAGGCGCTCTGGTCGGACGCGGAGAGGGCCTCGGGTGTGATCACCCGTGCCGCAGCGTTTTGGGGATCCCGATCCAGGGTTGCGCACAAATCGCGTATCCAGGTGACGAACGGTACCTGCGGATCGACACGAAACAGGCCCGAGATGGCCACTACCTCGCCGGGACCGGGGGGAACTCTTTGCCAAAGGAGTGCCTGACGATAGGGGGTGAGCAGGTGTGTTTCATTGACCATGACAAAGCCAAGGGCCTCGACATCCGGGGCGTCTCGGGCCATCTTTTCCAGTTCGAGGATGAGGCTCAGGCTTTTAAGGCGATTGTGCAGAGAGTCGGTCACGGTTTCGACTTTTTGCTCAGTTCAGGAAAGTGGACACGGCCATTCATGCCCGAGATCAACTCCGGAAAACGACCATCCAGGCGGGCGATCACCTTGATCGACTGGCTGACGGCCTCCACCTGGGGGACGGGGCGTACCACCAGGGCCGGGTAGTCACGGCCCGTCTCATCGATGTGGACCGTAAACGGCATCCCCGGCGACAGGCGAGGCAACCAGCGCGAAGGCACGATCAGGGCCAGTTCCAGCTCGGCATTGTTCAAAATTTCCAGCAGGTGCTGGCCCTCGGTGACATACTGGAAGGGTTGTGCCTGCATCGTGATGACATGACCGGGAAAGGGGGCACGAATCCGACAGCGGTTGACCATGGTCTGGTGCGTGGTCACTTCGGCGATATTACGAGCGAGCTCCAGCCGGTCCAGTTCCAGCTCCAGAGGGGAGAGGGAACCCAGCTCCATCAGGCGGGCGTGGACCTCGACCCGTTTGCGGCTGGCCTCGACTTCGGCCGCGGCCTTGCGCAGGCGGGTCTGCAAGAGGCTGCAATCAAACTCGATGAGGACCTTTCCCTGGGTGAAGGACTCCCCTTCGGCGACGTGAATGTGTTGGATTTTCGCGGTGATCTCTGCCCCGATGACAGTTTTTTGCCGGGGGGTCAACTGGGCACGGATCTCTTCGGTCTCATCGGTTGTCCTGTCCGGTTCGTATTTGGGGAGGGTGTGGACTTCCGATGATGGTTTTGCTGGCGCAGGGAGACCCGTCTGTGATTTTTGGGGTATGGGGGCACCTGATTGCGTCTTTGTCGAGGTGGGCGTGGCTGTTGGGGGTTTCGGGGGGGTGGGGGTGCCCGATTGAGGCGCGGTCGGTGCTTCAGGCTGCGTCGATCCGACCGAAGGGGCTGGAATCAGCAGCAGAAAACAGGCCACCCACCCCAGGCGGGGGCCGATCCGGCAACCGATGTGACTGGCATTGCGGGGCATGGAGTCTCTTTCAGGGTCCGTCAAGCCCTTCCTGTCCGGGAAGGGTCCGTTGCAGATGGCTCAAGGTAACGGATTGGCTCTCCGGAGGAAAGGAGCTCTGCACCTTCCTGGCCGGGGTGGACGGCATCGTCTCTTTTGGAGCGGCTTCCGGTGTGCGATAACCACCCCTTTTCAAGAGCTGGCGGACCCGCTCGATGGCGACTGCCCGCCAGAAGGCGGCTGCCGTGGGCGACTTCGTTTTGGGTCGATCGCCGGTTTCGAGCGACACCTTGTCAGGAGTTTCGGGACTGGTATTGGTTGGAGGAAGGGGGGCAGCGCGCTGTTGCAGCAAGGCCTGATCCCACTGCGTCAATTTTTTTTCTATGTTTTGGCTCAGGGCAACCAGATTGTTTTCCGCCACATTCGGGGGAAGGGGATCCGTACCCACGGCCACCTGGAGTTGTCCCAGGGTGTTTTCCAGTTGGGCCAGGGCCTGGTTTTGTTGCAGGCGGGTCAGAACAACCTTGATCCGGTTGCGCACCTGTTCCAGGCGACCTTCGGCGGCGCTGTTGTATTGTGTGGTGACGTGGTGAAGAATCTCCTGGTCGATGGTGCTGAGGTCCATGGCCCGGCGATATTGCTGCAAAGCGGTGAGATACTGGCGCCAGGCAATATGCACCTGACTGAGAATGGCCATATGCAGGGCCAGACGGCGGGTATCGGCGACCGACTCCTGGGCCTTGGCCCATTGCCATCGTTGGGGGGCTGTTGCCAGATTGATCAGATTCCACGACAGGTGCAGACCTGCCTCCGCCCAGCGATGATTGACCTGAAAGGAGTTGCTGTTATAGTCGCCGGTCAGGCTCATTTCCAGGCCGGGAAAGAGCCGGGCCATGGCTTTATGGGTCTCTTCGGTGCTGATGCGGGCCTGATAATTCTCTTCCCGCAACTCCGGCCTGTTGCGCAGGGCAAGCCGTTCCAGCGCTTCCAGGGGAAGATCCGTGGGGAAGGCGGACAGGGCGGGTTCCTGGGCAGCCAGTCGATAGGATATCCCCGGGGGAACGTTCATCAACGGAGCGAGTTCGATGCGGGCTGCGGCCATGTCATCCCGAAGCTTTTCCAACTGTACGACGATCTCCAGGACGGAGCGCCGATAACGCAAAATTTCCAGGGGAGGACGCAGGCGCTCCTGCTCGATGTGGTTGATCGTTGCCAATCCGGCGCTGGTCTCCCGGAGGGCTTGTTCGATCTCACGTTCCAGGGATTGTGCTCCCCAGGCGCGCCAGAAGGCAAAACGAATCTCCCGGAGCAGATTTTGAATCACCTTGCGTTTCCGTTCCTCGGTAATCAGCAGGCGGTCGGCGTCCTGACGCGCACGAAAATAGCTGACGCCAAAATCGAGGAGGTTCCAGGTCAGCGCGAGGTCGGCCTGTTCGATGTCACGATTTTGCGAGGTCGAGGACTCCAGGGAGGTGGTGCCGGTCTGGACCGACTGGCTGCTGGAAGCCGAAAGATTGGAACGGCTCGTATAGCCGGCAGAGGTCACCACCCCGGGAAGCATTTCGGCGCGGGCCAGGTCAAGCTGATTGCGCGAAAGCATCTCTTCCATCAGCTTGAGGCGATGGTCAAGATTGTATTTAATGGCCCGTGCCATGGCGTCATAGATGGTGACGGCCTCCGGCATGGGGTCTTGTCCCTGAAACATGCGGGTTTGGTCTGCCTCGACGAGTTGGACCTGCTCCGCCTCGGTCAGGGCCTGCGGCTGGACCATGCAGCCAGCGGGCAGTACCAGGAGGATCGCTCCAGCCAAGAGTCGCGCCAGCCAAGAGATGGAAAACCTGGGAACAGACATCGTCGCCAATCGGTTGACAAGGAGACTCGGATACCGACAGCCCGAAACATCATCCGAAGAGGGCCGCCAGTCCAGGGAGACGGAGCTTCTGCATGCCGATGCAGGGGTTCTCTCGCCCCGTTGCTGTCAGTCGATCCGAAGT
Organism: Magnetococcales bacterium; assembly: GCA_015229045.1. Next base: position 16,800 of record JADGCJ010000014.1, read on the forward strand.
ACGCAAGATATCTGCCAAAGGATCCCCAACGCCTCCGGTCGTGAAGAGTTGTGGCGCACCCCTTCAAAGGGCTGATGGTCAACTCTTCAAACCGCCTTTAAATAATTCCGAATCTCCACCACATCACAATTCTCCGGAGAGAGATACATGTCAGCATAGGTCTTGTAGACACCACTGGTGAGGAACAGGTCGAAAAGATCACTATCAATGTGTTGATCCTTGCGCATGTCATTCATGATGCGCAGGGCCTGATTCAGGGTTTTGGGTGACTTGTAGGGGCGATCCGCAGCGGTCAGGGCCTCAAAAATGTCGGCAATGGCCAGAATACGGGCCTGGACGCTCATCTCCTCGCGATGTAAACCATACGGATAACCCGTCCCGATCATGGTTTCATGGTGGGCACCAGCCATCTCGACGACGCCACGCAGAGAGCTGGGAAGGGAGAGATTTTCCAACATGAAAATCCCCTGGATGATGTGTTCGTTGATCTTGAAACGCTCTTCGTTGGTCAGGGTGCCCCGGCCGATGCCAAGATTATAAATCTCTCCGTAGTTATAGAGGTGCTCCGGTACAACGACCTTGAATGGCTTGCGACCATGGGACGGATGATGGTTCTCCCGGGGAACGATGTGTTCCGGTTTATCCGCCAGCAGCGACTCGACAACCGGGAGCGAAGGTTCTGGAACTCCTTGGAGGCGCTGCTGTTCGGCATAAGAAAGACCAAGGCGATCACTGAAATGACGCTGCCAGCTCCGGGACGCGATGCGCTGCAAACGCTCAACGCTCTCCGGATTCATGAACTCCCCGCCCAGATTGCACTGGGCGATGAAGGCAAACTCCTCTCTGAGCGTCGCAAGTTGTGCCTCCAGATTCTCTTGTACTTGCTGCACATTCGCACTCTCTTCCTGAAGGGCTTGCAGGCTGTCGATGAGGGCATCCCGGTAAAGCACCTCGAAACGCATGCGAATTTCGTGGATACGATTATAGATGGTCTCCAGCTTGGTCGATTTGTCCACCACATATTCGGGGGTGGTGATTTTGCCGCAATCGTGCAGCCAGCCGGCCAGGTGAAAGGCCTTCCACGCATCCTTGTCCATGCTGAAGGAGCTGAACGGCCCCGACGTGGCGTTGCAGGCTGCCTCCGCCAACAGACGAGCGAGTTCAGGCACCCGGGCGCAGTGACCCCCGGTGTAGGGTGATTTGGCATCGATGCTGGTGGCCAGAACTTTGATGATCGATTCAAAAAGCCCCTCCTGGGCCTGGATAAGGCGCAAATTGTGCAACGCCATGGCCCCCTTGGAGGCCAGGGATTCCAGAAATCCCAACAGGTCGGCATCGAAGGGGACAACATGGCCTGTGTTCGGATCCAGGGCATTGATAAGCTGCAAGACCCCCAAAACCTGGCCATCCCGGGTCTTCAACGGCAATGCCAACATGGATTGAGTCCGATAGTTGGTGGCTGCGTCAAATTGCAGCGTACCGGAAACATCATAAGGCCCCGGATTGCCATAAATATCGTCCAGGACAATGGTTTTGCCGGTCAGAGCCGCATGGACGGAAACATATTGATGGTTGGCTGCCCCGGATACCGGATCATAAAGGGGGATGCTCTTGACCGGCAGGGAGTCGCTGCTCGAACGATAGGCAAATTGCAGGCTCTCCTCTTCGGTGCGCACAAAGAGGGTGGCCATGTCGGCCTGGGATATCTCCCGGCCACCCTGGAGGATGCGTTGCAGCAGGCGATCCATCTCCTGCTCCGTCGACAGGGCTATGCCCAGTTCCACCAGCTTTTCCAGTTTGTTCTGGCTGATCAGCAACAGCCGGGTACGCTCCTGTACCTGCTCCTCCAAAACTTCGGTAATCTTCTCCCACTCCAGGCGGGCTGCCTGCGCAAGGCGCCTCTGCAATTCGGCGCGACGCAAGGTTTGGTATCCGAGAAAAAGGAGTAACAACAGATTGGATCCGATGGCGTAGACCGGATCCAGCAACAGGCCATGAACGCGAAACGCATACACTCCGGCAGCACCACACGACACGGTCAGGAGCAGCATCAATACGAAGGCAAGACGCACCCCCAGTCGGGGCACAAGGGCAACGAGAAGCAGACCCATGACAGCGGTCAAGGTCTGCTCCATCTGTCGTGCCCGATCGGGTCTGTCGAGCAGGGCTCCCTGAAGAAGGGTCTCAAGCACTTGTGCCTGTATTTCGACCCCGGAGAGTGTGCCCTCCGTCGGGGTGGCATGGATATCCTGCAAGCCAGCCGCCGAAGAGCCGATCAGGACCATCCGTCCCTGGATCAATTCCGCTGCCAGGCGTCCTTCCAGCAGATCCACGGCCGAGAGATAGCGCGCCGGATTGATGGCCTCGTAATGGATCCAGATCTGCCCCTGCGCATCCGTCGGTATGGGTGCCCCGCCGATCAGGATGCCCTTGATTCTCTGCTGCGGATCGACAACGACAACCGTACCCCGTCGACCCGTGGCCACGCGCAGTGCTTCCAGGGTGAAGGTTGGTTGAATGCTTTGGCCCATACCCACCACCATGGGCACCCGCCGCACGATGCCATCCGATTCGGGGTGGACATACAGCAGGCCTTTGCCCGCCGCTGCCACTTCAAGGGGGGCATGGTTGGGGATCAAACCATCCACATCGGCCAGGAAAGGGAGAGCGTCACCACCCATGCTGGCAATACTGCTTTTCTGGGCGGGATCGGCGACTGCTGCCGGCGCCCTGATGCCATAACGCACCATCTGGCCCAGAACCACAGGCACCCCGACCATCGATTGAGCGAAAACGGTATCGGTATCCGTCAGGGCGTACAGCCCCTGTCGACTCTTTTCGTCCAGGTCGGGCACATTGTCAGCCATGACGTGGGGAGAGTGAAGATCCCGACCAGGGAAGACAAAATTGAAACCAACGCCGGCTGCGCCCATGTCCTTGAGGCGGGCCACAATCTCGGCCAGGCGCGTCCGGGGCCATGGCCACTGGCCATAGTGGTCCAAGGAGCGTTCATCGATGTCGATGATCACCACCTGGACGATATCGGAAACACGGGGGTACAAGCGCTGGTAGAAGTCGAAAACCCGCAGGCGAAACTCCGCCAGGGGTTTCGGATCAACGCCCTGGAGAGTAACCAGGAGGGCGAGTAGAAGAAGGGCTACAGCCCGTAGCCACCAGAGCCAGCGATTCCAGCCCGTTCCAGTCCCTTCCGGATCTTTTTCAGGCGCTGCAAACGGCCTTGAAGTCGGTTCCGCATCCACGTCAGCGGGTCGTCAGCGGATGGTGACTTCCACGCGCCGATTGCGTGGTTCGTCGACACCATCCGCTGTGGCAATGAGAGGATTCTGCTTGCCGTGCGACGTCACTTCGATGGTCGATGCTGGCATGCCAATCCCTGTCAGCATGTCACGCACCGATCTGGCCCGATCCAGGGCAAGGCGGTAATTGGTCTCCTCGGAGCCAACCAGATCGGTATGTCCAATCACGGCGACTTCGGGGACACGCCACTTTTTCAGGGTTTCCAGAATTTCCGGCAGCTTGCTTTGGGAGGCGGGTGTCAGGGTGGTTCCCCCGGTGTGGAAATAGAGGATGAATTGAGCCGGTTTGCGCGATCTTGCCGCCACGGCGGCAGCATAGCGGGTCTCGATCTCCTCCTTGGCGACAATGGCAGGAGCCTCGGGATTCTCCGTGGCTTTGGTCAGGTGTGTACCCTCATTGGCTTTGTCGAGAACCACCGATCCGGCCCTGGTCTCGATGAAAGCCTTCCCCACGCTTCCATTGTCGTCGGGCAGCAGGATGATCTGTTCCGGCTTTGCGCAACCAAAGAGAAGGGTCAGGAATACCACCCCACCAACCAGACGCATGGCAAATTTCATCGCAAGAGTCTCCGACTTTCAGGCAATAACAGGGTGTCAAGGTTCGGGAACATGAACCAACAGGGAGGTTCCCCGCACACCGATGGATCCCAGGGGGGTTGTCAGGCGAATGCGCTTCGGGTCCAGTTTGCCAATCTCGCCGCTGTTGAAGGTAAGGGTGCCGGCGGAGATGCGTCCGGAGAGGGCCAGACGCTGGGCATGGGGATCGAAGGCAAACTCTTCGATGGCAAAACGGCTGTTCGGGCCGAGTGAAAAGCGGGAGTTGTCCTTCATGGTGATCCCCACCGAGCCATCGGCACCAGTTTCCAGGATATCCTTGGCTTCCAGGGGGAACCCCTCACTGGCCGGGATCTTCGTTCCCAGTCGGAGGACAAAAACCGCCCCGGAGGCCGATTTGACCATGCCGTCAGCGGCTTGTGCCAGGAGCGGCAGACAAAACGCCCCGACGATGAAAAAAGCACGGACAACTGGCTTCATACGACGCTCTCCCGGGATGTGCGACCGCTTTCAATCAAGCACTATGAATTTTCGTGGAGGAGGAACACTCTTCAGGCCGACTCCAGGCTAACCAATCTTCTCCATTTTGTCCACTCGATTGTTGACCAACACTAGGTTGGCGTTCGCCTGCCTCTCGTATGAGTTCTCCCTCCCAAGGTTGTTTTTCATGGGCTGGTTGCCGTGGTGACTTGGTGCACCTTTCGTGGCAACTGGCATCTCCGTTTTTGTTCTTGTAGAGTCGGCGGTGGCAGCCGGAAGGACCGTCGCAAGGCTGCTCCTCCCTCTGCCTTCTTGGCGTCACGGCATGGTCGTGGCACTTGGCAAGAGCATTTCGCGCATATCCGGTGGTGGAAGAGCTGTTCTTCGCGTACAGGGTTGCCTTCCGAGACAGGGGGTTGCCAGCGGCATACATACTGCGTAGACTTCGCGGTTCCGATCAGTAGATCATTGGTTTAAATAAGATAGTCGAGAAGATGGGGCTACGCTGGTTCTGAAAAGTTCTGCCTTTTATCAATGAGTTACGATTTGACTTGCCCGTAGGGTTGCCTCCAGATGAAAAAAAATGTTCAGCAGGGGATGGCGGGGATGGGGTCGTTTTCCGGGTTGTGGATACCGGGGTTGACCTCATTCATCATCAACCTGTCAGGGTTGCTCGTTCCTCTGGCACTGGTCCAGGTCTATAACCGCATCCTGCCCAACCACGCCACGCAGACGCTCTCCCTGATGGTGCTGGGGATCTTGATCGCCTTGCTGGTGGAGGCGGCCTTGCGCTCGGTGCGGGCCTACCATATCGGCTGGATGGGGGCACGGTTTGAGCATCGGGTCAGTTGTGGCTCTTTTCGGCATCTGCTGTACGCCGCTCCCGAGGAGATCGAACGCACGGACAGCAGCAAGTTCATGGAAGGCATGAATGCCATCAACCAGGTAGGGGAACTCTACTCGGGGCAGGCGCTGATGGCGCTGTTCGATATGCCGTTTTTGTTCATGTACCTGTTTCTCATCTACAAGTTGGCTGGATCGCTGGTGCTGGTGCCCCTGGTTGCCCTGGTTCTCATCAGTGTGCCCTCGGCCTATGTCGGCATCACCCTGAAACAGACGCTCAAACAGGATATGGTGCAAAAACAGCGGCGTTTCAGTTTCATCACCGAGACCCTGAATCGCATCCATTCGGTCAAGGCATTGGCCATGGAGTCCCTCTTGTTGCGCCGCCATGAAATGCTGTTGATCAAAGGGTTGCGTCAAACCTACGATCTGGTTTTTCTGGGTTCCATCATGCCGGCCTTCTCCTCGTTCACGACCCAGGGGATGACCGCCGTGGTGATCGCCCTGGGAGCCATCAAGGTGATGGATGGGGATTTGACGACGGGCGGCCTGGCAGCCTGCACCCTGCTGGCTGGCAGGTCGTTGCAACCGATCCAGGCCCTGGTGGCAGGTTGGACGCGCTTGCAAGCCATTCAAATGGCAAGAAAAGAGGTCGACTCCCTCTTCGCCTTGCGGCAGAGGGAAAACCCTGTCGAAACGGCGAAAGATGGCGATGTCCTGAGTGGAACCATGCAGCTCCGGGACGTCTCCATGGTCGTCGCCAGCAAGCCGGAGTGGCAAGGACCAGGAAAGCCGCTCAAGGCTGGACAGGAGACGACCATTTTGTCCAACCTCTCCCTGATGGTCGATCCGGGAGAGTGCATTGGCATTGTTGGCGAGAGCGGCAGTGGCAAAAGTACCCTGCTGAAGCTGTTCACCGGCATGCTGAAAGCCACGGAAGGATCGGTCACCATCGATGGTCGCGAAGTGCGTTCCTTGCCACAGCACCTCTTTGCGCAGGTAGGCTATATTCCGCAAAAGGGGGTGCTGTTCAACGGGACGATTCTGGAAAATTTGACCATGTTTGACGAATCCCGAAAATATCTGGCGTTGTCCATGGCTGCCCGTCTGGGACTCGATGCCGTGGTGGCCCGCATGCCCAAAGGCTATCTCACCGTGGTAGGCGATGGTGCCCCGGATACTCTGCCCGCCGGGGTGCAGCAACGCATTGTCATTGCGCGCATCCTGGCTCGGGAGCCGAAAATTCTGCTTTTCGACGAGGCCAACATGGCCATCGACTCCGCCGGCGACAATCTTTTGCGCACCTGTCTGGAGAACCTGAAGGGGGAGTGTACCATCGTCCTGATCTCCCAGCGGCCCTCTCTGTTGCGCCTGGCGGATCGGGTTTTTCGCTTGCAAGGAGGGAAGTTGCAACTCCTGGAAGAGATGATGGATGCCTTCCGGGTGGAAAAACCGTCGCCCGCGCAGGAGAAGGGTGCGCAGGAAGAAAAGGTGGTCGATCCGACAAGCGAGGGTGCAAAAAAAGAGGCGCGTGTCGACGTTTTGACTCTGCTGGAAAAGCGGCGCTCCCTCTCCCAAGAGGCACAGTGGCAGACCTTCCTGGATGACATGCATGTGCAGACCCCCTTTTCACGCTGTCTGAAGGGCCTGCTGAGTGCCATGGCCTGGAAAGGAACGGCACGGCAGTTGGCGGAATCGGTCCCGCACCTTTCCGAACGGCTGGACCTGACGGATTTATGCTCGATCATGGCCAACCTGCACCATACCTATCGGGAGGCGCGGGGCAATCTGGATACGATCGATGGACGCCTGATGCCGTTGCTGTTTGTTTCGGACCGGAACCGGGTGGTGGTTGCCCTGGGGAGAAACCAGGATGGCTCCGTCGATATCGTGGACGGAGAGGATGGCGAAAAGAGGACCGTGCGTGGTTTGGGATCGGGTCGGGCCTATCTTTTCTCCCCCCTCACTGCTGACGCCACGACAGTGACAAGCTGGGTGCGCAGCCAGTTGGAGCGTTTTCAGCCGGTGATCTGGACCATCATGGGGATCACCATCCTGGGCAACATCATGGGTTCCATGACCCCTCTCTTCATGATGGCGGTCTATGGCCAGATCATTCCGAGCGGAGCTCAATCGATGGCCCTGGTGTTATTGGCGGGATTGTTGCTGGCCCTGCTCGTGGATGTCGCGGTCCGGGTGCAGCGGGTGCGGCTCATGGCTTATATCGGCGCCAAGGCGGAGCGCTCCCTGAGCAGCGGCATCCTGGACCGGATCCTCGCCTTGCCGGCGGCTTATACGGAGCGGGTCTCCGTCGGGGTGCAGGTGGCGCGGGTGCGTACCCTGGAGGTGATCCGGGAGATGTTGACCGGGCCCTTGGCCTATCTCTACTACGACGCCCCTTCATCGCTGTTCTATCTGATTGTCCTTGCGTTGATCAACCCTTCGGTCATTTTTTTCATGGTGTTGCTGATTGTGGGGCTGGTGCTGATCGGCTTTATCATTTTTCCTGTCATGCGCAGTCGTGCGGGTGTGTCGACCCGTTACGGTGCCCAACGCCAGGCCTTTTTGACCGAAGCGCTCGATCGTCTGCCGACCATCCAGGGTGTCCATGCCCAGGAGATCTGGTTTGATCGTTATCGTGACCTTTCCGGCAAGGCGACGTTGTCTGCGTTTCGTCTCAACCAGGTCACGGGTTTGCTGGGAACCCTCTCCCAGACGATCACCATGGCGGCGGCCTTGGGGGTGATGAGCATGACGGCGGAAGGGGTCATGGACGGGAAGCTCTCCAGCGGCGCCGTGATGGCAGCCATGCTGTTGACCTGGCGCATTTTTGGTCCGATACAGACCACATTTCTCGGTATTGCCAAAATGGTCCAGGTGTTCAACAGCATGACCCAGACCGACCGTTTGATGGAGATCAAGGGGGAGCGGGAGATTGGTGCCATTGCCCCGATGGGACGACAATTCAAGGGGGAGGTGGTTTTTAACCGCGTCTCTTTTCGTTATCGCAACGAGTCCGATCCGGCCTTGATCGGCGTCACCTTTCGTGCCCCGCCCGGGTCGGTGGTGGCGGTGATTGGTGCCAATGGCTCCGGAAAGTCGACCCTGCTCAAAATGATTCTGGGGCTTTATACGCCGCAGGCTGGCAGCATCCTGATCGATAATGGCGACATTCGCCAGACCGACCCCCTGGAGTTGCGCCAGGGCATCAGCTACCTGCCCCAGACCTGTGACATCTTCTTTGGGACGGTGGCGCAAAATCTGCGGCTGGTCAATCCCGACGCGAGCGATGCCGAACTCGAAGCGGCAGCCGATCGTGCCGGCCTCCTGGACGAGATCAAACGACTGCCGCAAGGGTTTGATACCCGGTTGCAGGAGAGTGGTGGCGGTATGCTCTCTTCGGGATTCAGACAGCGCCTCTCTCTGGCCCGGGTCTACCTCAAGAGCCAGTCGATCATGCTCTATGACGAGCCGGGCAACAACCTGGATGCCGAAAGCGAACGGCTCTTTCTGGAGGCTGTAGGCAATTTGCGGGGAAAGAGCACGGTCTTCATCGTGACGCACCGTCCCAGCCATCTCAAGATCGCCGATCTGGTTCTCTACATGGAGGGGGGCTATCTGCGGGCCTCCGGGACGCCGGAAGAGGTGACCAAGGTGCTGCCCAATGGCTTCGTTTGATTCCAATTCCAGATCAAGATGGATGCGAGGCGACAACGATTGAGAGACGAAACAATACGTGTTGGGTACGGCGAGGAGTGAGTGAGAGAGTCAACGAAGCAGGCGCCTGATCTGGGATTGGAATGATGAGCAAGTATAAACTGACCCACTACCTGACCGAGGCCCTGGTCCTCGAAGAGGGTGGATTCTCCTGGAAATTTCGTCTGGCTTTGCTGGGCAGCGTCGCTGTCTTCATGCTGGCGGTCTTTGTGGCGTCCCTGGTGGAGGTCAATGAGGCGGTCATGGCGCGCGGGCAGTTTCGGCCCCGCAGTTTTGTCCACAAGGTTCAACCTTCCGAAGGGGGGATCGTCGATGAGATCCTGGTCAAGGAGGGGGATCTGGTGGCCAAGGGGGCGTTGCTCCTGCGCTTGAAAAATGCCACCACCACGGCCAACCAGGAACAGATGGAGGGACGGTTGTCAGGATTGAAGGCGCGCGCGGCCCGCCTGACCGCCTTCATGGAGGGGACAGAGGCCGATTTTTCCGGTATCGATGCCAGACACAAGGATTTGATCCAGGATCAAGCGGCGCTGCTGCGCAGCCAGAACCAGTCCCGGCAGGCTGGCCGCTGGGTGTTCACCACCCAGGAGGAGCAAAAAAGGGCCGAAATCGCCCAGGCCGAAGAGGAGATCAAGAATGCCCGCAGTCGGGGGGAGGTGAACGAATCTCTGCTCACCCTGCAAGACAAGCTGGCCAAGAAAAATCTCGTCTCCCGCATGGCACAGCTGGAAGCCAAACGTACCGTCATAACGAGTTCGGGTGAAATTCGTTCCCTGGAGGCCCGGCTCAACAAGGCGCGCTCCTCCCTGCAAGAGGTGATCATGAAACGCCAGGCGTTCGAGAATGATATCCAAACGCAGGCCAATCAGGAGTTGGGTAACGTCAAAAACGAGATCGCCGAGATGCAAGAGGCGTTGAGCAAACTGGTCGATCGCAAAAAGCGTTTGGATATTCTGGCTCCGGTTGCGGGACGTGTCCAGAATTTACGTTTTCGCTCCATTGGGGCGGTGGTTGGGGTGGGGGATCTCCTGCTGCAGGTCATTCCGGCAGATGACGAGTTGACCCTCGACCTGAATATCGCCCCCAAGGATATTGGTTTTGTCCATCCTGGTCAGCCCGTCGTGATTCGGGTGACCAGCTTTGACTTCGATCGTTACGGGACGGTCGGGGGTGACCTGGTTGCCACGTCGCCGTTTACCTATCTGGACAACGACAAACAGGTCTCTTACAAGGGTGAGGTCCATCCGAAGAGCCGTACCGTAGGTCGTTCCGGGCAGCAGTATTTCATTTTGCCCGGCATGTGGGCCGATGCCGAGATCATCACCGGCAGCCGGTCGCTGCTGGATTATCTCCTGAAACCCTTGTTGAGTCCTCTGACTTCGGCCATCGCCGGTCCATCCTGAGCAGGGCCGTTTATGGTGCCCGCGAGAGGTTGTCATGCACACATCTCCCCCCAAGATGCCCCTGACCGAGCGACAAGGCCAGATTTTGCGTCTCGTGCAAATGGGCCGCAGCAACAAGGAGGTCGCCCGCGAGCTGTCCATTTCCGAGGGGACGGTCAAACAGCATCTTTTCGAGGTCTATCGGCGCTTGAACGTCACCAATCGGACCATGGCCGCCGAGGTGGGGCGTCGTGCCGAGGGGGGGTCGCTTTTTTTGCCGTCGGTCACCGAAGAGGTTGTCGGAGCGCGTCCCAAGTCGGCGAAGGCGACCAAGACCCCACCCGTGATGACCTTCCCCCGGTTTACGGCGGCCATGCAGCGGGTGACGGTACTCAGGGTTGTGGTGCGGGCCTCGGAAACCCTGGTCAACCTTCTTGGCAGCCGGGGTTTTGCCCGTTTCAATCACCTTTTTCGCGAGGTGTGCCAACAGGAGTCGTCGCGGTTTGGCAGCGTGGTGCAGGGGGTGCCGGATGGGGTGTTGCTGTTGTTTGGCATTCCCCATCTACGGGAGGATGATCCTGAACGGGCTGCTTGTTGCGCCGCCCGCATTTTTGAGCGTACCCGGCGGATTTGGCAGGATGAGCTGGATGGCATGGAGTTTCCCGTGCAGGTGTGCCTCATGAGCGGCGACCTGGTGGTCAACACCGACGGAGAGAAGACCACTCTGCATGGCGCCTTGTTGCTTCAGGCCTGTGAAACTCTTCCCGAACCTTGTCAGGAGCGGTTTGCACCCTGTGTCGATCAGGTGACACGACAGGCCATACACACCTTGGCTGGTCGTTATGGGTGGATCCCCCTGCCGTTGCCGACGGAGGGGGTTGAGTCTTCGCAGGCGTCGGTCATGCCCTTTTTCGGTCGCACGGCGGAACTGGCGGCCCTGCGTGACCGGAAGGATCTTTTGTTGCAGGGGAAGAGCCGTGCCGTGTTGGTCCTGGGTGAGGCCGGGTTTGGCAAGACCCGGCTGATCGACAACTTTCGGGCAGAGTGCTCCCCGGCGACTCCCGTGCGCTGGTTGTCAGGGGTGTGTCGTCCGGCGGCGCGTTGTTTTCCCTTGCATCCATTCCTGCCTGTGCTGGAGACCGTGGCGGGTTGTGCCAACCTCGAGGAGCCGATTCTTGTGCGCCGCGAGCGGTTGCGGCACTGGATTGCGACTCTTCCCGGCTCTTTGTCCCAGGTCGGACAGACCCTGCTGGATTGGCACGAGGCTGCCGATCCAGCCACCGTGTCCAACCCTGACATGGCCAAAGTGGTCGCTGCTGCCGATTTTATATCGGATGTACTGAAAATTGATTCCGTCAGCACGGTTTTATTGATGGACAATCTGCAATGGGCGGACGCGGCGACGCGTGCCTTGCTTCCCCTGCTGGTGGAACGGCTCAATGGGAGTTTTGTCTGGTTGTTGGGGGCAGGTCGCAAGGCGGAGTTGCGTCAGCTTGCAACCGCAACCGACATGGATGCTCTCTCCCTGCCCAAGCTTTCGACGCGTTTTCTGGCGGATCTGCTACGTTTGTTGTTGCCTGAAAAATTTGTTGCGGATGCTGTTTTGTTTCGTTTGGCACGTTGGTGTCGAGGTGTGCCTCTGTTTGCGGTCGACATCGCTGCACATCTGCGCCGGGTGACCGACCCGACCACGGTCGATGCCCTCGACGACAACCTTCTGTTTCCCCTCTCTTTGCAAGGATTGATTCTCGAGCGGCTCCAGGATGCCGGTATCGATTGGCGCACGGCACGAGCCATCGCTGCCGGTGGCAAGGTGACGTTGAGCCAGTTGCTTGCCCTGGAGTTGCACGGAGATCCGGCCCTGACCAAGGCTGCCGTCGCTCGTTTGTCCCAGGTCGGGTTGCTGGAGAGTTCCGGCATGGGGTTGGGGCAAACCCTGACCTTTACCAACGGCATGGTGCGTGCCGCCATCTGGCACACTCTGCCTGCGGGGGATCGTACCCTGTGATCGATGCCGTGAAGCCGAAATCGGGGGACTGAGGCGCACGGGGGGCTGCGGAAAGATTGGACCGGGGCAGGCAACATGAGTGACCACGATAGCGGCTATAAACGGCTCTTTTCTCATCCCGAAATGGTTCGGGATCTTTTGTTGGGTTTTGTCAAGGAGGCCTGGGTTGGGGAGATTGATCTTGCCACTTTGGAGAAGGTCAGTGGGGGATATGTGACGGATGATCTTCGGGATCGGGAAGACGACATCATCTGGAAGGTGCGTTGGGGTGGGACGTGGTTGTTCATCTACTTGTTGATCGAATTTCAGTCCACCGTCGAGCGGTTCATGTCCGTGCGGATGGATGCCTATGTCATGTTGCTTTATCAGGATTTGATCAACAGTGGTTCCATCAAACAGAGCGAAAAATTGCCGCCTGTCCTGCCGGTTGTGGTATATAATGGCAAGGCGAAGTGGACAGCTGCCCTGGATGTGGCCGACCTGATTATCCAGCCCCCCAGTGGTCTGGAACAGTATCGCCCCCGGATGCGCTATTTTCTCATTGATGGTGTTCGGTACGCTGATGCAGAATTGTCATCGCAGCGGAATCTGGTCGCAGCGCTTTTCCGATTGGAAAAATGTCGCACCCCCGATGAGATTCGCGCCGTTTTACGCGATTTGATCGACTGGGTCAGGGCGCCAGAGCAGGCTGGTTTGCGACGTGCTTTCACGGTGTGGCTGGGTCGGGTGTTGCTGCCAAGGCGGATTCCCGGGCAAACAATTCCAGAAAAATCAGATTTGCAGGAGGTGGATGCCATGTTGGCCGAAACAGTGCAGGAGTGGACACAGCAGTGGAAAGCAGACGGACTTCGGGAAGGGCTTCTGGAAGGACGTCAGCAGGGGCGCCAGGAGGGGCGCCAGGAGGGGCGCCAGGAGGGGCGCCAGGAGGGGCGCCAGGAGGGGCGCC
>JADGCJ010000014.1:30144-42707 GCA_015229045.1 Magnetococcales bacterium
GCCAGGAGGGGGCTGCCACGCTTCTTCTGTTTCAAATGGGGGAGAAATTTGGCGACCTGTCCCATCGGATCAGGGAAAGGGTTCTTGCGGCAGAACAAGCAACCCTGGAAAAGTGGGGCCTTCGTCTCATGAGAGCCAACTCGTTGGAGGAGATCTTCGACGCATGAGACATTCCGCCCGGGCGTGAATCATCCCCTTCCAGGTCAAGCGCCTGCTTTGTTGATAGACAGGGTTTAAATGCGGTTGCCCAGGGTCAGTCCCCAAAATCCATGGGCGTTTGTTGCCATATTTGTTAATATTTCATCCCATGGAATGGGAAATTAAATTTTTCAATGACGAAGTGAGGCGAGGAGTTGACGCATGGCCACGGAGCGTTCGTGCCGTGTTTATCCGCATCGTTCAAAGGATGACGTGTTACGGCCCCAATCTGGGAATGCCGTTCACCCGCGCATTGGGAGACGGGTTATTTGAGATCCGCGCCAAAGGACAAGAGGGCATCGGGAGGGCATTTTTCTGTTTTCTGGTTGGACGAAGGATTGTCATCTTGCACGTCTTTATCAAGAAGACAGAGAAGACGCCCAAGAGTGAGCTGGAAACAGCCCTTCGGCGCATGAGTGAGGTGAAATATGGACAATGAACGATATGAACCTGTCTCGCTGAACCACGATGAAATGCTGACCGAATGGATGACTGACCCAGAGTTTAAAACGGCATACGACGCCCTGGACGACGAGTTCAGATTGTTCGACGAATTGTTGGCAGCCAGGAAGAAAGCTGGGATGACTCAGGCTCAGGTAGCGGCAAAGATGGGGAACAAAACTCCATCAGTGGTGCGGCTCGAAGCAGGAGGGGGAAAAGAGAGGCACTCTCCATCCATTGCCACGTTGCGCAGGTATGCAGAAGCTGTCGGTTGTCGCCTGGAAATCAAACTTGTCCCGAGGTGACGGCATGAGACTGGCAGAGAACGCAAAGAGCTGACGATGGCTGTGCGAAAAAGACCCTGGAAGTGAGGCGAAGAGTTGGTGTGAGGCGGGGGGTGACGCCCGGAATCACAACACCAGGCCGTACTCTTTCAGTTTATCCATGAGGGATTGCCGGGTGATGGGTTTCATCAGGTAGTCGGTGCAGTACCCCTTGAAGAAGGCCTCGATGGCTGCCAGAGGCGAATCGTTGGCGGTCACCATGATGATCACGGACTCATGGGCGCCCGTTATGCCATGCTCTTTTTCCAGGGCACGTATCTTGATCAAGGCACTCTGTCCGTCCAGTTTTGGCATCATGATGTCCAACAATATAAGGTCGTAGGGTTCTTGTTCATCGAGGGCCGCTTCGACGAACTTGACGGCCTCCAGGCCGTCGATAGCCATATCACATGGACCACAAGGCAACAGAATTGTGTGCAACAACCTTCTGTTTTCGATTACGTCGTCAACAATCAAGCACTTCATATGTCTTATCCACGACAAAGTGATTCGGTGAATACTGTTAACGCAAGTATCGTGAGATATTATCCATTTTTTTTTTTGCCATGTCAAGTATATTTATCGCTATATCGTTAAATTGGCCTTTTTGTAAAGGATGGAACCATGGTAGAGTCAAAGGCTTGCCACGGTGACGAGGGGGTCATCGTGCCATCGATCAGCAACTGCCTGGCAAGGTGTTTGTAATGTCTAAGAAAGTTCCTGTTCTTTCTTTTGGCAAGGCTCTCTGGCTGCCGTTCCTGGGTTGGACGATGGTGTTGGCCATCCTGCTGGCCTGGAATGTATGGCATGAAACCGAGCATACCAAAAAGGTTGTCTATAATGTGGCACGAGCCACATTGCAAAAGGATCTGGCGTTACGGAGTTGGGCCACGGCGCACGGCGGTGTTTATGTTCCGGTCAACGATCGGACCCAGCCCAATCCGTACCTGAAAGATATTCCTGAACGCGATATTCAAACACCATCAGGAAAACAATTGACCCTGATGAATCCGGCCTACCTGTTACGCCAGTTATTGGCGGAACACCCGGGGTTGTATGGTGTGCGCGAGCATGTCACAAGCTTGAAACCCCTGAACCCGGACAATGCACCAGATACCTGGGAAAGGGCGGCTCTGGAGGCCTTTGAACAGGGAACCCGGGAGATCAAGGGGGTCGTTTCTTCAGACGATGGGGAACGCTCTTATCGTGTCATGCTGCCCCTGAAAGTTGAGGAGGGTTGTTTGAAATGCCACAGGCATCAGGGCTACAAGGTGGGAGATATCCGGGGAGGCATCAGCACAACCGTGCCCATGCGCCTGTACGAAGGGTGGCAGAATGAAACCATCGGTCTGATGCTGATGTCGCATGGCCTGATTTGGTTTCTGGGTCTGATCATCATTGCGAGTATGGTTGGACGCAATCTGGAACGTGTCCGGGAACGGAATTTACACGCAAGACTGCTTGAACAATCCGAATCGAAATACCGGAGGCTGTTGAATTTTGCCAATGATGCGGTTTTTCTGATCGATGCAGATACCAGCCTCATCGTCGAGGCCAACCAAATGGCCACGGTTCTTCTCGGATTGCCCATGGAGAGAATCGTTGGTCTGCACCAGGCACAGTTTCACCCGATGAATATGTCGATTGACTATAGAAAATCATATGAGGGCCTGATCAAGTCCGGGCATAAAATAGTTACCGAGTCTGTCGTTCTGCATCAGCGTGGCCATACCATTCCGGTGGAGATTCACGCAGGTGTGGTCGAGTTGAAGGATAAGAAAAGGATCATCCAGGCCACCTATCTCGACATCAGCGACCATAAACGCCGTGAACTCATACTCACGGAACGCGAGGCCCACCTGCACGCCATCCTGGATAATGCCCTGGACGCCATCATTACCATCGATGCCGAAGGCCGGATTGTCGAGTTCAATCCGGCTGCAGAGACCCTGTTCGGTTATTCCACCGATGAGATCGTTGGCAAGGAAATGGCGCTTCTGATCGTTCCTCCGGAATTCAGACAACTCCATCGTGCTGCCCTGGAACGATTGATGTCCAAAAATATGCTGCGTGACACCTTCAAACGCAGCGTGGAGTTTCCGGGGCTCCGGAAAGATGGTCAGCAGGTCGATCTCGAATTGAGCATCATCTCCTCGTCACGCGAAGGCAAGTCCTATTACACGGCTTTCGTGCATGATATCACCGACCGGAAACAGCTCCTGCGTTCCCTTCG
Organism: Magnetococcales bacterium; assembly: GCA_015229045.1. The sequence continues at coordinate 33,340 of JADGCJ010000014.1, forward strand.
AGACACCCTGGAAGTGGCCGAATCCGCCAACCGGGCAAAAAGCGCCTTTCTGGCCAATATGAGCCACGAAATTCGCACCCCGATGAATGCCATCATCGGCATGACCGACCTGGTCCTGACGACGCAATTGACCCCCGAGGAGCAACGCTACAATCTGGAAATAGTCCAGCAATCCTCCGCCACCTTGCTGTCGCTGATCAACAGCATCCTGGATATCTCCAAGATCGAGGCAGGCAAATTGACCCTGGAGAGTATCGCTTTCGATTTGCGCGAGCAGATCGAGGGGGTCTGCGAAAGGTTGGCGGTCGCGGCGCATCGCAAGGGTCTGGAGCTGTGTTATCAGGTGAGCGACGACGCGCCCAAAAGCCTGCGTGGCGATCCCCTGCGTTTGCAGCAAATCATCACCAATCTGGTCAACAATGCCACCAAATTTACCGAAGAGGGCGAGATCGTGCTGCGGGTGCAGCGCCTTCCCTCCGATGGGAAAAGTGCGGGAGCCAGGCTGCATTTCACGGTGGCCGACACCGGGATTGGTATTCCCCCGGACAAAATCTCCGCCGTCTTCGAGCATTTTACCCAGGTGGATGAGTCCGTCACGCGCAAGTATGGCGGAACGGGCCTGGGATTGACCATCAGCAAATATCTTGTGGAGATGATGGGGGGGGATATCTGGATCGAAAGCACCCTGGGCCAGGGGAGTACCTTTCACTTGACCATCCCGTTCGATATCAACCAGGAACAAGCCGATACCGAACGACAACCCTCCCCTCCGCTTGCCGGAGTGCGGGTGCTGATCGGCGATGGCAACAGCACCAGCAGGGAGATTCAACAGGATGTGGTGGTCGCTTTCGGCGCGATGGTGAGTGTGGCCAATGATGGCGCCTCTTTGCTGGCATCCTTGCAGCGGGCGCAAGAGACGCAGCGACCCTATGATCTGCTGCTGCTGGACCAACGGCTGCTCCATGAATCACCCCCTGATCCTGAAGTGATGCGGGCGCACCCAGGATGGCATGGCAGGGCCGTGGTCATGTTGCCCACCCAGGCCGGGCTGAACTCCCTGGCGCACCTCTCCTGGCTGCGGGATGCCCTGCCGATCAAAAAACCACCGCAGCGATCCAAATTGTTGCAGGTCTTGGGCGTGGCCTTGGGCAGGGAGTATGTGGATCCGAACGCCAAGGCCAGGGAGTCCTTCAAGATCCGGCGCAGTCCGCTCTCTTTGCACATTCTGCTGGTCGAGGACCAGGTCACCAATCAATTGCTGGCCGACACCATCCTCAAACGTGCCGGTCACCTGGTGACCATCGCCAACCATGGGCAGGAGGCGTTGTCCCTCATGAAGGAGGTCTCTTTCGACGTGGTCTTGATGGATTTGCACATGCCCATCATGGGAGGGATCGAGGCGGCGGAACGTATCCGGCAAGCGACAGCCGGGCAGATTTGCCATCCGCAGGTACCCATCATCGCCATCACGGCCAAGGCATCGGCAGGTGACGAGCGTGCCTGTCTCGATGCCGGCATGAATGGCTTCATCAGCAAGCCCTACCGGGCCGCCGAGTTGATCGAGGCCCTGGAGCCTTTTATCAAAAAACGGGCGGTAGCTGCCGACCAGCAACCATCAGCCGCAAAAGTGACCATCTTGAAGCCGGTGGCATCGGACCCGGAAACCTTGGCCAGGGATGTCGAAATATTTATCGCTGCAACACCCCAACGCCTGCAAAATCTGGCCAGATATTTAAAAAACAAGGATGTCATCCAGGCCGAAAAGGAGAGCAAAGGGTTGCGCACTGCCGCTGAAAATATTGGCGCCATCCGGGTGGTCACCGGCGCCATGCGCTTCAGGGGGAGCATGGAAACCCTGGACTGGGCAGAGGCCGATAAGCTGCTGCAAACCCTGGAAGAGGAGTGCCAAAAGGTCTTTCAGGCGTTGCGGGATCAGAGAGGGGGACTCTCTTGATCTGCGGCAAACAGAATGACACCTGCCTGGTGTGCTGCCTTGCGCAACTTTTTGTCCAAGGTCGCCAAAGGGATACCCTGGCGCATGGCCAGATCAAGGTAGGAGGCATCGTAGGATGTAAGGCCATGGGTGCGGGAAAGATCCAGAATGTTTGCGAAAATTCTTTGGGATGACTCCTGGATGACCTGTATGGGTAAACTGTCGAGCAGAGCAACGAACCGTGCCGAGTCGGCCTTTTGGATGATTTTATGTCGTTCGGCCCTGGAGAGGATGTTGGCAACCTCTAAAGGCCAAACTCCGGGAACGATAGCCTCTTTCTCCAGGAAAGACTCCATAACGGTCTCCACGTAGACACCGCCCTGGTCGCTGAAAAGCCAAGCCATGGAGACTGAATTATCCAAAACAAAACTGGATGTCACCGTCAATCCCTGCCCTCTTCGATCAACGACCGCAGGGAGACCTGACCCAGGACGTGATTGGCCCGGAGTCTCTTCAAGGCCTCGATAGTGGCCTTGATCTCTTGTTTTTCTCCTGCACCCTTTCCATGGATGGTGGGTGGGCGGGTTTTGCTTCCACGGGTGGTTTTGGCGTGCGCCCTCTGGGAAATTTCCTGACCATGTTCTTGTTCAACGATGGCCAGGTCATAGCTCATTTGGAGATTCAACCAGAATCGGGCGGATGTCCCGAAGTAGTGTGCCAAACGTTGGGCTGTATCTGCCGTGACAGCGCGTTTGCCGTGGATGATTTCGGTGATTTGATTGGGGGGCACGTCCAAATCACGCGCCAGGGCGTTGGCAGAGACGTGGATCACCTCCATCTCTTCGCGCAGAATTTCCCCGGGGTGGATCGGAGGTAAAAGCAGGAGAGGTGTCGTATCAGTTGTGGTAGTCGGTGATCTCAACATCGAAGGCATCTCCCTCTGCAAAGGCTGAAGCAAAGCCGCTTTCCGCGTGACATGCAACACATAATACGGCAAAGAATAATTTTTTAACACCGCCGATTCTTTTCCCGACGGGGGTTGGGAAATGGCTCGTTCCAGGATTATACTGGGGGAATCAGGAGCCTGAAGAGCGTTTTGCCCCGTTCCCCCCCTGTCGCGAGAGGAAGCCATGCCTGTTAAAACCGTTGCCACCACCCCCTTTACCGATCAAAAACCCGGCACGTCCGGTTTGCGCAAAAAGGTCACCGTCTTCCAGGGTGCCCACTATCTGGAAAATTTTGTCCAGTCCATTTTTGACTCCCTGGAGGGTTTCCAGGGGCAGACCCTCGTCGTGGGCGGGGATGGCCGCTACCACAACCGGCAGGCCGTTGCCACCATCCTGCGCATGGCGGCGGCGAATGGGTTTGGCCGCGTCCTGGTGGGGCAGGGGGGTATTCTCTCCACGCCGGCGGTGTCGTGCATCATTCGCAAGCGGCAGGCATTTGGTGGCATCGTTCTTTCGGCCAGCCACAATCCGGGGGGGCCGGAGGGGGACTTTGGCATCAAATACAACACCGGCAATGGCGGCCCCGCCCCGGAAAAAGTGACCGATGCCATCTTCGACCACAGCAAGCGCATCACGGCCTATAAAATTTTGCAGGATACCTCGCCGATCGATCTGGACACCCTCGGCGAGCGGAAACTGGGCGGCATGACCGTCTCCGTCATCGATTCCGTGGCCGATTATGCGGAGCTGATGGAGTCCCTGTTCGATTTTCAGGCCATCGGCGAGCTGTTTCGCAACGGCGGTTTCGGCATGCGCTTCGATGCCATGCACGCCGTCACCGGCCCCTATGCCAAGGCCATTCTGGAGGGACGTCTGGGCGCTCCGGCGGGCACGGTCATGAATGGCGTGGTCAAAGAGGATTTTGGTGGTGGTCATCCCGACCCCAACCTGACCTACGCCGAGGAGTTGGTCGAGATCATGATGGGGCCGCATGCCCTGGAATTTGGCGCCGCCTCCGATGGCGATGGCGACCGCAACATGATTCTCGGCAAGCGCTTTTTCGTCACGCCGAGCGACAGCCTCGCCGTTCTGGCTGACAATGCCCACCTGGTGCCGGGGTATCAAAAGGGTCTGGCGGGAGTTGCCCGTTCCATGCCGACGAGCGGTGCGGTGGATCGCGTCGCCAAGGTCAAGGGCTTTGGCTGCTACGAAACCCCGACCGGCTGGAAATTTTTTGGCAACCTCCTCGATGCCGGGCGGGCCACCCTGTGCGGCGAGGAGAGCTTTGGCACCGGCTCCGATCACGTGCGCGAGAAGGATGGTCTCTGGGCGGTTCTGTTCTGGCTCAATGTGTTGGCCAAACGTCGTGAATCGGTGGAGGCCATCCTGCGGGGGCACTGGCAACAGTATGGGCGCACCTTCTATTCGCGCCACGACTATGAAGAGGTCGATTCCGCCGCCGCCAACGGCCTGATGGAGGATTTGATCCAGCGTTTCTCGTCTCTCCCCGGGCAGAGCTTCGAGGGGCGCAAGATTGTCCTGGCCGACGATTTTGGCTACACCGATCCTGTCGATGGCAGCATCTCCAGCAAACAGGGGATTCGTATTGGCTTTGCCGATGGCTCGCGCATCGTCTTCCGGCTCTCCGGGACCGGCACCAAGGGGGCGACGTTGCGCATCTACCTGGAGCGCTTCGAGCCGGATGTCAGCCGTCACGGGCTGGATGCCCAGGAGGCCCTGGCCGATCTGATCCGCATCGCCGACACCCTGGCCGGCATCAAAAAACGCACCGGACGGGAGTGCCCCACCGTGATCACCTGAGAGTTCGGCAATCTCTGCCGGATCCGGCAAATTTTGCCGGATCCGGCAAGACCTTCTTGCCGGAACGGTTTTTTTCTCCAGGCGACTTTTCTTGCGGCTGTTAAAAAATATGTTCACGTACAAGTAGTTGTAGATAGAAAATCCAGGACGTCTGCGTGGCATGTGGGTTGATATGAGGGTTGTGCCCCCGCATCCGGTTCATCCTCTGGGAAGTGGATGCGGGCAACGCCAACAAGGAGAGCCTGCCATGCTGAAACAGACCTTTGTCCTGGGGAGTGCCAGTCTGAACCTGTTCGGGAATGCCGTGGGTTTCGCGTCTCGCAAGGGAAGCTCCAACCTGGATCTGCTCGGGGATGCCACGGATTACAGCTCCTACAAGAAGATCTTTTCCCGCCTGGATGATGACGAGGTTGAGCAGTTGGCCCGCATGGCGGAGAGTGGTCTTCTGAGCGTATCGCATCGACGCCGCATGAAGCAGTTGATTGAAGAGCACAAGTTTTTACTGACGCCCCGTGCCATGCGGGGCCAGATTGCCACCGAGCGCCGGGTCTCCTGACCAGCCACCATGTGACACACCGGGGTCGGGTCGCTCGGCAATGACTGAGAGGCTCAGGTGTTTTCAGCCAGGCAAAAAGCGTTTGCCTTGTACTCCGAGGGGAAATATTCCGAAGCCCTGGCCGTGGCGTGTGCGTCCCTGGCGACAACCCGGGAGGATGCCTATCTGCTCAACCTGGCCGCGATCTGTCAGGTGCAGTTGGGGAGTCCGGAGCAGGCTATCGTCAACTGGCAGCGGGCCATCGCCCTCCAGCCGGACGATGCGGCGCTGCATAACAACCTGGGGACGCTCCAGCAGGAGCTGAAGCGGTATGGCGAGGCCGAGGCCTCTTTCCGGTGCGCCCTGCGTATCGAGCCGGGGTATGCCGACGCCCATTACAACCTCGGGTTACTGTTGCAGGAGCAGCGGCAAGTCGGTCTGGCCGAGGCAGCCTATCGGCGGGCGATAGGTTGCAAGCCGGATCACGTCGATGCCCAGGCCAATCTGGGGGTTCTCCTGCAAGAGGGGGGGCGCTTCGCCGAGGCCGAGGCGGCGTATCGGCAGGCCCTGCATCTTCGATCGGACCACGTCGATGCGCAGGCCAACCTGGCGGTATTGCTGCACGAACTGGGTCGGTTCGCCGAAGCCGAGGTGGCTTACCGGCGACTCCTCAGCCTCGATCCCGGCCGGGCTGCCACCTGTTATCGTCTGGGGGTGTTGTTGCAGGAGCAGGGGCGGTTGATCGAGGCCGAAGTTATGTATCGGCAGGCCGTTCATCTCCAGCCGGACCATGCGGATGCCTGTGCCAATCTGGGGCTTCTTCTGCGCGACCTGCATCGTCTTGACGAGGCCGAGGTGGCCTGTCGACAGGCGTTGTGTGTTCAACCGGACCATGTCGAGGCGCTCACCCATCTGGGGGTGCTTCTGCGCGAGTTGCACCGTCTGGACGAGGCGGAGGCGGCCTATCGGCAGGCGCTGCGCAGCAGGCCGGAGCATGCCGCTGCCCACTACAATCTGGGCATTCTTTTGAAGATACGAAGGCGTTTTGCCGAGGCCGAGGCGGCTTTTCGGCAGGCCATTCATCTCGAACCGACCCATGCCGCCGCCCATGACAACCTGGGTATTCTTCTGTCGGAACAACTCCGGCTCGCCGAGGCCAGGGTCTGTCATGATCGGGTGTTGGAGATCCACCCGGATGATGTCTTGGCGCGCTGGTCTTTGGCCTTTATCACTCTTTTATCATCGTGGCACTCTCCTCGGGAGCAGGCGCGGGCACGTGACCTGTTTCGTCAAGAGTTGTCTTCGCTGGAACAATGGTTTGCCGATCGGCATTGGCGGTCTGGCCAGGATGCGGTGGGGAGTCGGCAACCTTTTTTTCTCGCCTACCATGACGTGGACAACCGGGAGTTGTTGACCCGGTATGGAGAGCTGTGCGCTCGGTTGCTGGATGTCTGGTATCGCAGTGCCTGTCAGACTGCACCTGATGAGGAGGTGCGGCATCGCGTCGCGGTGGAGGCGGATGGCGGGTCTGCCTCGCGCCTGATCCGTGTGGGTATTGTCTCAAAATTTTTCTTTGATCACTCCGTCTGGCATGCCCTCATCAAGGGGTGGCTGCTGCACTTTGATCGCAACCGTTTCAAGATCATGACGTTTGCCACCACCGACATCGCCGATGATGTAACCCAGCGCGCCAGAGAGTTGAGTGATATGACGGCAGGGCCAAAGTCGCTGGGTGCGTGGGTGGAGTCGATTCATGCTGCCCGATTGGATGTATTGATCTATCCGGAGGTGGGCATGGATGTCATGTCGGCCCGATTGGCTGCCTTGCGTCTGGTGCCTCTCCAGATGGTGGCCTGGGGACATCCGGAGACGACCGGCCTCCCGACGCTGGACTATTACATCAGCGCGGAGTTGTTCGAGTCGGAACACTCTGGTGGGTATCATAGCGAAAAGTTGATTCGGTTGCCCCATCTTGGCAGTTGTTTTTCCCGAATGACCGCCCCTGGTGGCGAGGCTGTCGATCCGGCGCGCTGGGGTCTCTCTTCAAGTCGGCCCATTCTGATTTGTGCGGGGACGCCATTCAAGTACAATCCCTGTCATGACGATGTCTTTGTGGATATTTTGCGTCGGATCGAGGGGTGTCAGCTCGTCTTTTTTGCCTATCAGGAGTATGACGAGCTGCGGCGGATTTTTTCTGCGCGACTCGACTCTCTGTTGGAAAAATCGGGGCTGAATTACTCAAAGCATGTCATTTTTTTGCCGTGGTTGTCTGCGCAGGAGTTTCATGGTTTGCTGCGTGCGTCGACCGCCATGCTGGATACGCTTGGTTTCTCAGGGTTTAATACTGTTCTCCAGGCTGTCGAGTGCGGCTTGCCTGTGGTGACACTGGAGGGTCGTTTCAGGCGTGGGCGTTTGGGGGCGGGTATTCTGCGCCGGTTGGGGCTTGCCGATATCATTGCCGGGGATGTTGGGGAGTATGCCGAGCTGGCCGCTCGTTTCAGCATGGACGAGCCGTTCCGGCGATCCATCCAGTCGCGCATGGCCGCAGCCCTGCCAGGGTTGTTTGAAGACCTGGAGCCTGTCGAGCATTTCCAGAGTCTCCTGGAGGAGCTTGTGCGTGGCTGGCAGAAGGGGCAAGGGTGAACCACCCGCACGGCAATGCGGGCAGCCCAACTCGAAACAGCTTGACTTTACCAAGCATGCCCTCTTCATGGCAACAGGGTTTGTGGTTCACCTCGCATATTGCAATGACTCCGCTCACGCAACAGAGGTGTATCATGCCTGACGACAAAAAAGAGGGACAGTGTTGGAAATGACCCAGCGTGGAAACCTTATACCGGAGTCTCAAGTGTTTTCCACTGCGGCTACGAAGGACACGTTGAGAAACATCATCCAACCCCGGAAAACCCGATAGCAGAATGTTTTTATGATAAGCAGGGCAAGTTGGTTGATGACCATCACCCGTATGCTGGATGTCAGGGAACAGCAGACCAATATCTGGCGTCGGATCCCAGACATGTCTATCCCGATCAGGGTGGTGTAATCTCAAAAGGGCTTCCTGCTGCATGGAACTCATTTCTCCATGGACTTGGCACTTACATAGGATCAATTCGGTGATAAATTGGGTTAATGAATAGAGACAGTGGCAAGAGGTCAGCTTCTGGAAACACTTACGGAGATGGGGGTAAAACCCCTGTCTCCAACTTTTTTTACAGAAAAAAGTTCGCATAAAATATTTAGATAACATAGAAAGTTAAAGACATGAAAAACTCTATTGCGATTGGTTTGCTGATGTCTTTTATTCTATCTATAATTTATTTCTTGTTAGCATCATTAGCGTACAAAGAAGTTCTTGGAGGTTTTCTGTTCTTCTTCTTTTGGATTCCACAACTATCATATTCTATTCCAATCATGAAAATGCTTTCAAGGAAAAATCTTACAAGAACGCTTCTTGGTTTTAAAATATTTTTTATTATTCTGTTGATGTTCAACCTGTATATATTGTTCTTTATTGTTCCAAATTATTAGTGTGGCGCAGGTTGTGTGTTGTTTTATGTCACGATTCTTTACCTGATATTGGAATTGACGAACGATAACTGGAGGTGGAACATGAAAAACTCTATCCTGACTGGCCTGTTGTTGTCGTTTATTCTCTTTGCAGTTTACTTTTTATTGATGTCATCAATAAACATAGATGGTTTTGAAGGGCTTCTGATTTTTTTATTCTGGATTCCACAATTGTCATATTCTATTCCAATCATGAAAATGCTTTCAAGGAGAAAGCTTGCAAGAACGCTTCTTGGTTTTAAAATATTTTTTATTATTCTGTTAGTGTCCAATTTTTATCTATTGTTTGTTCTTGGACAAAAATATTAATCTAGCGCAGTCTGTGTGTTGTTTGGTTTCACGAGACACCCTTGTATTCAACATCCCAGCGTTCCTTGAGGTATTGTCTGGCGTCTTCGAGCCTTGTCAATCCACCTCGTCGAATAATCTCCGCCTTCAGATCCTCAAGCGCTTTCGGCGTCACCCGTTCCGTTGTCCCACCTGGAGACGGATTGGAAAGTAGACCAGCCATACCGTCTCGACGGTAGACTTGCCACCATCTCCGCAATTGACGCTCGCTGTAGCC
>JADGCJ010000150.1 GCA_015229045.1 Magnetococcales bacterium
GATTTTCGAGGACCATGAATAGTGATTCGGGGACCTGTCAAAACGGGGTCCAGGGAGCCAGCCCCCTGGACCCCGATGCCAAAAAGCAATCATGGCCTCGGGCGTGCCAGTTTCAAATGCGATTGCCCTGGGGCAAAAAGAGTCCATTGTCATGAAACTGTGGTATTTTCTCCGGCTGCGGACCCCGTTTCCAGGGAGAGAAAATGTGCGGTTGGTAGCCCAGATTTTTTAAAAATTGACGAACCTCCATACCGTTGTCACCATGCAGCTCGGCGAAGATGGCGCGAATGCGCTGGGACTCCAACAGCTTCAGGGCACCCTGCAACGCCGGAATCTCGTGACCCTCGACATCCAGCTTCCAGAGATCGACGCGGTCAACCCCCTGGGTCTCCAGAAATTGATCCAGGCGCACCAGACGGACCGGCTCGGTTCCTGTGGTGCGAATCTGGCTCTGGCCGCCATGGGTGTCCTCCGGGCCATCGTCCTGGAGGAACAGGGTCTCCTCCTTGTCTCCCAGACCGAGGCGGTGGATCTCCACGGAGGGCAGCCGGTGGCGATTTTTCCCCAGTTGTTCTTCCAACCAATCGGCTTGGCGGTGTCCGGGTTCAAAGGCGAACAGGCGTCCTTTGGGGTTCATCTGTCCCAGATAGATGGCCATCTGACCAATGTTCGCGCCCGAATCGACGATCACGCTGTCGGCAGACACAAACCCCCTGGCCCACTGAATGAACCCCGTATCGTAAAGACCGTAGACGATCCAGCGGGAGGGTGAGTTGCGCAGATCGAGTTTCCAGACCAAACCGGCTCCGGTCATGATCTCGGTGATGCCCAAACGCGCCAGGGATGCCCCGAAAAGACGGTCACAAATGCCGAATTTGTGCGGAAATTCGACCCCGCGAACCAGGTTCAACAGGGGCTCGTACCAGCCAGCTTCCGACATTATGGCATCCTCCGCAGATCCGTTTTTCAACGACGCGTTTCAGAACAGGCGCAATTTCAACGCAGCCTGGTATCAATTGACTGTTTGACCAGCATCGACGAGCAGCGCGGGGTCGATGCCCATGAGTCGAATCGCCGCCTGCCAGCGGTCGTCCGGCGGCAGATCGAAGACGATACGCCGGTCGATCTGTCCGACCAGCCAGGAGTTTTGGCGCAACTCCATCTCCAACTGCCCGGTTGCCCAACCGGCATAGCCCAGAGTGAACAGGAAGCGCCCCGTCTCCTCCGACTGAGCCAGAAAGTGCAGAACCTCCGGGTTGGTAGCCATGTAGACATGTGGCGCCACCTGGAGGGATCCGGGGATATCGACCATCTGTTCGTGGAGGATGAAGCCCCGCTCGGGTGAGACAGGCCCCCCCTGATAGACGATGTGTTTGCCTGTCCGGTTCCAGGGCAGGGACAACTGGGCTACGACGTCATCCATGGAGGCGGAGTGGGGTTGGTTGATCACCAGCCCCAGGGCGCCTTCCATCGAGTGGGCGCACATGAAGACGACAGACCGCTCAAAGTTGGAATCCCTCAATCCGGGCATGGCGATGAGGAATTTTCCAACCAGGTTATGTTCCTGAGGAATCATGGTTCACTCCTCTCAACCAGACCTGGCCAATATCCCCTGGGGTCGATGATGGATGCCATTGAAACCACCCCTGTTTCTTGAGGAGTCATGGTCCACTTTTCTCAACCGGATTTGGCCAATATCTCCTGGAGTCGATGATGGATGCCGTCGAAACCACCATTGCTCATGACGACCACATGATCTCCACGGCTGAGCTTGTTCGCCAAATATTCCACTGCTTGCCGGGCGTCGTCAACAACAACCGCCATGTCGACAGAAGATTTGTTCAATCGACCAGCGATGGCGTCGACATCCAGGAGGGTGTCCGGGGTCAACCCCCGGGCCGAAGGACGGGCCAGAATGACCTGATCGGCCAGTTTCAGAGCCTCCGGCAGGTGTTCCTGATGGACGCGGGTACGCATGGTGTTGGAACGGGGTTCCAGGATGGCCCAGATGCGCTGCTTGCCGACGGCGGCACGCAGCCCCTGCAACGTGGTGGTGATGGCGGTGGGATGGTGGGCAAAATCATCGTAGACGGAGACCCCGCCGGTTGCGTGGCGCAGTTGCAGGCGCCGGGCCACCCCCTTGAAGGAGGTCAAACCACGCTGCACGATGGCGTCATCCACGCCGTGACTCAGGGCTGCCGCTGCGGCTGCCAGACCGTTCATGACATTGTGCTGGCCAAGCAGATCCCAGGTGACCGTGAAACGCTGTTGGCCATCGACCAGGAGCGACCAGGAGCGACCATCGGCCTGCTCCAGGCGCGCCGTGAAGGGATACTCTCCCCGGAGGCCATAACGCACCACCGGCCCGAAGGCATGCTTGGTCAAAGCCTCGATCTCCGGGTCGTCGCCGTTGGCCAGAATACGCCCGGAAGGGGGAACGATGCGCAACAACAGGCGAAACTGGCGCCGGATCGCCTCCAGATCGGGATAGATGTCGGCGTGGTCAAACTCCAGGTTGTGCAGGATCAGGGTCTTGGGATGATAATGCAAAAATTTGGGTCGCTTGTCGCAAAAGGCGGTATCGTATTCGTCCCCTTCCACGACCACCCAGGGTTGCCGGGGAAAGCGGGCACCCACACCAAAATTCAGGGGAATGCCGCCAATCAGGAAGCCGGGTTGCCGACCGGCACACTCCCAGAGCCACGCTGTCAGACTGGCGGTGGTGGTCTTGCCATGGGTGCCGGTCACGACGATGGGATGACGTCCCTCCAGGACATGATCGAACAGCCACTCGGCGCCCGAGCGAAAGGAGATGCCGCGCTCCAGCACCGCTTCCAGCTCCGGATTGCCGCGTGAGATGGCATTGCCGACCAGAACCAGGTCCGGTACGGGGTGCAGGTTGTCCGGTCGATAGCCATCGGCGATGGGAATGCCCCGTTCGGTCAGGAAATCGCTCATGGGCGGGTAGATGGCGGCATCGGAGCCGGTGACGCGCCAGCCGCTCTCCTGGGCATGGGCAGCCAGCCCGGCCATCGCCGTGCCGCAAATGCCTATGATATGCACATGTTTCATGCTTGTCCTCTCCCCTGCATCTGCGCCTCCTACCAAACCGGCTGCCAGGTCGGATGGGGGCCGGTGCGTTGCAAGACATCGGCAAACCGATCCCATTCAAAGCCCGGACCGGGATCCCATTTGCGTCCCGGGGCGATCTCCTGGTGACCGGCCACATGGTCATCGCACAGGTAGGGCAATCGTTGTTGCAAGGTACGCAAAATGGTGGCCAGACGCAAATATTGCAGCGGCTCGAAGGGTATCCCGTTGGCCCCCTCCAACTCCACGCCGACGGAGTTGTCGTTGCAAGCCTCGCGACCATGCCAGCGGCTGACTCCCGCATGCCAGGCACGCTTGCGCACCGGGGCATACTGGGTCACCACGCCGGAGCGGTCGACAAAAAAATGAGCGGAGACGCGCATATTGGCAACATCGCGGAAAGAGGCGTGTTGCAAAGGGTCCAACCGTCCGAGGAAGAGGTTGTCCACATGCGATCCGCCAAATTGACCCGGAGGCAGGCTGATGGCATGCACCACGAGCAGATCGATCTCCATTCCCAGTGGTCGATCATCGACGAACGGGGAGGGGAGATAGCGGCCAAATGCCCAGGGCACATCCATGAACGGTACGAACCCCGTGCCGACATCCTCTTTGTTTGCCGGTGGTTCTGTTCCGGAACCATGTTCCGGGAGCGGCTCCTTTTCGGTCGGGGTGGACCCCGTGCCAGGGTCACCCCCTGAGGGCGTATTCTCCTTGACGGGGAAACTCTCCTCGCCAAACCCGCTCCTGGGGGGTGAACCGACCGGGACAGGGGCAGCCGGGGTCAGGGGACGCTCTCCACCGACACCACTTCCGGGATGCGCTGTTTCATGATGCGTTCGATCCCGCCCTTGAGGGTCATGATGGCACCGGGACAGGTTCCACACGCGCCGCGCAAACGCACCTTGACCACGTTGCCAGCTGTCACTTCCACCAGTTCCACGTCCCCCCCATCCCGTTGCAGCATGGGACGAACCTCGTTCAGGACCGCCTCTACCTTGTCGCGCATCGGTTTTGCTCCCTTTTGTTCGAGCGTTGATCTTTTTGGTTTTCCTGTGACTTGCCGCGTCGTTTTTCTTTTTGGCCTTGGCTGTCGAGCTGGCTTTGGCCCTGGTTTTGGATTGGCTGCTCTTCGTCTTCTCCGTTGCCGAAACATATGCAGCCAGAATACTCTGCTCCGGGGTGGTCAGGAAGAGGGGCTCTTCGTGAAGACCATCTCCTGGAGATGCAGATGCCCCACGGCCTGCAACAATTGAAACTGGGCCAGGATCAGATCGAAGCGACTCTTGGCCAGATCGGTTTGCGAGGTGAAGACGACGTTCTGCGCTACCAGAAGGTCCAGGGCGGTCCGCGACCCCACCCGATACTCCTGCTCGATGCCGATCATGGCCTCCGTCGCGGCCTTCTCCGCCGCTTCGTAGGCGAGGACCACCCCCTGGATGCTCTTGAGATTGAGCCGTGCCTGTTCCACCTCCCGGGCTATCTGCCGCAGCAGGCGCTCCCTCTCGACCTCCTGTCCCAGATACTCTGCCTGGGCCTGATCGACCTGGGAGGTGGTCTTTCCCCCGGAGTAGAGGGGCACTTTCAAGCCCAGGGTGACGGTCACCTGATCCACCGGATCCTTCCGCCCCACCACCTCCTGGCGCCAGTTGCGATTGAGAGAGGAGGTCAGGCCCAAGGTCGGATAGAACCCCGCACGTTCCATGTCGACATTCAGTTTGGCGACTTGCGACCGCAATTGGACGGCCTGAAGATCGGGTCGCTGTTGCGCTTCCCGAACCAAGGCCTCCAGGGACTCCCCCAGGAGGGGTACCTCCAGGGACGGAATGGCCAACTCCGCAGGGGGTGGGTGGCCCACGACCTCCTCGAACCTGGCCTTTCCCACAGCCACGTCATTGCTGGTGCGCAGCACATCCGCCTCCGCCGATGCCAGGCGCGAGCTGGCCTGACTGACATCGGTCTGGGTAATCTCCCCGACCCGGAAACGATCCCGGGTGGTTTCCAGATTGCGTTCCGTCACCTCGCGATTGTTGCGGGCCAGTTGGGCGACGTTTTTGGCTTTCAGATAATTCAACGCGACATCGGTGACTTGCAGAAACACGCCCTGCTTTTCTGCGGCCAGGGATTGCTCGAAGGCCTCCACATAGGGTTGGGCCTGCTTGAACGCCACCAGGGCACGCTGGTCAAACACCGCCTGCGCGAGATTGATGCTGGCCATCTGCGGTTCCGATCCATGAGTTCCGCCTTGCCAGTTGATTTTATTATGGCCTTGGGAGAGGTCCAGACCAACCTCCGGCAGCAGACCCCCCCGCGCCTGGGTCAGGCGTTCGCGGGCTGCGTCCAGGGAGGCCTGGGCCGAGCGGATACGCGGATTGTTCACCAGGGTTTGTTCCACCAGCGACCGAAAGGTGCTTCCATCGTCGGCCAGAGCCACCTGGGGGAGCAGACACCCCGCGACGATCGGCAGAATCCTCCATGATTGTCTCATCATCGTCATCCTTTTTCTGGTCGATGCCCGTCGTGTACCGCCGAAAGGCAGCCCGGGAACATAACCCAATGGCCTCTATATGTCCAACGCATGGCGGGCAAAAGGGGCTTTTTCGCAAATGAACAAAAACCGTTCCAGGGGACGTTTCCCCATCAAGCGATCAAACGTGTCATCGGTCAGGGAGTCGTCATCGACCTGGACTTTCAGGAGGTGACGGGTCTCCGGATTCATGGTGGTTTCCCGCAGTTGCATGGGCAGCATCTCACCCAACCCCTTGAAGCGGGAGATTTCCACCTTGGCCGCCGATTTCTTTCGCGTCAACTTTTGCACCATGGCCTCTTTTTCCGTCTCGTCGAGGGCGTAGAGGCTCTCGGCGCCGCGTGTGACCCGATACAGAGGAGGTTGGGCCAGAAACAGGTGTCCCCGGGTGATGAGGCGGGGCATGAAACGGTAAAAGAAGGTCAGCAGGAGGCTGGCAATGTGGGCGCCGTCCACATCGGCGTCGGTCATGATGATCACCCGCCCGTAGCGCAGCCCGGCGATATCAAAATGGCGCCCGTAACCGGCACCGATGGCGGTGATGAGACTTTGAATCTCGGTGTTTTTCTCAAATTTTTCCAGATTGGCCTGTTCGACGTTGAGAATCTTGCCCCGCAGCGGCAGAACCGCCTGGGTATGCCGGTTGCGGGCCTGTTTGGCCGACCCTCCGGCGGAGTCCCCCTCGACGATGAACAGCTCCGACAGGGCCGTGTTGGTGGTGATGCAGTCGGTCAACTTGCCGGGCAGGGTGAGGCGGGAGGTGGCACTTTTGCGTTTGACGCGGGCATCGTTGTCTTTGCGGCTGATGCGCTCCCTGGCTCGTTCGACGACCGCCTCCAGCAGGGGAGTCGCCTGATCCGGATTGCCGTGCAGCCAGTGGTCGAGGTGGTCCTTGATGGTGGCCTCGACCTGACGATCCAGTCCCGCATTGGTCAGCCGTTCCTTGGTCTGGCCGGCAAACTGGGGCTGGGTCATGAACAGGGACATGACCATGACCCCCCCGCCCAGGACGTCTTCCATGGCGATGGTGATGCCACGGGGCAGCAGGTTGCGCGACTCGGCATAGTCGCGAAACCCCTTGACCAGGGCGGCGCGCATGCCGGTTTCGTGGCTGCCGCCCAGAGGGGTGGGGACGGTATTGCAATAGGTGAGAATGTGGGCATCATCGGCAGTGGTCCAGGCCATGGCCCATTCGAGACGGCCCCGCTCGTCATCGCCGAACTTGTCGACGCGCCCGGTAAAGGGGTCCGGAACCACGAGTTCCCTGTCCGAGACCCGGTCGCGGATATAATCCGCCACGCCGTTGGGAAAATGAAATTCGTGTTCCTCCCCGGTCGCTTCGATCTGGATCCGGAGGAGCACCCCCCGGTTGAGGTAGGCCCGGGAACGACACATCTCCACCAGCAGGGCCGGCTGGAAGGTCGGCTCGGGGAATATCTCGGGGTCGGGCAGAAAGGCCACCTGGGTGCCACGACGTCGGGCGGGAGAGATTTTTTCCAGAGGGGTTGCGGTCAGGCCGCGCACATAGCGTTGTCGCCACAGAAAGCCCTCGCGCTCCACGCGGACTTCGGTCCATAGCGACAGGGCGTTGACCACCGAAAGACCCACGCCGTGCAAACCCCCGGCGGTGGCATAGACGTTGTTATTGAACTTGCCGCCCGAGTGGAGGGTGGTCATCACCACCTCCAGGGCCGACTTGTTGGGGTAGCGCGGATGGGGATCGACCGGAATGCCGCGTCCGTTGTCGCGCAGGGTGATCGAGCCGTCCGTACCCAGTTTCAGTTGGATTTTGTCCGCGTAGCCGGCAACGACCTCATCCATGGCGTTGTCGAGGAGTTCGACCACCAGGTGGTGCAGGGCGCGGGAGTCCGTACCGCCGATATACATCCCCGGCCGCCTGCGAACCCCTTCGAGACCCTCCAGCACTTCGATGTCAGCGGCGTTATATTCCATGGACCCGGTCATCCAGCATCCTGCCAGGGCCGAGAGGGCTACTTGTGGCGGTAGGAGATGCGTCCCTTGGTGAGGTCATAGGGGGTCAATTGCACCGTAACCTTGTCCCCGGGCAGAATGCGGATATAGTGCTTGCGCATCCGACCCGAGATATGACACAACAGTTTGTGTTCGTTTTCCAGCTCCACCCGGAACATGGCATTGGGAAGGTTTTCCAGGACTGTCCCTTCCATTTCAATCACATCTTCTTTACTCAACGTTTTCCCTCCAGGGGTACGGTTCCATCTGTCGCGGACGGCTGAAAAGGGAGCGCCCGATCCTCCATGATCCCAGACTGACAGGGCACCCTAACAAAAATGGCTGGTCTGGTCAATATCCCCAGGCTCTGGACCAGGGCAATCGCCTTTGAGATTTTCGAGGACCATGAATAGTGATTCGGGAACCTGTCAAAACGGGGTC
>JADGCJ010000151.1 GCA_015229045.1 Magnetococcales bacterium
TTCCTTCCCCCAAAGAGCAGGCAGGCTTTGCATGAAGGCTCATCGCCTGCGCGAACATGGGGGCGGTGATCACCAATGAGTGACCAAGGTCACACGCAAGCCAGCACCACCCAACGCTATGCCCATCTCAGTGCCGACCCGCTCAAGGTGGCCGCCGACCGTATTCCCAGCCAAATCGCTGCGGTATTGAACGGTACACCCAAGGCCGAGGTGATCCCTTTATTCCAATTCCAAATCAAACATGCAATAATAAGCGCATCTTCCATCAATGATTTGGAGATGCGCAGATGGCAAGGAAACCGAGCGGATTGGGAGTGCTGAATCAGGCCAGGGAATGCCTGACCAGGGCCAAGACGGTGACCGAATTGCGGCAAGCTCAAGCCGTCATTCTTCCCCTCGAATATGGAATGTCAATCCCACATACAGCGCAGATCCTTGGTGTATCAACTGGTTGGGCATGTCGGTTGCGGACACGGTTCATCCGTGAAAGAGGCAGCCCATCTTCGGTTGGCGTTGGACGAGGCGGCAGGCGTCGCGAGAACATGAGCCGTGAAGAAGAAACTGAATTTCTGGAGCCATTTTTTGAGAAGGCCAGGGCGGGTGGTGTCCTGGTCGTAGGAGAGATCAAACGCGCCTTGGATGAACGGCTTGGACGCCAGACCGCCTTGTCTTCGGCATACAATCTGTTGTACCGCCACGGATGGCGAAAGCTGGCTCCGGACAAGCGTCACCCACAATCCGATCCGGTGGCCCAAGCCGATTGGAAAAAAAACTGCCCGACATCATTGCCCAAATTGACCAGGAATGGACGGAAGCAGGGTCCATCAGGCTGATGTTTCAAGACGAGGCGCGTTTCGGACGCATCTCGGATACACGAGCCTGCTGGTGTCCGAAACCATACCGACCTGTCTGCCAAGCCATGGTGTCCCTCCAATACGTCTACTCCTATGGAGCGGTATCGATTGCGGACGGCCACTTGGATACCCTTCTCCCCTGCCAACTCGCGTTTGAAACGCGGACCAGGGCCGAGGACTCAGCCTAAATTCCGGCTGAGCGACCGGCAGGGAAGATCCCCCCTGTTTTCTGGAAAGTGGCCACAAGAGGAACTACCAAAAGGGCCAAAAGGGGGTATTGGCTCTTTTGGCAGTGAGTCGAGTAAGGGGGGGTGGGAAAAGGTACCGACATCATTTCGCTGTTTGTGCCGCTGGTGGCTGCGGGGGTGGAGATGGCAGGCGCATTTCCTGACTGACGTGCGGTGCCGGAACATACTGCACCGGAATGGGCCAGAGCCGGTTGGCGGTGACCACAAGACCAACAGCAGCAAGGAGCATGGCGCCAAGCTTGATGGTCATGCGGAGTTCCAGTTCTTTCAAGTCGTGCTTGAGTTCCAGAATATGAACATCCACCTTGGCCACGTCGGCTTTGGTTGATACTTGTCCTTCCAGTTCCTTCAAATCTCGCTTGGCCGCCATCTCTTCAATGATCGATGAGTTGAAAGCGTTGATCTTTGCCAGAGAGGAGCAGGGGCAGGGGCTTATGCCAGATGAGCTGTTGCCTTTCCTGGAGGACATCGACCGCGTGTTGGTGTCGGCGGGGATCACTATGGCCGAGGTGAGTCTTGGAATTTCTATCAGGCAGCATGAAATCAACCGTTGGCTGGGGCCAAAACTGAAAGTTCTTTGACCCAACCAACGAATGCCAGGGACGGCACCCCCAGGGCACGAAACAGGGCCGGAGCGATCCGGTCCTTTTTTGTTTCCGCACGTATCCGGTGAATTTCTCCCAACTGGGTACTATGTGGGTGCTAGAACAAAAACGGCCACCTTGCGAATAGCCGTAAGTCTTTGTTTTATTTGGTGGAGGTGAGCGGGATCGAACCGCTGACCCCCTGCTTGCAAAGCAGGTGCTCTCCCATCTGAGCTACACCCCCGAAGTTCCACCGAGGCAGGCTGAATCGACGAAAAAACCTACAGGAATCAACAGATGGTGGGCCTAAGTGGATTTGAACCACTGACCTCACGCTTATCAGGCGTGCGCTCTAACCACCTGAGCTATAGGCCCACAGGAGGAGAGGTTCATACCCCATTTCAGAGGTACAGGTCAAGCCTTGGAAAAGTTGGGAGAGATTTTTTTTGCTTTCACCAGGAGCGTGTTGCAAACTGGGGCCAGTAAATTTGTTGTTGGGTGGAATAATCGCCGTGGGCCACGGGTTGTGGTGAACGGAAATGGCGGAGCTGTTCGGTGAGCGCGGCTGGATGGGCGCCGGGGAGTGGCATTGCTCAATTGATCCTGGATGTGGTTGAAGAGGTGGAGTTGAGCCGACTTGAGTCGCCACAAAATTCGATGACATTGGCGCGTCGGCGCTTTTGCCCGGAGTGTGATGTCGGCACGTTCCTCCTGATTGGCACGAACCACGGTGATGAGTGAACCATTCACTGTCAATCTTGCTCCCACCGGGGCCGTCGCCACACCCGATGTTCATGCCCGTGTACCCGTGACCTCGGAGGCGATTCAGACCGATGTCGGGCTTTGTGTCGATTCAGGAGTCACCATGGTCCACCTGCATGCCAGGGACAACGAGGGCTTTCCAACCTGGCAGCCAGAGTCCATGGGTCGGATCATTCGGGGCATCCGCCACAAACATCCGGAACTGGTCCTGGTTGCTTCCACCAGCGGTCGTGGTGCCCTCCCTCTGGAGAAGCGCAGCGCTGTTCTGGGGCTGACCGGAATCTCCAAGCCGGATATGGCTAGTCTGACTTTGGGTTCGGTAACCATTCTCCAATGGAACTTCCGTCAATAGCCTGGAAACCATCTTCCGGTTGGCCGAAATGATGAACGAGGCCGATATTAAGCCAGAATCTGCCACAACCCTCCTTTTTTGTGTTTCGGGATTGGGCCGCGCACGTCGTCAGGGCCATTTGCTGGGGCTCTCTCACGGCCACGGTGTTCGGGTAGGTATTTCCGGGAGGGCAATGACCCGTACTCTGGGGTCTTTCCTGCTCAACGTTTTCAGAATTTCCAGGGAGTTGTCCTCTCCTGCGTCGTGAACGTAGATTCGCTCGTGTTCTCCCGACAGACCGGCCAGCGCGACCCGGATTCTTCGGTCAAGCTCCTCCAACGTTGCAGCGTTGAGGTAAACCGGCACCACAACGCTGAGCAGGAGAGGATTGGACGCGACGACAGAGGCATTGAGGGAGGTGTGTGGTTCGGTCATGTCAACCAAGGACTGTTTTGCTTGGGCGGCAGGTCCGTCCGGACCACCCACTTCCATGGAGCAGGCACCCGACACCTCTCCTTTACAGAAGAGAGAGCGGCGTATCGATCAAGACCAAATCATCTCTCCTCGTGACAGGAACGGGTTCCAGGCCAACGCCATCACAGTCACCCGAAACACAGGCTCCAGTCTCTGCGTCGAAACGTGAACCATGAACCCCGCAGTAGATCAATGAAGTGTTGTTTTTGTCCAGAAAGTTGCCAACATTGTTTGGATTCAGGGGCGTGCCCTCGAAGTGGGTACACGAATTGACATAGGCCCGGATGACACCTCGATGTTCCAAAACAAACATCCGGAAGGGACGTTTTTCCTCGCCGAAAACAAACTCTTTTCCGCCATGTTCGGCAAGTTCATCCAGGCGGCACAAAACCGTTCCGGGGGGAGGTGCGCTGGGGTGGAGATTCCATCGGGGCAGGGTCATGCTGAGCCTCGGAGCTCTGGTTGCAGCCGCAACCGGGGATGGGCGCACCGTCAAGAAAAACCATCAAGGCTGGTACGAAAAAACGCGGCAGTCAACGATACTAAAAAATTCGCCGGATTGAAACCTTTCTTGGTTCACCGGGCAGGATAAACGCATCTGGAATTTGTACGATTGTAAAATCAATATGTTGCATCTTGTCAGGTGTCGACATGGCGTTCATGATACATCGAAACCGCAAAGCCTGAGTTCTTGGATGCCGTTGCCCTGGAATTTTGTATACATGGAATGGTGACATGGGTTGAAGATCTGTTATAGTAAAGAGATTTCTTTGATGTCGATTGAAGATCATGCCCCTTTTGTCGGGGTTTTTTTGCGCCTGTACAACCAGGTGCTCAAGTCGGGCAACGTGTCGTTTGACAGAGAGGCGATCCTGGCTCATGGACAAGACTGAACCTTCCTTGCAATTTTCCGAGCCGCAGACGGAAGATGCGCTTCGCCCTTCCTGCGGGAGTTTTGTTCCTGCCGATTTTCTGGTGCGTCTGGAAGAGACGCGCGATGCAGAACGACAAGCCCTGGAGCGTTTGTTCCTCGAAAACCTGCGTGCCCAGAGGGCCATCAATCGGGGGAAAAACTGGTTCCGATTTTTCATCGCCCTCTATCTGGTTGCCATTCTGGCTCTGTTCGTCACGGATAGCGGCAGAGGGATCGAGATTGATTCTCTCTCTTCGTCGGCGCAGCACCACACGGCAGTCGTGGATATTCATGGCGCCATCATGCCCGAAACCGAATACAACGCCGAAAATATCATCGATGGCCTGAAGGCTGCCTTTGAAGATAAAAAAAGTCGCGGTGTCATCCTGCGCATCAACTCCCCCGGGGGCAGTCCGACCCAGGCCGGCATGATCTTCGATGAGGTGATGCGTCTGCGCGAAAAATTTCCCTCGATACCCGTCTATGCTTTCCTGGAAGATGTTTGTGCTTCGGGCGGCTATTACGTCGCTGCCTCCGCCAAGGAGATTTATGCCGACAAGGCCACCCTTGTTGGTTCCATCGGTGTGATCATGCAAACCTTTGGTGCCAAGTCCGTTCTGGAAAAACTGGGATTGGAGAGCCGCACCCTGACCGCTGGTGACCATAAAGCCTTCATGGATCCGTTCCAGGATTTGAAACCCGAGGAGAAGAGTCATGCCCAGAGTCTGCTCAATAAAATTCATCAGCAGTTTATTGGCGCTGTCCGTAAAGGACGCGGAGACCGCCTGAAGGCCAGCCATGAAAAATTGTTCAGTGGTCTGTTCTGGACTGGAGAGGATGCCGTGCCCCTGGGGCTGATCGATGGCCTGGGTACGGATCGCTGGATTGCCCGGGAGTTGATCCGGGCGGAAAGAATGGTCAATTTTACCCACAAGGAAGATTGGATGACGCGCGTCACGGATCGACTTGTCAGTACCATGTCCGCCACATTGGCGTGGCGGCAGGGATCTCCCTGGCGATGACACCGCCTGATGGACACGGGAATCTTTTCATTGATGACCTTCGCATCGACCCAAAAGGAGAACGACATGTTAGAGGCTTACCGCCAACACGTAGCTGATCGACAGAAAGAAGGTGTCCCCCCACTGCCCCTGGATGCCGAACAAACCCGGGCACTGGTCAAGTTGTTGCAGAACCCTCCAGCTGGTGAAGAGGCATTTTTGGCCGATCTGCTGGCCAATCAGGTTCCCCCCGGCGTGGACGATGCCTCGCAGGTGAAGGCCGAGTTTCTTGGCGAAGTGGCCAAAGGCACCATCAAGTGTTCGGTCATCGATCCTGCCAGGGCCGTGCGTCTGCTTGGCTCCATGATGGGAGGGTTCAACGTCCAACCCCTGATCGACCTCCTGGACAATCAAGCTCTGGCCAAGGATGTCGTGGCGGCGTTGTCGAATACCCTTCTCGTTTACGACAAGTTTGAAACGGTCGTGGCCAAAGCCAAAAGCAGCGCAAACGCCAAACAGGTTTTGCAAAACTGGGCCGATGCCACCTGGTTCACCTCCCGTCCCGAACTGCCTGAAACCGTTACGGCGACGGTCTTCAAGGTGGACGGAGAGATCAATACCGATGATTTTTCTCCGGCCTCGGAAGCGTGGAGCCGTCCCGACATCCCCGTTCATGCCAAATCAATGCTCATCAATCGGAAACCCGGATCCCTGCAGGAGATTGAGGCGTTACGGCAGAAGGGCCATCCGCTCGCCTTTGTGGGCGATGTGGTGGGAACAGGATCGTCGCGCAAATCCGCTGCCAACTCCCTGATCTGGTGCATTGGGCAGGATATTCCTTTCGTTCCGGCCAAGAGGACGGGTGGCGTGGTGATCGGCGGTACGATTGCGCCCATCTTTTTTAACACCGCTGAAGATTCGGGCATGTTGCCCATCCAATGCGATGTCAGTCAGCTGAAATCCGGCGACTTGATTACCATCAACACCAAAAAGGGGACCATCACCCGTGACGGTCAGCAGGTTGCCACCTTCCAGTTGCAGCCACGGACTCTCTCCGATGAGTTTCGTGCCGGTGGCCGTGTCAATCTGATCATCGGTCGCAAATTGACCGCCAAGGCCAGAGGGGCCCTGGGTATGGCCCAATCCTCCCTTTTCTTGCAACCGAGTGTACCTCCCGATACCGGCAAAGGGTATACCCTGGCCCAGAAAATGGTCGGCAAGGCTTGCGGTCTGCCGGGTGTGCGTCCCGGAACCTACTGCGAACCGGCCATGTCCAGCGTCGGTTCGCAGGATACCACCGGCCCGATGACCCGGGACGAAATCAAGGAACTGGCCTGTCTGGGCTTCTCCGCCGACCTTGTCATGCAGAGCTTTTGTCACACGGCTGCCTATCCGAAGCCGGTGGATATCAAGACCCACAAGACCCTGGGCAACTTTTTTACGGATCGCGGAGGTGTGGCTTTACGGGTCGGGGATGGCGTCATCCACTCCTGGGTGAACCGGATGGTCCTGCCCGATGCAGTAGGTACGGGAGGGGATTCCCATACCCGCTTCCCGATTGGTATCTCGTTTCCGGCCGGCTCGGGCCTGGTTGCCTTCGCCGCCGCCACCGGCATCATGCCACTGGAGATGCCCGAATCGATCCTGATTCGCTTCAAAGGCCAGATGCAGCCAGGCATCACCTTGCGCGATCTTGTCAATGCGATTCCCTGGGTGGCCATTCAGCAGGGTTTGATGACCGTGGCCAAAAAAGGCAAAAAGAACATTTTTGCCGGCACCATCCTGGAGATCGAAGGGCTGCCCAACCTCAAGGTGGAGCAGGCCTTTGAACTCGCCGACGCCTCCGCCGAACGCTCGGCAACCGCCTGTACGGTGCGTCTGGCCAAGGAACCCGTCGAGGAGTTTCTGCACTCGAATGTCGCCCTGTTCAAAAACATGTTGAAATTGGGTTATCAAAGCGCCAATGCTCTCAAAAGGCGCATCGCCCAAATGGAAGCTTGGCTGGCCAACCCGGTCCTGTTGGAACCGGATGCCAATGCCGAGTATAAACATGTCCTCGACATAGACATGAACACCATCAAGGAACCCATCGTTGCCTGTCCCAACGATCCGGACGATGTCAGACTCCTCTCGCAAGTGGCCGGCGACACGATCGATGAGGTCTTCCTGGGGTCTTGCATGACCAATATTGGCCATTTCCGGGCTGCCGCTCGTATCCTCGATGGCGCTCCCCCGGTACCTGGCCGGATGTGGGTCGTTCCCCCCACCCGCATGGACGAAGAGCAGCTCGTCGAGGAGGGGATCTACAGCATTTTCGGCAAATCCGGTGCGCGTACCGAAATCCCTGGCTGCTCCCTCTGCATGGGCAACCAGGCTCGGGTACGCGATAATGTCACGGTTTTCTCCACCTCCACGCGCAACTTTGACAACCGCATGGGCAAAGGGGCACGGACCTATCTGGGTTCTGCCGAGCTGGCCGCCGTTTGCGCCATCACCGGAAAAATTCCCACGGTGGAAGAGTACATGACCCTGGTGCGCGACAAGGTGGAACCCAAGGCCAAAGATACCTACAAGTATCTCAACTTTCACCAGATCAAGGATTATGAAAACAAGGGGGTTGTCATTCCCATTCAGAGCGTTTGAGACAGATTCCTGTTTGTTGGACGTGCAACATTGTCAACTGGGGGGGGCTTGTGCCCCTCTTTTTTTTTCGGGTGTCGTTCTGTTATGATGACGTCCGGAGAGTCAACCTTCCTGGTCTGGTGAGCCATGCGCTACCTGAATCCAAAAACCGATTTTGCTTTCAAGAAAATCT
>JADGCJ010000152.1 GCA_015229045.1 Magnetococcales bacterium
TGGGTTTTGGAGCCTCTGGCCCAAGGCTACAAGGCCTTGATTCCGGAAGGGGGGCGTGTTGCGGTACGCAATGTCTTTCACAATCTGAAAGCGCCCATCCATTTCACCAATGCCTTGTTGCAGGGCAAAGGTCAGGCTGCCGGTGAAGAATTGGGGCGGTTTGTGATCAACTCCACTCTGGGCGTGGCCGGTTTGTTCGATGTGGCGGCCCTGCACATCAATCTCCACAGCAGCGATGAGGATTTGGGGCAGACATTGGGCCATTACGGAGTTGGCGACAAACTCTATCTGGTCTGGCCGATTCTCGGGCCTTCCAATGCGCGGGATACGGTCGGGGATGTCGGCGACTGGTTTCTGGATCCCCTGAACTATAAGCCAACAGATTATTGGGACCAAACGGGCATCAAGCTCTTTTCCAGAGTCAATGAAACCTCTCTCCGCCTGGAGGAGTTCCAGACCCTGCGCACGGCAACCCTGGATCCCTACATCGCCCTGCGTAATGGATACCTCCAGAAACGGCAGGAAAAAGTGGCCCATTGATCATCCCTGAACCCTGAAACCCGTACCCAGATGCGTTCCAATCACAAGGAAACCCCGTTACCCCTGGCCATCCTCGTACTGGTATTGTTGCTGGTGGGTTGCAGCAGACCCGCTCCAGACAAGATGCCCGTGGATCGGGAAAATTCCAACTTTACCTGGCCTGATCTGGCCAAGACCGACGTCAACCTGTTCGTTGAAACCAACCAGCATGATGTCATGGGTTACCTCAAACAGTTGATGATCAAGCTCTACCGGCGCAACCCAAACCAGTTGCAACGGGGTACCGTCCATCAGGCCGAGGCCAATGTCGGACGGGTTTTTGGGACCTTCCACAACTGGGAATTTGCCGAACTCAACAATGTCAAGGGTGTTGACTGTATTCGTCTCGCATTTCAGGAGTCCTTCACCGGTGACCGGGTCCTGGCCTACACGGTCGGGCTGGGATCCATGATCATGGCCTCCTACGAAAACAAGCGGGAATTTTATGTCCTGGACAGTCTGGACCCGCAAAAATTGTACAACAGTGCCCGCAACCTGGAACTGGCCCTGTGGCTTTTAACGCATGACCGGGATTCCCATGGCAATCTGTTCCTGCTCAGCAACGAAAGCGAAGGCACCGTCCGCAATCTCAGCTATGAGCGTCTGTTTGGTAAAATGATTGGCCTGCAAGACGCCCTGTCGCGGGTCGTGGCACAAAAGACCAAACGGCTGATCAAACAGGCCCTGCAATTTTTGATCTTCCTCCCCATCTGAACAAAGAATCTCTGCGGCCATCCCTGGCATTCCCGCCCCTCTGACCAGAAATGCGCCACCACCCGTCACCCAAGCCATGTGCCACCATCCGTCACCAGATCGCCGGAATTGACGCACTCCATTGAGTCCGCCCTTTCCGGGCGGGAAATACAACACAACCGGCAACCGAAACATTGAGATTGATACAATGCGCGTCTATACTCTTCAGGAGTCCTTTGTACCCGGTTTTGTTTTTGCTGATTTCTGTTATCTTTCAAATGGTTTTTGATACCTTGCAGCGGGTCTCGCCCTCTTTTTGCCGGCTTCCGTTGCCTGTCCGCCGGCTTCCGTTGCTTTTCGGCAGGTTTCTGTCACCTTTCAGCGGGTTTATGGAACATGCATGTGATAAGATGGTCTTATGCTCTCCCACTTCTGCTGGCCTGTACACTCTTCGGCTGGTCATCCTCGATGCCATTGGCCATGGCCGGAGAGCTGGATGAGATTCAGTCACTTGTCGAAAAAAGGCAGTTTCCGACGGCCATGGGTCGTCTCACCAATTATTTGAAGAGCAATCCGAAAGATGCCCAGGCCCGGTTTTTCAAAGGGTTGATCCTGGCCGAGGAACAAAAACAGTCCGAGGCCATTCAGGTTTTTCAGGAACTGACCGAGGAGTTTCCGGACCGACCCGAGCCGTTCAACAACCTTGCCGTGCTTTATGCGGAACAGGGGCATTTGGAGAAGGCCCGCGACATCCTGCTCAGGGCCATCAATTCCAAACCCGCCTATGCCACAGCCCGCGAAAACCTCGGGGACATCTATGCCAAGCTGGCCTCGCAATCTTACCGGAAGGCCTTGCAAATCAACCGTGAAAATCCTGTAACCGAGGCCAAGCTTGCCCTGGTACGCACGCTTTTCGTCACTTCGGGGTCCGGCCCCGGAGCCACACCAGGCCTGCCCCACTCCTCCGAGGAGCTGTTGCGCAAGGCACGCAACGAAGCCCTGGAAAAGGTTCGAGCCGAAAACATGGACAAGCTCCGGGCAGAAGCCCTCAGTCAGGTACGGGCCGAAATTCTCGAACAGGTCCGTACCGAGCTGCGCCAAAAACTCCATGCCGAAATCGTGGCCCAGGTGCGATCCACGGAAATGGAAAAAATTCGCGCCGAGGCCGTGACGCTCGCCCGCAACGATGAACACGAACGGGCCGACGCCGAAGTCCAGGAACGCACCCGATCCGAAATCGAAGCCAAGGCACGTGCCGAGAAAGAAAAAGCCGATCTGCTGGCACAACAAACCAGGGAAAAGAAAGCCCTGCCTGAAACAAAAACCGATAAATCACCCCCCACCCTGAAAAAAGAAACCAAAGAAGATGCCAAGGAAAAAGCCAAGGAAAAAGCCATCAAGGATGAAGCCCCAACCGCCATGAAGCAACTGGCCAAAGGCCAGATCAAAACGCCGGACCAGGCTGTCCGCACGGCCAATATGACCATGATTGACCAGGTTTTCGAGGCGGTTGAAAAAGAAAGCCGGGATCCAAAAGTGACCGATCAAGGCGATAAACAGTCAACAAAAGACAAAGACAAAGACAAAGACAAAGACAAAAGCCAGGACAAGAAAAAATCCAAGGACAATGAGCCGGATCACAATCAGACGGCAGGGAACCAGGTCCAACAAACGCAACTCGTCGAAAAGGCCGTGCGCGGCTGGGCCGAAGCCTGGTCGGGAAAACAGGTTCCCAGATATCTGGCCGCCTATACCCGGGATTTTCGTCTGCCGGCGGGATTTTCCCGGCGCGACGATTGGAAAAACAAGCGCAAATATTTGATCGAAAATGCACAATCCATACAGGTCGGCCTGGATGACATTCAAATCCACATGGAAAATCAGGGGCTTGCCAGAGTCAGCTTCATTCAGAGTTACCGCTCTGACAAATATCAGGATGTCGTGCGCAAATCCATTCTGATGAAAAAAGAAGGCAACGAATGGAAAATTTTTCAGGAAGGGGTGGATGGGTAAAGTCTGCCGCAAGGCACCGACTGGTTTGCTGATACTCCTGGGGGGAATATTCCTGAGTGGTGCCTGGGGTCTTGTCTGGGCTGAATCCCTGGGTCCCTTTTCCCCACTGGACTATCTTTCCGCAACCGAACGGTCACTGATCAAGGGACTGGAAGCTGTCCTGCGCCATGACCTGGATGGTGCCCTGCGAGAAATCGGTGAATTGACCCGGCAAAGGCCGGATTTTCGCCTGGCACATCTCATACAGGGGGATCTGCTCATGGCCAAGGCGGGTGATCTGCGTGGTTTTGGCCACGCTCAGGAGAGTGATCCCGAGGTCATGCATCTCCTGGATGAGGCCCGGGTTCGCATCCACAATTATCTGGACTCCCCCCCCAAGGATGCCATTCCCCAGAATTTGATCTATCTGGCACATGCCCAGGGCAATGCCATCGTGGTGGACATCACCCGGTCGCGTCTGTATCTTTTTCGACGGGTCAGTGGCCGTCCCGAACTGATTGCCAACTATTACATTTCCAGCGGCAAAAACGGATCCGGAAAAATCTTGAAGGGGGATAAAAAGACCCCGGTCGGCCTGTACTTCATCACCGACTATCTGCCCGGCTACAAACTCCCCCCCATGTATGGTCTGGGTGCCATGCCGATCAACTATCCCAATGAGTGGGACCGGCTCCTCAAAAAGACCGGCGACGGCATCTGGCTGCATGGAACCCCTCCCCTCACCTACAGCCGTCCACCCATGGCGAGCGATGGTTGCGTTGCCTTGACCAATATAGATTTTGAAACCATAGGCGAAGTGGTTGGCATCGGTACGCCGGTGATCATCAGCAATGCCGTGGAATGGCTGGATCCCGTGGAGTGGCGCGGCCAACTCGACTGGTTTCTCTCCCGTATCCAGGAGTGGCACAAGGATTGGATTAGCGGCAAAGTCGAACGGGTCTTGCGCCATTACTCCCCCGACTTCCAGAACAATCGCTTCGACCATGCTGGTTGGACCAAATATTTACGCCGCCAGTTTCAGGAAGGAACGACCGAAGAGACCAATTTTTCCGACATCAGCATCCTGGGATACCCCACCGAACAGCGCATGATTGTGGTCACCTTCACCCAGGAAGTCCGGGGCAAGGAGTTGTTCAAACAACCCCTGCGCCGCCAATACTGGCGGCTGGAAAAGGATCTCTGGAAAATTGTCTACGAAGATACAGGCTGATATCGTTACTGTGGTTTTTTTTTTGGGGATATGGGGGCCAACCACTCCGCATTGTGAGAAAAGACCATGCTCGCCAAAGCCACGCTCTCAACTCATGTCTTGATCGTTCGGAGAGACGCCACCACTGCCGAAGATCAGGTATTGCTCGTGCGACTCGCCTACCGGGATCACCGCAGCGGCAAGTGGTCTTTTCCGGGCGGTTTTGTGGACGCCGGTGAAAGTCTGCTGGATGCCTTGCGGCGGGAGGTTCGGGAAGAGGTGGGTCTGCATCTGGAAAAGGCCAATATTGTCCATATGGATCCCCTCCTGCAACAGGAGACACCCCATATCGGGTTTATTTTCCAGTGCGATGCCTGGCATGGGCAGGCGGCATGCCTGAGTCGTGAAATCACGGAGACTTTATGGGCCAACTACAGCACCTTTGCAACCATCGTGCGGGAAGGCAAAATGGCCTACCCACAAATGGCGTCCCAAATGTCCACCTTGGGATGGTCGTTTCCGGCTCTGGATGCACCAGGAGAAACCACATGACACACAATGGAATTCTCTGCCGGAGATCAACCTTGCTGACGGTTGCCGTTGTATCGCTCTTTTTCGCCACCCGGGCAACAGCCGAAACCGGATCGATTGGTCAGCAGACCATTCCCAACCAACCGGTCATTCCCAATCAACAAGCCATTCCCAGCCAACAGGCCATTCCCAGCCAACAGGTCACTCCCAACCAACAGACCATTCCCAATCAACAGGCCGGTACACCCGATGCGACTCAAGAAAACAAGACCCAGGAAGGAACCAGGGAAAGTCTGCAACGCGCCCGGCAACATTTTCTTGAAGGATTGCGCGCCCTGGGGAATGCCGGTCGCCAAACCTACGAAGAAAACGTTCCCGAAATCGAAGACCTGACCCGCAAAACCGTTGAAGAAACCAAAAAATTGATGCAGCAATGGGAAGAGCGTCTGCAAAAACTCGAACAAGACCTGACCACCCTGCCCAAACCAGCCCCATCAGCCCCACCAGCAAAACCACCCAAAAATACCGATGCCATCTGAAAAACTCGGACAGCGTTAAAAATTGATTCTTTCCTTCTCAACCACAAGCGGTCTGTTCAAGACGTGCCGGTGAATGGCCAAAATATACTCTCCCAGGAGACCGACAAAAAACATTTGCACCGAGAAGAGAAAGAAAAGCCCAATGACCATGGGTGCCAGGCCCAGGGCAAACTCATTCCAAAACATAAGCTTATACATGAGATACCCCAGGGCAACCAACAGACTGAACGCGGACATGAGAAAGCCGCCAATGGTTGCCATACGCAGGGGAAGTTTCGAATGGTTGGTGATCCCCAGCATGGCGATGTCATATAATGTAAAAAAATTATTCTTGGTCAATCCGCGCACCCGCCGTGGCTGATCGAATGTCACCGTTTTCATTGCAAAGCCAATTTCGTTTACAAGTCCCCTGAAATAGGGATAGGGATCCTGAAGGGCACGCATGTGTTCGACAACGATTCGATCATAAAGCCCAAAGCCGGTAAAATTATTGATCAGAGGAATTTCCGAGATGGCGTTGAGAAAGCGATAAAATAATTTTCGCAGATTGAAAACAATAAAATTTTCCTGCGCCGTTGGCTTGACGGCCACGACTTTCAAGAACCCCTCTTCCCAGGCTTCCAGAAACGCCGGAATCAATTCGGGAGGATCCTGCAAATCCGACACCATGGTGATCACCGCATCACCCGTGGCGGCCAGGAACGCATGCATGGGGGAGCGAATGTGGCCAAAATTTCTGGCATTCAGGATGACTTTGACCCGTTTGTCTCTTTGGGCCAAACCCCGCAGCTTGGCGGCGGTCGCATCCGTGGAGGCATTGTCGATGAGAACCATTTCCAGTTCGTATCTGGCCAGATTTTCGAAAACAAGGACCACCCGCCGATAAAGCTCTTCGACGTTCTCTTCCTCATTGAAACACGAAGCAACAACGCTGATTTTTTTCATGGAACCCTGACTGAGAGGCTGTCCATTAACCCTCGGATAAAAAAAATTGGAAAGAAAGATTTTATTGGGGATCCGCCCCAAACCCCGCCAGGAGGAAGGGCGCAGCCCTTCCTCCTGGACCTCCATCCCGGTTTTTCAAACGTTTTTCAATTTAAAACCCTCTCTGATAAATCAATTGCTTCAGTTCCGGCCTTTCCGCATAGGGACTGTCAATGTCATCGATCATGATGGAGGCATCTTTGGCAACGGGACGCAGCAGGCGTTCACCATTCATCAGTTCACGACAGGAAATCTGGCCTTTTTGGAGCGGAATGGCCAGATAGTAGTCAGCATCGGTCAAGACTTCACCCACGGCCATATCCCGACGCGCATAGACGCCACGCACGAGTTGATCCAAATAAACAATCTCCTTTTTTTGGGGAATCCGCTTTTGCAATCCCGAACTGCCACACATGACAACAGCTTTTTTCCAGGATTTGAACCAGTCATCAATCTGATGTGGCAAGGAACAGTAGGAAGAAACCGGAATACCATCCGCATCGATGTCGATATGGCGTTCGAAGGTCCTGGCTCCCTTGGCATAGGCCATCAGAATCGATGCTTTCCAATCATGGTATTCATGAGTGGAAAGTCCAATGACATGCTCCGGGTAACGGGTACGCAGAAAATCGATCTGATTGAGTTCCAACTCGTCATCTTCACTCGGATAGATCGACACACAGTGGTTGATGGCCAGAGGTATGTTGCGATTGGAAAAAAATGTCACCAGATCATCGATATCCTTAAGAGACGATCCTCCGGTAGAAACAATGACGGGTTTGCGGGTCTTGGCAATTTTTTCGACCAGAATCCAATCATTCAAGTCGGAACTGGCAATTTTGATGATATCGATGCCCATTTTTTCACACGATTCAACGGAGATTTCATCAAACGGGGTGGCCATGGGAATACACCCCGCACTCCGGATGGCCTGTACCAGTGTTTCGTAATCACTGTGCGACAGACGGGTATCGAGCGTTTTTTTGATGTAACGAATATCCTGACAATCCCGGAAATTTTTGTGGATGAATGAATCAATGTCGCGTATTTGCAATTTGATGGCTGCCTTGACATTGTTGAAGCGGACGATACGCGAAAAATCGGTGATGATTTTCAAACCCCGGTCCAAACGGCCCCAATGATTGTTCGCCATTTCCAGAACAAAAAGACCCTCGAACAGATGTTTGCCATGGTTCAGCATGATGCCTCCGCAGCGAAAAGATTGGACGCCAGTTCATCGGGATCCAGAAAGGGGTACATGTCTTCGAGTCGCGGCGACACGATGGTGCCATCGGGGAGTTGCCGGGAACTCATACGAGGCTCGAAACCCTGGCTGGGATCCAACACGACATGGAGCAGGCCGGGACCAGGAGCCGCCAGAAAATCACTTAAACCACGTTCGCTGAG
>JADGCJ010000153.1 GCA_015229045.1 Magnetococcales bacterium
CTGTCCTGGACCTGCCAGGGAGCCAGCCCCCTGGACCCCGATTCGTTGCCGGGTACTGAATAGTTACCAATAGTTTGAAAAACCACGCATCTCGGAATGGATTTGGTTCAGCCACACGGAATGCCTCGTTGCCGAAAATGCTTGAATTCAAAAGCCGGAGCATGCAGGGCGTTGTGACACCCCCGACAGAGCGCTTCGGTCGGTTCAGGCAGAGGCGACATCTTCCTGCTGCCGCCCTCCGTGACATGTTCCCTGCCAGGGCCATGGCAGGATTCGCACTGGACACCGGCCAGATGCGGCGTCACTCCCTTGTCGATAAAGCCTCCGGGGAGAGTGAGGCCAACCGTGTGGCAGATCAGACAATCCGGATCAAAATCCTTGCTGACCCGTTCCAGGGTCGGCAGTGCCCGGGCATGGGCAGAGGCTTGCCAGGACTGATATTGGCGCTCATGGCAGGATTGACACTTGTCCGCACCGACAAAGGATCCGGCATCACCCTGGCGTCGGGTGCGTAGTTGGGCGATGCGCTCCTGGTTGGCCGTCCGTACCCGATCCGTGTAGGCCGTATACCAGGGGGCCATGCGCGGTGAATGCCCCAAATCCGCCCCCAGGTCTGCCACCTGATGCTGCCAATCGACGATCCGCCCCTCGGCATTGAGCTGCACATCCAGGACACCCAGACGCATGCCCCACTTGCCGGGTCGCACGGCCAGGGTCTCCTGGATACGCACCGGATTGCCCATGGTTTCGTCCGCTTGCAAAAGCACCAGGTCGACGCCAGCCAAAGGCAACTGTTTGGCACGGGAGAGATCCAGGGCTGTCGCCAGAATGACAAAGAAGCCCTCTTTCCTGGCCGAAAGAGTCTGTTCGGCCAAGGCTGCCATCGATGCTTCCAGGGGATAGATGGGATTGCCCCCTGCGGTCTTGGGAGCGGCAGCGGGATCCAGCCACGACAAAAAAAGCACCTTCCGCGATCCCCGCTGCAACGCCTGTGACGACTTGAACCCGGCATCGCGCCAGTTGCTGGCCACCCATGGCAAGGGGGGTGTCGCCAAAAAGTCCCGACCAAAAGCCAGATCGGACCATTGCAAACCCAGCGCATCGTAGCGCAGCAAGGCAAAACCACGCAGGATAAACTCGGCCTTGACGCGCTCCGTGGTACCTCCGCCGACCAAAAGCCCGCCATTGGCGATGACAACCGCCTCCGGTCGTTCGGTCCGGAAGCGATCCAGCCAGACAGCGTGGCGATCCAGACCACCGAAGTCACTCTCTGCCGCGCAGCCGCAAGGTTCCAGGTGTCCTTCGAGGTTGCCCGAATAGACTACGGTCAAATCGGCGGCCTGCGCGATGGCGCTCTGAACGGTTGGCAGCAATCCGACCATCAGCAAGAACATTCCACGCAGAAAAAAAATCATTGAAAGACTGGGATGGAGGTCCAGGAGGAAGGGCTGTGCCCTTCTTCCTGGTGGGGTTTGGGGCGAAGCCCCGATAAAATCTTTCATGTCAATTTTTGGGGTTTGGGGCGAAGCCCCGATAAAATCTTTCATGCCCCGCCTCCATCCTGGTCTTGCGGACACTGCAAAAAAATGGAAGAAAGACTATCATGGATCTCCGGAAAAATGGTACGCTACCCGGGTGGGATTGGATAGTGTGCATTACCTGGAACCACCATCAGACGGATTGCCCGATATTATGGACAGCGACCACTCCATGCCCAGAGAGTACTGGCTGGGACACCCCTCCATCGACGCCCAGCATGAGGTGTTGTTCGCCCTCTACGAGGAGATCAGCCGCTCCCTGGATGGTAACGCCGAGAGCTTTGCCGTGGACTATGTTTTTTCGGGTTTGCGTACCTATGTCAGAACCCATTTCAAGTTTGAAGAGACCTTGATGGATCGCTCCAGTTATGTGGAACGTCCTTTGCATATGAAGGAGCATCACCTGCTCGAAGAGGAGGTCGAGGCGATTGTCGACCGTTTCTTCGCTGCTCGCAGTCCTGATGAAAAGCGCATCGTGACCCAAGAGACACGCGCATTTCTTTATCGTTGGTTGACCGATCACATCACCAAGATCGATAAAAAGTTTTGTGCGACTCTATCCGAGAGTGTCGATGCCTGACTTTTCGTGTTTGTCCAAGGGTGTTCGTTTTTGCTTTTGCTTTTCGCTGCCCATCAAGGGGTGGCCGTTCGAGTGAGATTTCATGTCGATTACTTATGAAAAACAAGGCGATACTGTTGTTTTGCAGATTGTTGGCACTTTTGGTTACCGCGTCTATGGCGATTTCATGCGCACGGTTCGGGGTGCGCAGAAGGATGCCTCCTACGTCATCAATCTGATCCATACGGAACACATCGACAGCGCGGGCATGGGCATGCTGCTGATGATGCGCGAAATGGTTGGTGGCGACGCCGCCCGCATCTCCCTGATCAATCCAAACTATAAGGTCCGTGGCATTCTCCTGACGGCCCAGTTCCAGGAGTTGTTTCAGATTACCTGAAGGAAGAACACAAAACTTTACATCGGCCCTTGTTCCAAGGAAGGAGTGAGCGCATGTCTGGTCGGTACAGGTCCCTTTTTGTGGCGTTTTCGGCAGCCCTGGGCGCCTTGGCTTTTGTCACATCGGCAGACGGGGCGGAGGCAATCCGGATCGGCGTCGCCGGGCCGTTGAGTGGCTCCTATGCCGCCTTCGGTGAGCAGTTGTGGCGGGGCGCGGAACAGGCGGCCAAAGACATCAACGCCGCCGGCGGTGTCAATGGACGCCCCATCGAGTTGATCAAGGCCGACGACGCCTGCGAACCCAAACAGGCAGTCAACGTCGCACACCGGCTCGTCGATGCCGAACGTGTCAAGGCAGTCATCGGTCATTTTTGCTCCTCGTCGACCATTCCCGCCACGGAGGTTTATGCCGAGGCCGGCATTTTGGGCATCACCCCCGCCTCGACCAATCCAAAGGTGACCGAACGCAACCTGCCAACCATCTTTCGTGCCTGCGGCCGGGATGATCAACAGGGAGGGGCCGGGGCCGAGTATGTGGTCAACATCCTCAAGGCCAAACGGATCGCCATCGTTCACGACAAGGATACCTACGGACAGGGTCTGGCCGACGCCATGAAGGCGCGCCTCCACGCCCTGGGCGGAAAAGAGGTTCTCTACGAAGGATTGACCCGGGGTGAAAAAGATTTCAATGCCCTGGTGACCAAGCTCAAGTCCCAACTGGTCGATGCGGTCTACTTTGGCGGCCTGCATGCCGAGGCTGGCGCTCTGGTCCGGCAAATGCGAGAACAGGGATTGCAGGCCCCCCTGATCTCGGGCGATGGCATCGTCTCGCAGGAGTTTGTCGCCTCGGCGGGTGGTCCGCGCTTTGTGGAGGGGGTCTTCATG
Source organism: Magnetococcales bacterium (assembly GCA_015229045.1). The sequence goes on from JADGCJ010000153.1 coordinate 3,382, forward strand.
ACCTTTGGCCGCGATGCGCGCAAAATCTACACCGGACGACAGGTGGTGGACAAATTTCGCAAGGCTGGCTACGAACCTGAAGGGTATACCCTCTACTCCTATGCCACCTTGCAGGCCATTGTCGCGGCCATGGCGGCCACCCGTTCCGAACAGGGAGAGGTTCTGGCCAGATGGCTGCATGGCAACACCGTCGACACGGTCATGGGATCCAAGGCCTGGGATGCCAAAGGAGACCTGAAAGTGAGCGATTATGTCATGTATCGCTGGACGCCGGATGGCAAATACCAGGAAGCCGAATAATCATCAGGGAGTGGGAGACGCCTCCTTCTCGATAGTCGGGGAGAAGGAGGCATCTTCGTGCGGAGCGCTGTCATCTTCCAGGATACCTTGTCAAGAAGAGAATGAACGGATACATCGTCGGGCAGCAGGTGATCAACGGCTTGGTATTGGGGGCCATTTATGGGTTGATCGCCGTGGGATACACCATGGTCTATGGCATCATGGGCATGATCAACTTTGCCCATGGCGACATTTACATGATCTCTGCCTATCTGGCGGCCATTTTCCTGGCCCTGTTGACCGGCGCCGGACTCCATGCCATCCCTGTACTCCTGTTGTTGACGCTGCTTTTGACCGTTTTGTTCACCGCGCTCTATGGCTGGAGCGTGGAACGGGTGGCCTATCGACCGCTACGTGACTCCAACCGTCTGGCGCCCCTGATTTCGGCCATTGGCATCTCCCTGGTGCTGCAAAATTATGTCCGGATCAGCCAGGGGGCGCGCAATCAGGGAATCCCCGCCCTGATCGAGGGCCATGTTCGCCTGGCCTCGGCCGATGGCGCCACCTTCGTCCAGGTCACCTACGTCCAAATCCTGATCATCGGCGTGGCCATCCTGAGCATGGGCGCCCTGGCCTGGATCATGCGCCATACCTCCCTGGGACGCGCCTGCCGGGCCACCCAGCAGGATCGCATCATGGCTGAACTGCTGGGCATCAATACCGACCGCATCATCTCCCTGGTTTTTGTCCTGGGTGCGGCGATGGCCGCTGTGGCGGGTCTCCTTGTCACCCTCAATTATGGCTCCTTTGATTTTTTCATTGGCTTTGTCGTGGGCATCAAGGCCTTCACGGCGGCGGTTCTGGGGGGAATCGGTTCCCTGCCCGGGGCCATGCTGGGCGGGGTGATCCTCGGCCTGTGTGAATCCCTCTTTTCCGGCTTCGTCAACACCGACTACAAGGATGTGTTTGCCTTTGGCATCCTCATTCTGGTGTTGGTCTTGCGTCCCAGCGGCTTGCTGGGTCATCCCGAGGTGGAAAAGGTATGAATTTCCAGACATCCCTGGTTGTGGCCCTGCGTTGGGGCGGGTTGTCGCTGCTCTTGTTTGCCCCCCTCTCGGGATGGATCCTGAATGGCTATCAGGTGATGACAGTCTGGCAACGTCCTTTGTGGATGGCCGGTGGGGTGTTTGTCGGCTCTCTGATCGTATCGTTGCTCGCTCAACTCTCCCGCACGCCGACCCTGCAACGTCTCTTTGCCCGCATGCAGGCAGGGGTGACGGTCGGGCGACGTCCGGCCATACCGATGGGACAATGGCTGATCCTCCTGGTCGGGGCGGCTCTCCTGCCCTGGTGGCTGAGTACCTATTGGATCAACGTCCTCATTCTGGCCCTGATCTATGCCGTTCTGGGGCTGGGGTTGAACATTGTCGTGGGTCTGGCCGGACTCCTGGATCTGGGCTACGTGGCTTTTTATGCTGTTGGCGCCTACGGATACGCCCTGGGCAGTCACTACCTGGGATTGGGATTCTGGTCAGCCTTGCCGTTTTGTGCCTTGTTGGCGGCCACTTTTGGCGCGGTGCTGGGGTTTCCGGTGTTGCGCATGCGCGGCGATTATCTGGCCATCGTCACGTTGGGGTTTGGGGAGATCATTCGCCTGCTGCTCAACAACGGGACCGAAATTACTGGCGGACCCAATGGCTTGCCGGTGCCTGCGCCCACCCTGTTCGGTCTGGAGCTGACCCGCATCGCCAAACAGGGAGGCACTCCCTGGCATGAGTTTTTCAAGACTGCCTACGATCCCAACCTTCGGTCGCTGTTCATCTATCTGGCGTTGTTGTCCTTTCTGGCGTTGTTGTTTTTTTGTGTCGGTCGTTTGCAACGCATGCCCATCGGGCGTGCCTGGGAGGCCCTGCGCGAAGATGAAATTGCCTGTCGCTCTTTGGGTATCAATCACGTGGCGGTCAAACTCTCCGCCTTTGCCATGGGGGCGGCGGTGGGAGGAGTGGGAGGGGTGTTTTTCGCCGCCTCGCAGGGGTTTGTCAATCCTACCTCGTTCACTTTCTTTGAATCGGCCCTGATCCTGGCTGTGGTGGTGCTGGGAGGGTTGGGATCGAATGGCGGGGTGGTGGTCGCGGCGCTGGTAATCAATATTCTGCATGAACTGCTGCGCGAGTTTTCCGACTATCGGGTTCTGGTTTTTGGTCTGGCCATGGTGACCATGATGATCTGGCGTCCCCGAGGATTGTTGCGCATCCGTCGGCAATTTTTCTCGGTGGGGAAAGCCCTGTGAGCGCTCTGCTCACGGTGCGCGATTTGGGCATCTCCTTTGGCGGGGTGACGGCCCTGCATCAGGTGGGCTTTCAGGTGGCACGGGGGTCGATCACATCCATCATTGGTCCGAATGGAGCCGGCAAGACCACGGTTTTTAATTGTCTGACCGGATTTTATGCCGCGTCGTCGGGGGAGATTCTTCTGCATCGGGAGGAGGGGGAGGGGGATGTGGATCTGGTCCAGGTCATGGGGGGTGCTTTGTGCTCGCGTGACTACCTCAACCCTTGGACCCTGCTCCGCCGCATATATGACCGGATCACGGGAGGAACCCATAAGGTGGTTCGCTCCGGGGTGGCACGTACCTTTCAGAACATACGTCTGTTTCGCGACATGACCGTGCTGGAGAATCTCCTGGTGGCGCAGCATCGGTTGGTGGAACGCAACATTCTGGCCGGTATCCTGCGCACCCAGGAGTATCGGAGCGCCGAATCGGCTGCTCTGGACCGGGCGATGGGCTGGCTGGAGGTGTTTGCCATGCAGGAGGATGCCAACCGGCTGGCCGGGGAGTTGCCTTATGGTCAGCAGCGGCGTTTGGAGATCGTCCGTGCCTTGTGTACCGACCCCACGCTCCTGTGTCTGGATGAACCTGCCGCTGGCCTCAACGCCATGGAGACTCAGGCACTCAGTCGAATGATTCTGCGTCTGCGCGACCACCATGAGCTGACGGTGTTGCTCATCGAGCATGACATGAACCTGGTCATGAACATCTCCGATCATGTGGTGGTTTTGAATCACGGCGAGGTGATTGCCCATGGCTCTCCGGCGACCATCCAGGACCACCCGGCGGTGTTGGAGGCCTATTTGGGCGTTGCCGAAACAACCAGAATGCCATCGGTGGCGCATGCCCCTGCCGTGTCGCCATCCGCACAATTCTCCGGGCAGGAGAGACGTCCCCCCTTGATCATCGATCCAGAGGTCGCCGATACGGAGGCGTTCCGGCCATGACCGCCACGCCAGCCACAGACACGTCGGCTCTCCTGGTCATGGAGGGGGTCAAGGCTGCCTATGGGGCTGTCCAGGTACTGCACGGCGTGACATTGCATATCGATCGGGGAGAGATTGTCACCCTGATCGGGGCCAATGGTGCTGGCAAGTCCACTCTGCTCATGACCCTGTTTGGCCAGCCGCGAGCTGCGGCAGGGCGGATCCTCTTCGAGGGACAGGAGATGACCCACCTGCCCACGCATCGTATTGCCCGTCTGGGGATTGCCCAGGTTCCGGAAGGACGCCGGGTCTTTCCCGCCATGACCGTGGAAGAGAACCTCATTCTGGGAACCACCTCCCTGCCCACCCACGAACGGAACGACACCCGATTGCAAAGATCGCTTTTGGGGCATGTCCAGGATCTTTTTCCGCGTCTTTGGGAACGCCGCAACCAGAGGGCTGGCACCCTGTCGGGAGGCGAGCAGCAGATGCTGGCCATCGGCCGCGCCTTGATGAGCCGTCCGCGCTTGTTGCTCCTCGACGAACCCAGTCTTGGCCTGGCACCGCTGCTGATTCGGCAGCTCTTTGCCGCTTTGCGCCAGATTGCCACCGAGGGCACCACCCTTTTTCTGGTGGAGCAGAATGCCAATCAGGCCTTGCAATTTGCCCATCGCGGTTATGTCCTGGTCAATGGTCACATCCAGATGGAAGGAGAGTCCGCCAGATTATTGGCCGATACACATGTGCGTCAGGCCTACCTGGGTGGTCATTGACTTCTTGACGTTGTGTCAGGAACTTTGACGGCGGGAAGACGATCGGATGCCTCAAACCGGGATTTATTTCGAGATGCGTCGTTTTTTTAAATCATTGGTAACTATTCGGCCACCCGGCAACGAATCGGGGTCCAGGGGACTGACTCCCTGGCAGGTCCAGGACAGAGTCCTGGTGGGGTTCGGGGCGAAGCCCTGACA
>JADGCJ010000154.1 GCA_015229045.1 Magnetococcales bacterium
ACAAAGGCTTTCATGTCCAGGCCTTTCTTGAGGGGGTACCTGGGCAGTTACGAAAGAGATTTAAAATGAAGCAGAAGCATCTGCGGGTGCTTATCATCGTCAACGCTCCGGGGATGCGTCGTGCCCTGGTGGAGATTGTGGAGGCAGACCCGCTGCTGGAGGTTGCCGGGGCGGTCGCCGATCCTCTTCTGGCAGCCAAACGCATCGCCAACGAAGTTCCGGACGCCATTCTCCTGGAGATGGAGACGCCGCGCCTGAGCGGTCTGTCCTTTCTCAAAAAATTGATGAATCAGTGCCCCGTGCCCGTCGTGGCCTTGTCGACCCAGGCCAGGGAGGGGTGGCCCAGCCTGACAGCGGCACAAAATGCCGGAGCCATGGATGTCATCGAGCTGCCGGAAACGGAGGCCAGGGATCATCTTCTGGCCATCTCCAACACCATCCGGGACAAGATCAAGTCCGCCGCCCGACATCGCTTGAACGGAAATCACGCCTTGCCCTCCCTGACGGTCCAGCCCAAACTGACCGCCGATGCGCTCCTGCCTCCTCCTCCCCGCTGGGCGAAGGTCAGGCAGACCGAAAAGGTCATCTGCATGGGAGCCTCCACCGGCGGCACCGATTCACTGCCGACGGTATTGGAAAAGATACCTTCCGACTGTCCGGGAATTGTCATCGTCCAGCACATGCCGGAGGGCTTCACGGCCACCTTTGCCCAACGTCTCGATGCGTTGTGCAAAATCTCCGTCAAAGAGGCCCAACATGGCGATGTCGTTGTGCCAGGCCGTGCCCTGATCGCACCCGGCAACCGCCATCTGCTGCTTGCCCGCCGAACCGATCACTACGTCGTCGAACTCAAGGATGGTCCCCTGGTCACACGCCATCGCCCCTCGGTTGACGTGTTGTTTCGATCGGCGGCGCGCAGTGCCGGCGGCAACGCCATCGGCGTCCTCATGACCGGCATGGGCGACGATGGTGCCCGGGGATTGCTGGAAATGCGCCAGGCAGGGGCCATCACCATGGCTGAACACGAGTCCTCCTGCGTGGTTTATGGCATGCCAAAAGAGGCCATCGAGCGCGGTGCCGCTGAATTTATCGTCCCGCTGCCCAGGATTGTCGATAAAATCAGCGACGTGCTGAAAAAATCTCAAAAATGAGTACAAACCGTGTCTGTTGCAAAACACATATTTTTTTAAACGTCTCTTTTCTTTCAATCTTTTTTTGTTTAAATACCCTTGGATAATCTCTGAACCGCGTCTACTTTGGAACACATGGTTTTTTTGTGATCGAGAAAAATATTGACATGAAAGATTTTATTGGGGCGAAGCCCCAAACCCCACCAGGAAGAAGGACACAGCCCTTCCTCCTGGACCTCCATCCCAGTCTTTCAATAGTCAAAAAAACGACGCATCTCGGAATGGATTCGGTTCAAGATTCAGCCAGCAAGGTTGCTCCGCAAGAAAGGATCCCCTGTCATGATCGCTCAAGAGTTGTTACGTCTGCGCACAATGTTGCAAGACGAGGGGATCATGTTCTGCTATAGCGGCTATGTGACCGAGGAGGTTTTGTCGAGTATCGGCAAGGCACTGCGCAGCAAACTGACCAACGAGACCGGGGACAAGAAGGTGGTGAGAAATTTATTCTCCCTGTTTGTCGAGCAGGTGCAAAACATTATCCGCTACTCCACCGAACGGGAAGAGAACAAAAACGGTGAAGAGCCGAAAGACCTCTCTTTCGGCGTCTTTATTGTCGGCAAGGCTGCCAACGGACGCTACTACGTCACCTGCGGCAACCTGGTACACCTGGCCGATGTGCCGCGCCTGCGTGGCAATCTGGATCATATTCGCTCCCTGGATCGGGATGGCATCAACGCCCTTTACAAGCAGATTCTGCGGGGAGAGGTTCCCGAAGGCAGCAAAGGAGCCGGGGTTGGTTTTGTCGATATGGCGCGCACCGCCACGCATGGGTTTGAGTATGACTTCCTGGATATCGATGCCAAAAGCGCCTTTTTCTCATTCAAGGCTTACGTTTAACGACAGATACATAGGACAATGATCACATGGACACAATTCATATCGACGCATCCGAACGGGCACCGGCCATCGACTTTAATTTTTCGGCCAACCATTTCGCCATGCGGGGGGAGTCCTACCCGGAGGATGTTGCAGAGTTTTATGGCCCCATCCTCACCCGATTCAAGGAGCATGTGGCCGCACTTGCCGGAGCCAGCCTGGTTTTCGACTTCGATCTGATCTATTTCAACAGCTCCAGTGCCAAGGTTCTGATGGGGCTGTTCGACACCCTCGACAAGGTTGCCGCCAAGGGTAACAAAGTGATCATCAACTGGCACTTCGAAGAGGACGATGACAACATGGAGGAGCTGGGCGGCGAGTTTGGCGAAGAGTTGCACCATGCTGAATTTCATTTGTTGCCGAAAGCTGTCCAGTAAACTCGGGTCCGGATGGCTCCAAAGAGGATCTGATCGAACGCCGACAACCAAGGATGACACCACAGGGTGGCATGGGGGGGGTACGCCATGAGTTATGATGCCTTTGAGGAAGAACAAAAAATTCTGGATGCCGGAGCCTCCCTGCTGCAACGCGATGACCTGTCGCCCGACGAACTGCGCCAGGCCTTTGCCACTCATCACGATGCTTACCAGAAATTGTTCAAGACCTCCAAGCGTCTGGTCAAGCTCAATGACCGCAACGAGGAACGACTCAAGGAGACCAACCTCCAGATCAGTAAACAGCAAACAGAGCTGAAAGAGGCCCATGCCGAACTGGGTCACCATGCGGAGATGCTGGAGGTCAAGGTGCGCGAACGCACCAAGGCGCTGGTCCACTCCCAGGACAAGCTGCAAAAACTGGTGGAGCTGGGTATCGCCCTCTCCGCCGAGCAGGATCTGGATGTCCTGCTCAAGCGCATCCTGTGGAGCGGCAAGGAGCTGAGTCAGGCCGATGCCGCCACCCTCTATCTGCGCACCGATGACAATGAATTGCGCTTCGCCCTGCGCTCCAAGAGCGATGAACTGCCCAGCTTCACCATCCCGTTGTATGACCCGATCAGCGGTGAACCAAAGTTGAACTATGTCTCGACCAGCGTCGCCTTGAGCGGGGAGTCGGTACGCATCGACGATGTCTACCAGGAGTCGCGGTTCGACCTTTCCGGCACACGAAAAATCGACGCGGAGACCGGCTATCGCACCGTCTCCATGTTGACCGTGCCCCTCAAGTCGCGCAAAGGGGAGTGCCTGGGGGTGTTGCAGCTGATCAATTCGATCGACCCGGAAACCAACGCCGTGCAACCGTTCGATCACCATCTGATCGGATTTGTCGAGGCCCTGGCCTCTCAGGCAGCCATCGCCCTGGACAATTTGCACCTCATCAAGGCCCAGGCGGAGCTGTTTGATTCAATCATTAAAATCATCGCCTCGGCCATTGACGCCAAGTCACCCTATACGGGTGGCCATTGCGAGCGGGTTCCGGAGCTGGGACGCCTGCTGGCCGAGGCGGCCTGCCAGGAGTCGACCGGGCCTTTCGCCACCTTTGCCATGGATCCGGACGATTGGCGGGAGTTTCATCTGGCTGGCTGGCTGCACGACTGCGGCAAGGTGACCACGCCCGAGTATGTCGTCGACAAAGCCACCAAGCTGGAGACCATTTTCAACCGCATCCACGAAATTCGTACCCGCTTCGAGGTGTTGCGCCGGGATCGCATCATCGACCATCAGAATCGCCTGCTGGCCGGTGGTCGTCAGGAGGAGTTGCAACCAGAGCTGGAGCGACAGTTGCGGCAACTGGAGGAGGATTTTGCCTTTGTCGCCGAGTGCAATGTCGGTGGCGAGTTCATGAGCCCCAACCGCATTGCCCGCCTGGAGCAGATCGCCGCCATCGAGTGGACGCGACACTTCGACGACCGCCTGGGGCTCTCCGAGGGGGAGCTGGAGCGCCTCGTCGACACCCCCAAGGCCCCGCTGCCAGCGCAAGAAAAATTATTGGCAGACAAACCCAGCATGATTGTGCCACGCCGTGCCCATCCGCTTTCCTATGATCCGGAAAAGTGGGGCTTCAAGGTCACCGTCCCGGAGGCTTTGTACAATTATGGCGAGCTGTACAATCTGCGCATTGCCCGTGGCACCCTGACCGAAGAGGAGCGTTTCAAGATTGTCGAACACGTCATCAGCACCATCGTCATGCTCGACAAGCTGCCATTCCCGAAAAACATGCGTCGTGTCAGTGCCTTTGCCGGTTCTCACCATGAGACGATGATCGGCACCGGCTATCCTCGCCGACTCTCCCGCGACGACATGCCGGTGCAGGCGCGTATTCTGGCTATTGCCGACATTTTCGAGGCACTCACTGCCTCGGATCGTCCGTACAAAAAACCAAAAACAGTCAGCGAAGCCCTGAAAATCATGAAATTCATGTGCAAGGACAAGCACATTGATCCGGATCTCTACGAGTTGTTCGTCAAGAGCCGGGTCTGGAAAAAGTATGCCGACGCCTATCTGAACCCGAACCAGGTCGACGACGTGGAGGTGGCGGCTTACCTGGCATCGTAGGGGTTGATGGTGGTTGCTGCATCCGCGGCCACGGTTCCCTGGACGGCCAGCATCCCCGAACGACCCTCCACCTGACCCCAGGTCACGGCGTGTCTGGGCAGGGTCTCGATCGTCAAGCGCTCTTTGAGATCGGCCAGGGTACCCAACGAGTATCCTGCCTGTTGCCACCCTTGCAGCAGGGCCTCCATGACCGGGAGCAGTTTCATTCCTTCCAGCTCCGCATGCAGGGTGTAGACGTGGCCGTGCGGCAGGGGGGTCCGGCTGGCCGACAGGATGGTCTCCTGTACGGTGTCCGGTGTGATGCCCTGGCGTCCGATCCATTCGTCCAGGGTGGGGAGGGTGGTGGGCAACTGGATGCAGGAAGAGCGGATCCCGTCCATGATCGGCAGGAAGGGGTGGGTGCCACGGGTATCGCTGGCATGGGTGAAGCCGAACGCCTCTTCCAGGGCCAGGGCGTGGCCATTCATCTGCCAGCCTGCGGCCCCATGCACCCGGGCGGGGTGGCCAAAAATCTCTTCATAGACAACGCAGGCCTTGGCCATCTCTTGTCGGGTCCACGCCTGATCCTGCTGGGCCACATTGTCTTGCCAGAGGACGTGATCATGACAATGGATGCCGATTTCGTGCCCGGCGCTTGCGGCGGCGCGCAGGATGGCGCTCGTTTGGCGACCGATATGCGGTCCCGGGAGGAGAACCCCGTAGAGGAGGGTTTTGAGTCCGTAGTGGCTCAGAACCGAGGTACGCCCGACCTTGTTCAGAAATCCCCGCCGGAAGATGCGACGCAGGGCGCGGCCAGTGTGGTCAGGTCCGAGACTGAAGAGAAAGGTGGCGCGTACCTGATGGCGGTCGAAGAGGCGCAGCAGGGCTGGTACCCCTTCCCGGGTGCCTCGGAGGGTATCGACGTCGACCTTGAGGGCAAGAAACATGACAGGCTACTTCCCCCCGGCAGCATCCAGCAAAGACCCCGCCTGCTCCACCTCATGCCGATACGTATCAAAAATCTTGCGCAAAGAACTCCGCAGAGAAATACGCGGCTCCCACTGCAAATCCTGCTGAATATTCTCAATCCAGGGGACACGGGTCTGAATATCCTGATACCCCTCCCCGTAATACTCCCTGGCCTGCACATCGACCAGACGCACATGCTTCAACCCCGGAGCATACTCCGGAAACTCGCCGGCAATCTCCAGCATGATCCCGGCCAGTTCGCGGATGGAGAGGTCATTGTTCGGATTGCCAATGTTATAGATCTTTCCCTTGGCTATCCCCTGGGGATTGTGAATGACCTCCATGAGAGCCTGGATGCCGTCGTCAATATCGGTGAAACAACGCCGCTGACGGCCACCATCGACCAGGGAGATGGGTTCGCCCCGGGCAATATGCCCCAAAAACTGGGTGACCACGCGGGAACTCCCCTCTTTCGGGGTGTGGAGGTTGTCCAGTCCCGGCCCGATCCAGTTGAAGGGACGAAACAGGGTAAAGTCGAGTCCCCGCTCCATGCCATAAGCCCAAATGACCCGATCCATCAACTGTTTGGCACAGGAGTAGATCCAGCGCTGCTTGGTGATGGGCCCCAGAACCAGGTGGGACTGATCCGGATGGAAGGCCGTGTCGGAACACATGCCATACACCTCGGAAGTGGAGGGAAAGATCACCCGCTTCTGGTGCGTGACACAGGCGCGCACGATGGGCAGATTGGCCTCAAAGTCCAGCTCGAAGACCTGCAACGGATGCCGCACATAGGCCGCCGGCGTGGCGATGGCCACCAAAGGCAGAATGACATCACATTTTTTAATGTGATACTCCATCCACTCCCGATTGATGGCAATGTCCCCCTCGAAAAAATGAAACTGAGGATGGGCAAGGAGTGACTCGACCCGGTCCGTATTCATGTCCATGCCGTAGACATGCCACGGGGTGGTGGCCAGAATGCGTTGGGAAAGGTGATGGCCGATAAAGCCGTTGACGCCAAAAATTAAAATTTTCACAGGTTTGGCTCATCCAAGGTTTGAGTCCAGGGGAGGGCTGCACTGCCTTACCGTGAAAGTCGCGCAGCGACTCACAAAACACCCTATCTCTAGCAGGTGGCTCCCTTCAAACGCAACCGGGCATCGACCGCTTTTTGGGCAGGCGATGCAGATTCTCGACAAAAGCGGCCAGTTGGGCGAAGGAGTGATTTTTCAACAACCACTCCCGTCCCGCACGACCCATCGCCGCCAAACGCTGCGGGTCGGCGAGCAGAGCCAGCACGGCCTGTCCCAGCTCCTCGATGGTGTCGACCACCAGACCAAACTCCGGCTCCACCCAAGGCAGGGTCTGGCGCAACCCCACCACCGGCGTCGCGCAGGCCAGGGCCTCCTGTACCGCCCTGGCCGTTCCCTCCTTGACCGATGGATGTACCAGCAAGCGACCCTGATTGTACACCTCCGGCATGCGATCATGGGAAAAACGGGCCGAGGCCACCAGACCATCGCGGCTGCGCTTGAGACCACGCAACAGACCCAGCCTGCGCATGTTGTGCGAGTAGAGGAGATCTTGCCAGCGACTGTAGGGTCGGCCCTTCACATAGCCGCCGGCATGCAGCCAGCTCAGGCGATGCTCCTGCACGAGGCGTTGCACGTGATGATACTGTTTCTGTGAAGATAAATTGCCGGAGCTGACCAGGTCATAACGACGCGGCAGCTCCAAGGGACGGAAGGTATCGGTGTCGGCGCCCAGGGGGAGAAGAAACAACCGCTCTGCAGGCAGACCGGCAGCCAGGGCACTCTGCAAGGCCAGGGTGTTGGGTTGCAGGAAATAGTCGCAGAGAGCGATCTCCGGCCAGGCCAGCGTCGTCGGCGAGGGCATGGTGCGCTCCCAGAGAAAGGCGACCGCCTGCCTGGCCCGTTGCAGAAAGCGTGGTGCCATTTCGGTCCCCGTGCCCACCACGTGCAAAATATCCGGTTGGAACGACTCAAGCCAGCTCTCCGCCTCGGGGCTGCGATACCACAGGCGACCATCGTGTTGCCGTTCCCCGGGATTGACGACCGGAAAGAAATAGGCCTGATATCCCTGCCACGACAGGTGCAAACGCTCCCGGCGCAGCGTCTGGGAAACAAAGGCCACCTCGTCTCCCCGCGCGGCGAAGTGGCGGCGCAGCCGGGCATACCAGTCGTCATAGGCCAGATAGTCGACCTCGCTTAGGCCGTGCTCGAACGGCGGTGCAAACTGGGTAAAGACAATGCGCATGATCGATGATCTCTCCTTCTTCCTCGAATCAGGGTCCAGGGGGCTGGCGATCGGACAGGTCCAGGACTCTGTCCTG
>JADGCJ010000155.1 GCA_015229045.1 Magnetococcales bacterium
TCTGTCCTGGACCTGCCAGGGAGCCAGCCCCCTGGACCCCGGTTCGTTGCCGGGTACTGAATAGTTACTTTTTTTCGACTCAGACGATGCCCTTTTTGGCGCCAATCCGGATGGCGTTATTGACCAGGGCATGGACACCGCCCACGGCCTCCATAGGGATGCCATACATGGGGAACATTTTGTTGAACTGGGCCTTGCAGATGGCGCAGATCAGGGCGACATAGTTGACCCCATCCTCTTCGATGACCCGTTTCAAGGCCGTGATACGGGGCAGGGCGCCGCGAACACGCAGATCCATGAGCTCGTCGGTGAGCAGACCACCACCACCGCCGCAACAAAAAGTGCGTTCGCGGATGGTATCGGCATCCATCTCCACAAATTTGTTGGCCGTGGCACGAATCAAGGCGCGGGGAATCTCGAACTGGCCACCGGACGACGCCCCCATGCGCGAAGCGCGGGCGACATTGCAGGAGTCGTGGAAGGTGACGGTCAGATCATCATTGGCCTCCTTGTCGAAGACCAGGGCACCGCGTTCGTTCAACTGGTGGGTGAACTCGCAGATGTGCTGAGGTACTGGATAGTTGGGATCCAGAAAATCGAAGGGGCCGTTGAGGGTGTTCCAGAAGCTGTAGGCGACGCGCCAGGCATGGCCGCACTCCCCGACGACGATGCGTTTGACGCGCAGCTCGCGGGCCTTGTCGGCGATGCGTTTGGCAATTTTTTGTTTTTGGGCATAGCTGCCGATGAACATGCCAAAGTTGGCCGCCTCGGAGGCGTAGGAACTCACGGTAAAAGAGATTCCGGCCTGGTGAAAAACCTTGGCATAGCCCATGAGCGAGCTGATGTGCGGTTCGCTGAAAAAGTCGGCGGAAGGGGCCACCAGGAGGACATCGGCGCCCTCCTGATCCAGGGGAATGCGTATCTCGTGGCCGGTGTTGTCCAGGAGGTCATCTTCGAGAAACTGGAGGGTACCTGTCAGCGCGGGGCCGGGAATGCCCAGGTTGTTGCCGATGGTGTGAACCTTGCCGACAATCTCGGTGGTATACTTGTGGCCGACGCCGATGGCATCCATGATTTCCCGAGCGGCCATGGAGATCTCTGCGGTATCGATGCCGTAGGGACAGAAGACCGAGCAGCGGCGGCACTGGGAACACTGGTGAAAATAGGTGAACCACTTTTGCAGGGTGGTTTCGTCGAATTCGGTGGCCCGGACCAGGCTGGGGAAGAGTTTGCCGGCCGGGGTGAAATAGCGGCGGTAGACCCCGCGCAGGAGTTCGGCGCGCTGGACAGGCATGTTGTTGGGATCGCCGGTACCCAGGTAGTAATGGCACTTGTCGGCGCAAGCGCCGCATTTGACGCAAATGTCCATGTAAACCTGGAGGGAGCGATACTTTTTCAACATCTCTCCCAGTTTTTCGATCCCCTTTTGCTGCCAGTTTTCAACTCTGGTACCCGGAAATCCGAGGGGCATCATGTGCTTGTCGGCTGCGGGATAGGGCCGCAGATGGGCCATGGTCCCCTCTTCGGGCAGGGGAACCTCGATATCGTCTTTGACTTCCGGTACGGCGTGATCGTTGGCCACTTTGGGTACACTCCTTGTGAGAGATCCTATCCTGGCGTCGGGCAGGAGAACTACTCGACCACCGCCCAGGGATTGACGTGCTTGTGTTCCCGAGGATTGTCCACCTGGTTGCGTGTCGGACTGAAGAAGATGCCTCCCAGATGCATCAGCTTGCTGAAGGGGAAGATGATCATGAGTGCCAGGACCAGGAGGAAATGGACCACGAACAACAGGTCACTGGGAGTGGGGAAGCCCTGGAAGGTGATCCAACCCAGCATGGCGGATTTGATCTCCACGATGTCGGGCCGGAAGACGAACTGCATCAGCAGGCCCGAGATGCCGATGGCCAGCAGCAGGACCAGGATGGCGTAGTCGGCGAACGAAGAGACGTAGCGGGTACGCGCCACCCAGAAGCGGCGAACCAGCAAAAACCCCAGACCCCCCACCATGGCCAGACCGGCGACGATGCCGGCAATCTGGATGTAGGCGAAGGCCTCGGGCAGGGGCTGAACGAAGTAGCGCAGGTGCCGGATCAAAACCAGGGCAAGAGCGGCATGGAAGAGGTACCCTCCCAGCCAAGTCCATTTGTTCCCTTTGAACAGGCTGTTGAAAAAGGCCACCTCGGTAAACATGCGCCACACCACACCGCTTTTGCAGACCGGGGCCGGAGTGGTGGGAATCTTCAAGGGAGCGGGCGACCGCCAGTAGGTCCAGATTCGCCAACCAAAACCGAAGACAAATGTCAGCAAGGCGAGGTATGCGATCAGTGCCAACATTTAAGTTCACTCCCTGTGAAAGTTGAATGACCGCAGCTGGTTCAGGGCAGACAGACCGACTGCCAGCCAGACGACGGGTGAGACCCGAGTCCGTCAGGCAGCCGTTCTCCTGCTGATTCCGTTCAAGCGACCAAAGCCAAAGCCGGATACATCAGACGCAGCCGGTCGGCTTGGGCAGGCCAGCAATTTTGCAGGCCTGCTTGGCGGGACCGCCTGGATAGAGATCATACAAATATTTGGTATTGCCTTTGTCTTTGCCCAATTTTTTGCCGATGGCTTTGGTGAGGATACGGATCATGGGAGCGATTTTGTACTCTTCATAGTATTCGCGCAGGAAGCTGATCACTTCCCAGTGCGATTCGCTCATCTCAACATTTTCCTGTTCTGCCAAATACTTGGCGATATCCTCGTTCCAATCCGACAGGTTGATGAGGTAACCCTCTTCGTCGGTTTCGTGGGTGCGGCCATTCAGTTCGAAGCTCGGCATCTGCGCATCTCCTCGGTGGCGTGGCTAAATTGCCTGATGTAACGATTTCTACAGAGATTAAAATGAAGGGGATCGTTGGGAATTGCATGATTCGTCGCACATTTCTCGATCAACTCCCCTCTCCCCGAAATTTCCGTCTATTGGAATATCATGATTTGCTAACGTATGGCAAGGGCCTGTTGGCATCCCTCTCGACGCAGGTGACATTATCTTGCAACAGCGATGCTCTCCGGCATGGGCGGGATCTCTTCCCTTCCTGAAAAAGCCCCCGAAGCGCATCAGATCGATCGAGGCACTCTCTCCGCTTATATCTCCATGTTGACTTGCCTGCCAAGGTTACACAGAACGACACACCGTGAACAAGGAATGGCCTGGTTCGGATACTCTTTTTCTGCATTGGAAATTTTTTGGGCAAATAAATAAAATTATTTGATTTCTGTGTCTATTCAAAAATTATTCTTGTACACTTCTCCCGTAGCTTCTCCCTGATGTTTCTTTTGCCACCAATTCAGACAGTTCAATGAAGACAAAGGCTGCGGACGTTTCAGTCAGGCGTTCGTCGTTTTGGCTCCCCGGTATCGTCCCGACCCTCTGAGCCGGTACGCAATACTCTTCGGAGGTTTGGTCATGCCCAATAAAATTCACGAAACAGGTGCCCTGCAAAACGCCATTTTCAACAGCGCCAACTTTTCGAGCATCGCCACCGATGCCAAGGGTGTCATCCAGATATTCAACGTCGGCGCCGAGCGCATGCTGGGCTATGCAGCTGCGGAAGTGATGAACAAGATCACCCCGGCCGACATTTCCGATCCGCAGGAAGTGATCGCCCGGGCCAAGACGTTGAGCGTCGATTTTTCCACGCCGATCACGCCCGGATTCGAGGCCCTGGTATTCAAGGCGTCGCGCGGCATCGAGGATATCTACGAGCTGACCTACATTCGCAAGGATGGCAGCCGCTTCCCGGCAGTCGTCTCGGTCACCGCCCTGCGCGACAACGAAAACGCCATCATCGGCTATCTGCTGATCGGTACGGACAACACCGCGCGCAAACAGGCGGAAGAGGCCCTGTTCAAGGCGGGCGCTCTGCAAAATGCCATCTTCAATAGTGCCAACTTTTCCAGTATCGCCACCGACGCCAAGGGTGTCATCCAGATATTCAACGTCGGTGCCGAGCGCATGCTGGGCTATACGGCTGTCGAAGTGATGAACAAGATCACCCCGGCCAACATTTCCGATCCGCTGGAAGTGATTGCCCGCGCCAAGGCGTTGAGCGTCGAGCTTTCCACGCCGATCACGCCGGGATTCGAAGCCCTGGTGTTCAAGGCATCGCGCGGCATCGAAGACATCTACGAGCTGACCTACATTCGCAAAGATGGCAGCCGCTTCCCGGCGGTCGTGTCGGTGACGGCCTTGCGTGACGACGAAAACGCCATTATCGGCTACCTGCTGATCGGCACGGACAACACCGCACGCAAACAGGTCGAAGCCGAGCAAAAAAAGCTCGACCAGCGCGTCAGGGACCAGCAGTTCTACACGCGCTCCCTGATCGAATCCAGCATCGACGCGCTGATCATTACCGATCCATCCGGCATCATCACGGATGCCAACAAGCAGATGGAGGCCGTCACCAGTTGTAGCCGTGATGAGTTGATCGGTTCGCCGTTTCGCAACCACTTCAACGACCCGGAACGCGCTGAAGCAGGCATCAACCTGGTGTTGAGCGAAAAGAAGGTCATCGACTACGATCTTGTCGTATGGGCCAGGGATGGCAAAAAAACGCCGGTATCCCTGCATGCGACCACCATCTACGACCGCGACCGGAGACTGCAAGGGGTGTTTGCCGCCGTGCGCGACATGAGCGAACGCAAACGCCTGGATCAGGTGCTGCAAGACAAGAATGCCGAATTGGAGAGTGCCAAGCTCATAGCGGAAAAAGCCAACCTCGCCAAATCGGAGTTTCTTGCCTCGATGAGTCACGAGATTCGTACACCGATGAACGGCGTGATCGGCCTGACCCATCTGTGTCTGCAAACCGAATTGACCGGACAGCAGAGAGACTATCTGTCCAAGGTGAGTCTCAGTGCCAATGTTCTGTTGCAATTGATCAATGATATTCTGGACTTTTCCAAGATCGAGGCGGGCAAGCTCACCATGGAAAACGTCGAATTCAGCCTGGATGAAGTTTTGGGGGGCGTCGTGGCCATTCTGAGCATCAAAAGCCATGAAAAAGGCCTGGAACTTTTACTGGATACCAGGAGAAATGTCCCCCACGATCTGCAAGGAGATTCCCACCGCCTGGGACAGATTTTGACCAACCTGGTCGGCAACGCCATCAAATTCACGGAAACCGGGGAGGTTTCCATCATCACCGAAGTACTGGAAGAGAGCCAAAACAGCATATTTCTCCAATTCACGGTTCGAGATACCGGCATCGGCATGACGCCGGAACAGATGAGCAAGCTGTTCCAGGAGTTTTCCCAGGGGGATACTTCCATTACCCGAAAATACGGTGGTACCGGGTTGGGATTGGCGATCAGCAAGCGTCTGGTCGAAATGATGGGGGGCCAGATCGGCGTTGAAAATGACCCCGGGCGTGGCAGCCGTTTCATATTTACGGCCCGTTTCGGCAAGCTCTCTGGTCCGGCACTGGAACTTCCCATGCCAGCGGAAAGCATTCGTGGATTGCACATTCTCGTGGTGGATGACAATGCAGGCGCCCGGCAAATCATTTCCGAACAACTGCTCTCTCTGGCCTACCATCCGGTCAGTGCCGAAAGTGGCGAAAGAGCGCTTGCCATGCTCGCGATGGCCGATGCCGAGGGGTCTCCATTCGATCTGGTTTTGCTGGACTGGAAAATGCCCGGCATGAATGGCCTGGAAGTGGCGCGGCGCATCAAAAAAGGGGCCTCCCTGAAAAAAACTCCAGCCGTTATCATGGTGACCGCCTATGGTCAGGAGTATATCACCGCATCGGAAGAGGAAAAAAATCTTCTGGATGGTTTTTTGATGAAACCAGTCAGCGTCACTGCCATGCTGGATGTCATCATGATCGTTTTCGGTCATGAACCGGCGCGGCAGACGGTGCATTATTCAAACATCCATCGGGCCAGTCTGGCGGGAGTCAGTCTGCTTCTCGTGGAGGACAACGAAATCAACCAGCAAGTGGCGCAGGAGCTGCTGGAACAGTCGGGCATTGAGGTCACCATCGCCGGTAATGGCCTGGAAGCCGTCAATCTGGTGGACAAGAAGCATTTTGACGGCATCCTGATGGATCTGCAAATGCCGGTCATGGATGGTTTGACCGCCACGCGGCAGATCCGAAAAAAAACCAGTGCCGAAGAGTTGCCCATCATCGCCATGACGGCCAATGCCATGGCCGGTGACCGGGAAAGATGCCTGGAAGCGGGCATGAATGACCATATTGCCAAGCCGGTTGACCCGGACGAGATGTATGCCACCCTGGCCAAATGGCTACCCAATCAACCCGATCCGGTTTCCCAGCCTCCTGTTGTACCCACTTCCGGGCGCGGCATAGCCCTGGTACTGCCTCTGCCGCCGATTCCAGGCATTGATGTGGCCAGGGGCCTGCGCAATACAGGCGGCAACACGGTGCTTTACCGCGATGTCTTGCTCAAATTCGCCCGTAATCAAGGCGGGGCCTGCCAGGAGATGGAGCGGTGTCTGGCATCTGGCAATATTCTGACATTGGAACGCATAGCCCACACCTTGAAGGGAGTATCGGCCACCATAGGTGCCTTGAAGCTATCCGGTTTTGCCGAAGAGATTGAAAAACAGTCGAGGATTCCGGACGGAACGGGCGCGTTGCCGAAATTATTTGGTACAACGGCCAGTGAACTGGCCCAAATCGTATCGACCATCGAAACCACGCTGATCCAACCAACAACCATGGCCATGGAAAAAAATCAACCAGGGGTCGGGATTGGTCTGGAAGATTTGTCTCTCTTGTTTGAAAAGGCCGTGGCGCTGCTCCTTGTCTATGACTCGACAGTGGAAAATGTGCTGGAAGAGATCGCCGCATTCATCCCCAACGGGCACCGTCGACTCAAGTTGGAAGCCATCAAGGTGGCTATTGGCGGTTATGATTTTGATACATGTCTGGCTCTGTTCCGCTCCTGGGCGAAAGAGGAAGGAATCTATCTGAAAGATAACCAACCGTGAAGCCAGTTGGATTGACGTATCTCCAGGGCAATCGCATTTAAACCGCCGCATTTAAACCGCGTCTACGCAAGAACAATGTTGACATGAAAGATTTTATTGGGGCTTCGCCCCAAACCCCACCAGGACTCTGTCCTGGACCTGCCAGGGAGCCAGCCCCCTGGACCCCGATGCCAAAAAACGATCATGGCCTCGGGTGTGCCAGCCTCAAATGCGATTGCCCTGGACGTGTCTCCATGTTGACTTGCCCGCCAGGGTTACACAAAATAGCCCGCGATAAACAGGACGTGGGTTTGGTCCGGACATTGGGATCGGATCCAACGCTCTTCCGCAGGGAAGAGGCTTTTTAGAAGTTCACGGGCAACACTGGCCAGGGAGGTTTGTTGTGAAACCGAAACATCATGTATTTGTCTGTATGAATCAACGTCCTGAGGGACATCCACGGGGGTCGTGTGGGGCACTGGGGGCTGGGTCGGTTCGGGAGACCTTCGCCAACGAGCTGGAAAAACGCAACCTGGGAGAGCAGATCCAGGTCACCGGGACTTTTTGTCTGGGGCCTTGCGATCGGGGACCGACCGTCGTGGTCTATCCGGAAGGGGTGTGGTATGGCGGCGTCAAGCCCCAGGATGTGGGAGAGATCTTCGACAAACACCTGCAAGGCGGCGAACCCGTGAAGCGGCTGCGGCTGATGTGATCATCGAGGGGGGGGGGGGCCCCGGACGGGGGGGTTTTTAGTCGGAAGGGGGAAAGAGGGGGCGGCCCGTTGGGGGATTGCTTTTT
>JADGCJ010000156.1 GCA_015229045.1 Magnetococcales bacterium
AGGCCTGGACATGAAAGCCTTTGTCAGGGCTTCGTCCCGAACCCCACCAGGACTCCGTCCTGGACCTGTCCGGTCGTCAGCCCCCTGGACCCCGATCCGTTGCCGGGTGCTGAATAGTTACTACTTTTCTTGTTTCCGAAGGGTTCATTGTCTGGGAGGGGTGTTGTAGTATTTCGGATGGTTTGGATCGGGGATCACCCCCAGCTCCACCACATCCTTGACCTCCTGGATCCCCTGCGGCACCGTGCGAGAGATGCGAAACCCAAGAGACTGCGTAATCTTGGTGAAATCGACCCGATAGTCGCGGGGATCCTCCTTGGTCTGGACACGCTCGATCCTGGCCCTGGGAAAGACCTTCAACAAGAGATCAAGAAGCATCCCCTTGGTATAATTTTCAGCGGTATCCCCGACATTGAAGACATCGTAGGCAACACGGTCCATCGGCGCCTCCAGAACGGCCAGCATGGCCCGGGAAAAATCCGCCACATGACAATAGGGACGCCAGAACTGTTCACCAAAAACAACCAATGGCCTCTGCATGGCCAGCTCCTTGGTGAATTCATTGACAGTCAGGTCAAACCGCATGCGGTGCGAAACACCATAGACAGTGGCAAAACGCAGGGAGGTCGGGCAAAAACCGGGCGTTCGCTCCCCCCGTAAAAGATGGTTTTCAAATTTGACCTTCAGTTCGGCATACAACGATACCGGCGCCAGTGGGGAGTTTTCGCTGACGTGGGTCTGCTCCTGGCCCATTTTTCCATAATTGCTGCAGGTCGAGGCAAAAATGAACCGGGGAATGCGATGCAGTTTGGCCTGTTCCACCAGATGTACGGCTGCTCCCCAGTTGGTCCGCTCGGTCAACTCAGGCTCCAGGCGACAGGCCGGATCACCAACAATCGCCGCCAGGTGAATCACCGCATGCAGATCCTTTTCTCTGTCCATGACCCGGGCGACAGCCGCAAAATCAGTGATGTCGACCTTGTGAAAAGAGAGTCCGGGGTGCCCCCAGATATCCAGCAGAGCCTCCCCACCAAAGCGCAGCGAGTCGAGACAAACCACGCGATAGCTGCGTTCCAGCAGGCGCCGCACCAGAATGGAGCCTACATAACCGGCACCGCCTGTCACCACTATGGATTTCATGGTGATACTCCTTCGATTGTTGAGGGTGTCGTCTCCTGCAGGGAACGCAGAAAGTGGATGGCTCCCTGGTTGTCCGGATCCTCGGCCAGAACCCTGTCGACCTGCGCCCGCGAGGCCTCAACATCGCCCATGTCGGCATAGACCCGGGCCAGCTTGAGCATGCTGTCGAAATCCTGTCGGGTCTCCGCCAGATACGCCTCGTATTGGCTGGCCGCCTGAGGCAGATCGCCCAGCAAGGCCAACAGTTGCGCATACTTGGGCTTGTGGGATGGAAAAGCGGCGGAGAATTTGCGCAGGGCCTCCAGGGCTGCCGGATAATCCTGCTGGCGCAGACGCCAGGCGACGATTCTGGACATGGACTCTTCCAGCAGAAAATCGAGTTTGATCTTTTCGTAGGCCGCGAGACTCTCTGCCATCCTGTCGTCCAACTCTCCCAGGTAGCCATCCATCAGGAAGATGAATTCATCCTTGTAGGGCATGTCGCTTTGCGACACGGCATCGCGAAAGGTGCGCAGCTTCTCTGTGTGACGAAAGCGAAACATGGATTGCGCCTTGGCACGAACGGCAATCGGATTGATGAGAGCGCGCGCAAACTCCGTGTAGGCATTTTTCTCCTGGCTGAACTGTTCCTGGAAAGCGGCAGCCATTTTTTGCAACCTGGCGACCAGCCTGGCCTGGGGCGGTTTGTCCAGGGTGAGGCCATGTCGTTCCAGACAGATCATGAGTCGACCGTACTGCTTGTCCTGTTCCCATTGCTGGAGCAGATTTCTGAAATCGGGCACGGGTTTCTCTTCGTCCAGCCGGGAGCGAACACGCATGCGGGTCATATCCACCCATTTCAGGACTGCCACGGCAGCATTGCGATAGATTTCATAGTAGCGTTGACCGGCCTTTTCGACCTCTTCTTCGCTCCAATCCTTCTCCTTGTCGGGCCGGATCAGTTTCAAAAACTCCGGGAGATGCCAACGCCGCACCATGAGGGAGGCCTCGGCCAGATCCTCGCTCAGGGTTTTCTCGATGGCATCCATGCGCAACTTGTACTTGTAGGCTGGCGGCTTGCCTTTGCGGCCAAAAAGACGGCTGTTGCACTCCAGGGCCTCGATGGACAATTTTTTGACCTGATTGACAAGATCGCGAACCCGATCCAGTTCGGCCAGGACCATGCGGTAGTGCTTCTCGCGATTCTCCCGATTGTCCTCCGGCAGACAGGCCGCCAGGGTCGCGTGGGGAGGACGTTCCAGGGGCGCGGGGATGACCTGATCCAGCGGCAGATGTTGCACGAAAGGAATCTTGGCCGACGCCGCCGATGGATTGATAAAACGACGTCCCATCGCCACACCATGTTCGGCCAGGGTACCCAGACTGGGAATGGAGGCAAAAAAATCACGCCGGGTCTCCGCCTGCCAACCCCCGTTGGTCTCGACCATGTACCGGGTCTGTTCCACGAAGGGCCCCATGCTCGCTTCGAGGCTGCCCTTGACATGGGTATACCCCTTTTCGTCAAAGCACAGATCGAACCCCAGCAGGATCACATCCGTGAACCCCATGTCGATGGCCACGCCCAGGGCTTGATGGGAGACGGTGATGCCCGGATAGATCAGGTTGGGCCCGTTGAGGTCCGTTTGCCAGGGGAACAACGACCACATGTAAGCATTCCGACCGCGCCACTGCCCGACGAGACCCGGATGCGCGTGGTTCATGTGGACAAAAAGGGTTCCGGGGCCAAAATGCTTGAGCATCTCCTTGCTGGCATGAAAATGGATGTCGTGCGGATCGATGGAAAAGATGACATCCGGAACAATACCTTCGCGGTGCATCAAACCGGCCAGACGGGAGACCGACAAAACCACAAGACGGTCACGGTTGGCTATCACCCAAGGCAGGTTCTCCAGGAGAGAGGGACCACCGGCCATCAAAACGGCTGTCTTCCCTGCGAAACTGTTTTTCAGCAAAACCGACGCGCATCGATTTTCCGGCAAATTTTCCACCATGCGCATGGTAAAAATTCTGGAACCAACCTCCATCGTCACTTGTTGGCGTTTCTGGATCATCTGGTTGTTGATCGTATCCAGCATGTCCAGATAGGGCTGATGGATGGCATCAATGGACGCCAAGGATTTGACGTGCTCCAGGGCATCCAGGTAGAGATAGTCGGAGATCGACATCTCTCCGGCCGTCTCCAGCCACTTTTCCAGTGTGGTCAGCCGGATGGACTCCGGCAACTCGGGCAGAATCCTCTCCGAGGCCAGACGCTCCAGAATTCCAGGAAAATCCACAAACAGATAACGGGTGCCACTGGGTACACCGTGTTTCAAGACATATTTGACCAGCAGACCTGAATCGGTACCACTCAAAATATAAAACTTATCTTCATCCCACAGCATTTCCTTGTAATGATTACGGTAAAAATTTTCCGACCCAACCAGGGAGAAAACTTCCTGGTTGACCGAGGGGAGATAATGCTCCCCGAACCTGTTGATCAAAAAAGAACCCAATGGATCCGACGTTGCGTTCATGGCGATGTCCAGGCCTTTCTTGAGGGGGTACTGGATAGTTACGCGATCACTTCGTCAGCTGCGTCGTCGGCTCCTCACCATACCCAACATGTCCTGCCTCGTCGCCTTCTCCTTGCTGCCTCGTTCTCGCATCGACTGCAAATGGGTATGACAGGTCCATGCAGTTGCTGTTCCAAAACACTTTCGGACCTTGTCTGTCAACGCAATGCCGCGAGGCCACCAGGAAAAAAACAACACAGTCCGGGATGGACGCAGTGCATCAGGAGGCATTCACGACCCGGGCGAAGCGGCCATTTTTATCCAGAACTCCCTCTCGTGGTACGAGGTGCGGGCGGTCGCCGTCGGCGACCTCTTTTCCCTCGGCGTTGGGAAAATAAATACCCAGATTATGGATGGTATTGCGGCGCCAACGCTCCAGCTCTTCCAGGGTGATACCGGCCATGCGGGCGAAACGGGCCTTTTTTTCCGGGGTCTTGAAATTGATGCGATCCCACTCCAGGGCGCGCAGCATGTGCAGATCCTGGGGTCTGAATTCATCGGAGGTGATGCAGCCACGACCAAAACCAAAAAATTCGGTCTGGCCAAAATCAAAGTCCGGCGGCAAAAACCCGCCATCCCGGGCCAGAGTGTACATTTCGGTACGAGGCAAGGGGGTGGCAATATGAAAGGAGACCATGTCGGCATCCATCTCCTCGGCAAAACGGAAGGAGTCGCGGATTTGATCCCAACTCTCGCCGGGAGAACCTATGATGAAATCACTGGCAATCTCAAACCCCAACTCCCGACCTTTTTTGACCAGAGGGATGACCTTGTCCAGCTTGAGGGGCTTTTTCAAAATGGTGTCGAGAACCCATTGATTGCCGGACTCGATAGGCAAAATAAGCTGATAACAACCGCTCTCCCACATACGCTCCAGAAGCTCGTCGGTCAGGAGAAACGTGGCCAGATTGACCGATTTCCAGGCCAAATTGTCATACCGACGCGCGACAAGGCCGTCGAGGATGGCACGAAAACGGCGGCGATCGAAGATCAGATTGTCGTCCAGAAAAAGAATCTCCCGCACGCCGTATGTGTGGTACAGCCAATCCACCTCGGCCAAAACGTTCTCCGCCGAGCGGAAACGTATGGCGCTGCCATCGATGGCGTGGGTGCTGCAATAGATGCAGGGGTAGGGACAACCACGGCTGGTGGAGGTGATGGCATAGGGTTCGTGGCGGGCGTTCATCACGTTGCCATAGGCGTTGCCGCTGCGAAAATAGTCCCGGAAACGGCTCTTTTCATAGTCCGGAAAAGGCACATCATCCAGATGGTTCAGGAAGGTGACCGGAGGATTGATCCGGACCTCGCCGCCAACCCGATAGGCCAGGCCATCAAAACCGGAAAAATCGACTGCGCCGGCGGCGAGCATGGTCAGCAAACGGGGCAGGCGTTGTTCCCCTTCACCGAGGATGGCAAAATCGACAGCCGCCTCACGCATGGCCAGCTCCGGCGACGTGGTAACGTAAGGACCGCCCAGAACCACCACCCGCCCGGCCCCGGAAGACCGAATGGCACGCACGAACCGCTCGACACTCGGAGCATATTCGAGAGAAAAGCAGCTGATGCCCACAACCTGCGGGTCATAGCGGTCAATCCAGGCAATGGTCTCTTCCAGGGAAAGATCGTCCAGGTTGGGATCCAGAATGGCTGTGGCAAAAGGTTCCGGCACCACACGCGAAAGAATCCCCAGCGTGTAGGGAGGCGTGACCCAGCGCCGTTTGCCAAACCAGGACGTATTTGGCATGGTCAGCAAAAGACGGTTGATGCCATCCATGGATGCGGCCCCTTCTCTCGCACAGCGAACCCAAGAGATCGATCACTCTCCAATGCAGCTACAGTAATTTTTAAGCAATTTTTATGCCATAAAAGATCGTCGCGCCACCCCTTCCCAGGGCAATCGCACCTAAACTGCGTCCACTCTGGGACACGCGTCGTTTTTTGATTGCCCTGCACCCCTTCCGGTGCTTCCTGGACGGAGGTACCGGATAGCAACCATCTTGGAACAACTTTTGCGGGATCGTTGTCTCATGGCATCGTCGGGAAATTTTTTCCTCAAGGAAGGGTGTGCGCAAAAATGGCTTCCGGGCGGTATTTGATCCTGGGCGGGTCCGGCTACATAGGACGACACCTTTATGCCCGCCTGGGGCCCCGGAAAGCCCTGGCAACCTGGTACACGCATCCGTTTCCAGGTGGATTTCATTTCGATTCGGGAAACATGCGGATCGCCGATCTGGTGCGCGGCCAGGGATCGTTCAGTCACGCCTTCATCCTGATGGGCATCTCCCGGTTGCTGGAGTGCGAACGCGACAAGGCGACGTCGCATCGGGTCAACGTCATCAACCCCCAGAGCGTCATCGACCAGTTGCGGGCTTTGCGCATCAAACCCGTCTTCGCCTCCACCGACGTGGTTTTCGATGGTCTGCGCGGCCATTACCGGGAAGAGGATCCCACCCATCCCCTGGTGACCTACGGTCGGCAAAAGCTGGCCGTGGAACGGTACATGCTGACCCCCGGAAACAACGAAGGGCTGGTGGTGCGTCTGGCCAAGGTCTATGGCATCCGCCCCGGAGAGGGTACGCTGCTCTCCAACTGGCTGGAAGCCCTGACCTCGGGCACGGAGATCCGGTGCGCCGACGATCAATGCTTCTGTCCCGTCTTCATCGATGACGTGGTGAACGGGTTGCTGGCACTGGCCGAACACGACCTGACGGGACTTTATCACCTGTGCGGCCCGACGTGCTGTTCACGGCGGGAGCTGCTGGAGATGTTTCTGGGCGCCTATGTCTCCCGCTTCGGACCCGTCCGCGATTTGAAGGTGACCTATCGCAGCATCAACGATTTCGACTTTCCGGAACGATGGCCCCTCGACACCTCCATGAGTACGGAAAAACTCAGATTGGCCATTGGTTGGGAACCGACACCGCCCGAACCCCTCTGTCAAAGGTTTGTGGCAGGTCTTCAGGAGGATGTTTTTGGGGAGTGATGTCGATGCGTGATCGGATTGGCGGCGGCAAGCTGCAGGACAACCACGCCCGACTGGAGCAGTGGCGGGCCGGACTCGAACCCGGCCCCCTGACCATCGAGGTGGCT
Organism: Magnetococcales bacterium; assembly: GCA_015229045.1. Next base: position 6,786 of record JADGCJ010000156.1, read on the forward strand.
CCGGTGAACGGCTGCAACCATGGCTGCATCCACTGCGGTCCGCAGCAGTTCGACCTTTTCGATCCCTGCAAAAGCTTTCTGAATGCGGACAATTTCAAGAAATTTCTGGTCGATTTTCACGACATGGGGGGAGAGGAGGTCTATTTCGCCGGTACCGGAGAACCCCTTTTGCACCCACACTTCGCCGAATTCGTCACCTTGGGGCACCGGCTCGGGCTGCGCATGACCTTCAGCTCCAACGGCATCATGTTGACCGAAGCCAATGCCGAAAAGATTCTCCCTCACACCACCTGGGCACGCTTCAGCGTCAACGGCGGCAATGCCGAGACCTATGGCAACGTCCACGGCTGTCACGCCAGGGATTTCGCCCGCCTGCTCCACAACCTGGAGCAGGCCCAACAGTTGCGGAAACACCATCGGTGGCCGGTGCAACTCGCCTTGCAGTTCGTGGTGTTCGAGGCCAACTGGCACTCCATCCCCGACATGGTGACGCTGCACAAGCATCTGGGCACGGACAAGGTGGTTTTCCGGAATCGGTTCAACAAGGAAGGCTACAAGCACCCCGTGCATCCCGAGGCACTATCCCTGTTGGAAAAGGCGGCCCGGGAGACCCGGGTCGAGGTGCGCTGGGAGAGTTTTCCCAAGGAGGGAGAGGTACACCGGGCAGCATGGCGCAGCTGCCACGGCATCCACTTTCGCACCAACATGGATCACCAGGGCAGCCTGTTCGCCTGCTGTCGACACTATTACAAGGACAGCCGCTTCGGCAACATCAACGATCGTTCTTTCCGGGAGATCTGGCACGGTGACGAGCGGCGCCGCCTCTTCGCAAAGATTGCCAGGGGCGATGACATCCCCATGTGCGGCCGCCTGTGTCCCACCTCGTTCGACAACGTCACCATCGAAAACTACCTGATGGAGAGAGAAAATGGGTAACTGCCCAGGTACCCCCTCAAGAAAGGCCTGGACATGAAAGCCTTTGTCAG
>JADGCJ010000157.1 GCA_015229045.1 Magnetococcales bacterium
GATCGGCATCGAGGTGTTTCTCGAAGGGATTGCCTCCCTGCTGCGCAAACTGGCAGCCAACGGACAGCGCAATGTGCGCGTGGTTCGTGGCCATGCCCATCCCATTCTGCGTGACCTGTTGCCGGATGCCAGCATTGACCGGGTGATCATCAACTTTCCCGATCCCTGGCCCAAAAAGCGCCATCACAAACGTCGCCTGATCCAAACGGAATTTCTTGATTTGTTGGCGTTGAAAATGCGCCCCCAGGGCCGTCTCACCCTGGCGACCGATTGGCAGGAGTATGCCGAATGGATGGCCGCGACCATCAGTGTTCATCCGGCCTTTGTGGGCGGTCCGTCGGCTCCTCCGGAAGAGTGGATCGTCACCCGCTTTCAGGAAAAAGGCCACCTGGCTGGTCGCCCGACGTTTTATTTTTCATATGTAAGGAATTGAAAAGATTCACCAATATTTTTCAACATGCAGATTGCCGGGTTCCTTGCGGCTGCCGGGATCGAAGCCCCATGCCTGGAAAGTCTGCATGCCATCTTCCACCAGATCGGGATGGCCGCATAAAAAAATGTGGGTGTGGGCCGGATCCGGGGCAAAACCGCTGATTTCCTGCAAACGTTCCGGGGTGAACCATTCGGTCAGGCGACCGGTGCGACCTTGCCAACCGGTCTCCTCCTGGGGGCGGGAGACGACCGGGGCATAACGAACGGTGGGACATTTCTGGCTGAGGGCTTCGAGATCGGCGCGATAGCCCAGGTCCCAGGAGTGGCTGGCACCATGCAGAATGGCCAGGGGCATGGCAGGACACCGGGTGGCCATGGCCAGGGTGCGCACCATGCTGAGATAGGGAGCCAGTCCCGTTCCCGTGGCCACCAACAGAATGTTCTGTCCCGGGGGAACCCGGTCCAGGGTAAACATGCCCGTGGCTTTGGGTCCCACGAAAAGCCGATCCCCGGTTTTGAGGGCAAAAAGGCGCGGCGTCAATTGACCACCGGTCACCAGGGCAATATAAAATTCCAGATAATCGGTCTCGTGGCTGCCGGAACTGATGGAGTAGGCCCGGCGAATCAGGCGGTCGGCCTTCTCCGGCGGGACGGTTTCCGGATCGGCATCCGCCACCCGGGGGGCAGCCTGCCGCAGACCCAGGACCGTGAATTGCCCCGGTACGAAAGAGATCGGAAAATCCGGTCGAATCCGCAGAATGATCAGGCGGGGAGAAATGTCCAGTCGTTGGATCAATGTGGCATTGTCGGGTGTGGCGGTCATGGTGGCCTGTTTCCTGATGTCTGGTCTCCGAAACCTTGCCGTGGCGCGGTCGGAATGTTATAGGATGGTCGCATGATACACGATCAACAAGTTGGCAAGGGAGAGGTGATTCGCACCCTGTTGGAACGGGAGGGGCGGGTCATGCTCTGTGTGGACGCCACCTGCAAAGGGGTGGAGGTGCCGCGCCGCTTTGCCTCGGACACCGGTTTGCGCCTGGTCCTCAATACCAAAATGCCCCAATCCATCGAAATCGGTCTCCGGACCGTCGAGTCCGAGTTGCGCTTTGGCGGCATTCCGCATTATTGCATCATTCCCTATGAGGCGCTGTGGGGGGCGTTCAATCCCGATTCGGGGCAGGGCATGTTGTGGCCGGAGGCCATGCCGGAACAGCTTCGCAAAGGTTATTTCGCCGCCCAGAATGTCGTCGGTGACAAACAGGGTTCCAGCCAGGTCACTCCCTTGGGCATCGTGCCGGCGGTGCAGGGTGCTGCAGCCGGGGAGGGGCAGGCCGGGGAAGGTCGCGAACAGCGCGAAAGCGAGGAACGACCCAAACTTGCCGTCATTCAGGGGTGCGTCAACCCGGATGCGGCTCCACCACCCGATGGCAAAAAAAAATCCTCTGCCCGCAATCATCTGCGTCTCGTCAAATAAATCATTGAGAGAGTCCTTTCATGATCGCACGGCTGCGGGGTGTGTTGGCGGATAAGCAGCCCAACCAGGTTCTGGTGGATGTGGGAGGGGTCGGGTATCGGGTTTTCATTCCCTTTTCCACCTACACGCAGTTGCCCAATGTGGGCGAAGCCGCCGAACTGTGGACCGTTACTTTCGTTCGGGAAGATTTGATTCACCTGTATGGTTTTGCCACTCAGGAAGAAAAGGTCCTATTTAATTTATTGATCGGGGTTTCCGGGGTGGGGGGTCGCCTGGCCCTGGCTGTTCTTTCGACGCTTGCCCCTGCCGTCATTCTGGACGCCCTGGCCCGGGAGGATGTGACCACCCTCAGCCGGGTACCCGGCATCGGCAAAAAAACCGCCCAGCGTTTGGCCATGGAATTGAAAGAGAAGGTGGCCACGGTGGCCTGTTCCATCTCCCCCACGGCCAATCTTCCCGGACCTCCCGGATCCAACACCCCATCGCCTCCCGCGCTCCTGAAGGCAGAATTGACCTCGGCCCTGATCAATCTTGGCTTCAAGCCCGCCCAGGTCGAACAAACCCTGCGCCGGGTTCTTACCCAGGATACCGTGCGTCTGGAGGACGGATTGCGTCTGGCCCTGAGGGATTTGTCGGCCTGAAAAGCAACCGTACCTCATCCTGTCAAGGATCTTTCTCTCCCCATTCTCAAGAGTATTGAGCGTCAGACGAAGATGAAAATCAGGTAATGTAGGAGGTGTTTTATGGAAATTCGGCATTACCCGGCCATTCTCTACCGTAGACGCATCCTTATCCGAACAGAAATTCCCTGCCGATGGGTTCGGCTTAATCTTTCCATGGCCGAGACCTTGGTATTGCAGGTCGATCATGCTGCCAAGGCATTGGGCATGAACCGGTCCGGGTACCTGGCCGAAGCGGCGCGACAGATGCTGTCCAGGAGTACTTGATTGTCATGATTCGAGGAATGCGTCCACAGGCAGACCTGACTGACGTATGATGGCCCGCAGGGTACCACGGTCCAGTTGTTTGTGATCGGGCACCACCAGTTGCGAGAAAGGGTTATTCCGTTGCACCACCATATGGCTGCCCTTTTGGCGCATCAACCGAAAGCCGTAGCGTTCCAATATGGCCAAGCATTCGCGACCGGAAAGTTGTGGCAGTCGGTTCACACAGCTACCAATAGGATTTCAAACTGTTCATCTGGTACCGGGGCATGTTTTTCTTCAAGGACTTCAATATATACCTCAATGGCTTCCCGGATATTGACGATGGCATCCCCTCTGGTTTTTCCCTGACTGACGCAACCGGGCAGGCTGGGGCACTCTGCCACCCAAAAGCCGTCATCACCAGGATAGATGATCACTTGTCGCATGCCGGCATCCTTCCAACGTTCCGTTCCATTCTCGATACGCAAGTTTGATAAGTCCCAACCGGAACCCTGTCCGGGAAGGAAGGGCAACGCCGCTTCCTTCCCGGGTGGATTCACACTCCGAGTCACCTCGTAGGTTCAGAAATTTTCAAACTCATCCTCTTTGCCGGAGCCATGCGCGTCATTCATATCCAGATCAACTCCCGATGCGGCTCCCTTGCCGTGGGTTGCCGATGCCGCCGGTTTTTTGGTGCCTGGTTTTTTGGCTGCCGGTTTGGCATGGGTGAGTTGCAAGGGGGCGGCTGATTTTTGTGAGGTGGAGGGCGCTTTTGGGGTGCTGGGCGCTTTTTTGGCCATTTTGGGTTTGGCGGAACCGTGCGACCCTTCGCCGGTCCGGAAAAAGCCGATGGCCTGCGCGAGAATATCGGCCTGGGCAGAGAGTTCTTCGGAGGTGGCGGCCATCTCTTCCGAGGCTCCGGCGTTTTGCTGGATCACCTGGTCCAACTGCTGAATGGCGGAATTGATCTGTTGTGCCCCCTGGGTTTGTTCCTGACTGGAGGCGGCAATACCCTGAATCAGTTCCGCAGTCTTGCGAATGTCCGGCACGAGCTTGCTGATGATCCCACCCGCCCGTTCCGCCACCTGCACGCTGGAAGCGGAGAGCTGACTGATCTCTCCGGCGGCCAGTTGGCTTCGTTCGGCCAGTTTGCGGACTTCCGCCGCCACCACCGCGAACCCCTTGCCATGCTCACCGGCCCGGGCCGCTTCGATGGCCGCATTCAGGGCGAGGAGGTTGGTCTGCCGGGCAATTTCTTCGATGATGCTGATCTTGCTGGCAATCTGCTTCATGGCGGTCACGGCTTCGTTGACGGCGTTGCCGCCATCTTCGGCATCCTTGGAGGCAATCCGGGCAATTTTTTCGGTGGTCTGGGATGTTTCGGTATTGTTGGCAATGTTGGCCGACATTTGCTCCATGGCGGCGGAGGTCTCTTCGACCGAGGCGGCCTGTTCGGTGGCCCCCTGGGAGAGATTCTGGGCGCTGTCGGAAAGCTCGTTGCTGCCGGCGGCAACATTGTCGGATGCGTTGCGCACATCATTGACCACTTCCCGCAATTTTTCCACCATGGCGCGCATTGCCTCAGACAGCTTGCCCAGTTCATCCTGCCGGCGTTCAACGTTGATGTTTTGGGTCAGATCGCCATTGGCCAGGGCCGTGGCCAGTCTGACCCCGGCATCCAGGGGAGCTGTGATGGAGCGGGAGATGAGGGCACCCATGCCCATGCCCAGAATCACGGCGATGACGATGAGGATGATCATCAGGTTGCGACTGCTTTCGTATATGACCGTATTTTCATCCGAGACGGCTTTGGCACGCCCTTCCTTCACCTTGGCCAATTCAGCCACCAGACCATCCACCACATTCAGCTTTTCGCGTCCCTTGCCAAAGCTGAGTTCCACTGCGGCCTTGTTTTTGGCGGCATCTTCGCCTTGTGCCTGACGAATGACTTCCTCATGCACCGCTTTCCATTCGGAAATGGCAGTATCCAGTTTGGCCAGGAGTTCCTTGCCTTTTTCGGTGTACAACTTGGATTTTGCCGTATTGAAATCATCTTGTAGTGCCTTGAAAAGCTCGGGCAACCGGGACGTATAGCGATCCTTTTGTTCCTTGCTGGTCGAGAGCAGGTAATTTTTTTCCGCCCGCACAACATTGAGAACATCAATGTTGATTTCCTTGATGGCGCTCATTCCCAGCAATTCGACTTCATAAAGCCTGGTGTCGGCGGCATCTATTTCGCCCATGTTGCTGATTCCCACCCAGCCCACGATGCCCATCATGATGGAGATGAGTAAAAATGCCATGGTCAGTTTGGCACCGACCTTCATGTCCAGAATCCACTGCATGTGTAATTCCCCTGTATTTGGAATGGCTACAAAAACACCCGGGTTTGGTCTGTGTTGCGATGCATGACCCATGGAGGCTCGAATCAATGCACCGCCTGCTGCATGGACATGAGATCCTCATTGGAAAAGACCCGGTTGATGTCGAGGATCATGATGAACTGGTTGTCATGCTTGCCCATGCCCTTGAGAAATTCGCTGCGCAGATTGGTGCCGATTTTGGGGGCTGGCTCGATTTTGTCATGATCGATGTCCATGACTTCCTTGACGGAGTCAGCCAGGGCACCGATCTGCCGGACCGTCTCGTCCTGGACGATTTCGACGATGATGATGCAGGTATTGACGGTCCGTTCGGACTCGGCCATGCTGAATTTCATGCGCATATCGACCACGGGGACCACCTTTCCCCGCAGATTGATGATGCCGCGCATGAATTCGGGCGTGCGCGGCACATGGGTGATGGCGGTATATTCCAAAACCTCGCGCACCTTGGCAATATCCACGGCAAAAATTTCGTTGTCGAGGGTGAAGGTCAAATATTGGGTACAGGCCAATTCCTCTCCCCGTGTCCTGCTGGCGTGCATGTCAGTCTTTGCCAAGACGTTGCCTGTTTCTTCGTTCATGGTTCCCCTCCCTTGTCATTGAATCTTTTTTTGATCCACCTTGGCCAGTTGGTCCGGAATGGCCTGTGTTACTGAATCTCTTTTTGATCCACCTTGGCCAGTTGATCCAGAATGGCTTGAACAATACGGTCCGGCTGGAATTTCGGGATGAAATCATCGGCTCCCATTTGTTTGGCCTTGTAGGCGTTCGATTGATTGCTCAAGGAACTGTGCAGGGCCAGATGAATTCCGGCCAGCTTTGGATTGGCCTTGACCTTCCGGGTAAAGGTGAACCCATCCATGATGGGCATTTCGATATCGGAAAAAATGATGGTATACGGGCATTTTTCCCCGCCGGAGACCGAGCTTTCCAGTTTTTTCAGTGCTTTTTCGGCATTTTCCACCACCGTATGCCGGATGCCCATTTGACTCAGAGCCGAGCTGATCAGTTGGCGGGCGGCCCGCGAGTCGTCCACGGCCATGATCTGGTGTTCCGTGCGGACGACCTCGGCGGCCTTCTGCACCAGATCATCCGATACCTTGTCTTCAATACCGATGATTTCGCTTAAAATTTTCTCCACATCCAAAATCTGGATGGGTTGATCGCCTTCGTAGGTGATGGCGGTCAGAAAGCTGTCGTCGTACACCTCCCCTTCGGGGCTGATGATGTCGTCCCAGCTTTTGTGGACCAGAAGATTGGGTTGGGAAATCAGGAATCCCTGGACGGAGGTGCTGTATTCGCACACCATGACGTAACTGATTTCATGTCCAAAATGGATGGGTTCCAATCCCAGGGCCTGGGAAAGGTCAATCAGGGAGATGGCAGAGCCGCGAAAATCGATGGTCCCCTTGATAGCCGGATGGGATTGGGGAATTCGTGTCACGGTTTTGGGACATTCGAGGAGTTCGATGATCTTGAAGACATTGAGGCCGTACAACTGCTTGTCGGTCAGGAAAAAAGTCAGCATCTCCATTTCGTTACTGAAAGCCAGATTGGTCCTCTGGTCAACTTCCGACATCAAATCATCCATGGCATCCCCTCCCCCGAGCGTGGTCTGAAAAATGTGTCTTTGCAGGAGTGTCGAGCATACAAAAAATTTATGGTCGATGCCTGAAAAAATATTTTTTCAAACTGGTGGAACCAAATCGCATGTTATCCTTGCCGAGCCATATACACAAGGATGACGTGACCCTGGGTCAGCGACACCGAAAATGAAACATGGTCAGTTGTTTATGTTGTCACCACAGACTGCCTCCATTGGTCAAGAGGAATGACCATGGAAGCCCAAGAAGTGCCTGTCAGCTTGGATACCAAACGCCGGTCTGCTGTGACCATGGGGGCATTTTCACGCTCTGCCAAAGCAAGGTAATAACAGTCATAGGGTGAATGATTCAGTTCCCGGGACAAGCGATAGGCTGAGTGAGACAACCCGGCCATGGGTACCAGGGAAAAATATATGGGCAGTTCTTTCAACATCCGATGTACGAGTGCGTCAGTGGCCATATCGGCCTTCACCATTTTCCATGCCACGCTGGTTACTTCGGCCACGAGCCATTCAGGGGCAAGCATCGGCCACCCAGACATCAATACTTTCATGGCGTGTTCGCGATACGAAACATTCAAGAACCATCCTACACAAACACTGGCATCTACCACAAGCTTCATCGTCTCTCCCGGTCTTCACGAATCATGGCCACCACATCTACATCAATTTGTTTTGATCCCATGGCAGCAATTTGATCAGCAGTACTCACAAGGTAGTCCACACTTGTGAAGGCCATCCTTGCCTCACGCTCAGCATTGATCAAGTGGGCAGATTCTGGTGCCAAATCTTTCCTGGCAGCGGATAATGCCCCGATCAGGATCTCGCGTAGCGATTGTTCCAATGATTGACATTGCGCTGCCGCCCTGTCCTTGAGCTGTTTGATCATTTCATCGTCCATATTCCGGATTACCAATTCACCCATACCCAGCCTCCTCTTTTTG
>JADGCJ010000158.1 GCA_015229045.1 Magnetococcales bacterium
CCCAATAAAGTCTTTCATGTCACCCCTTTTTCCCGATCACAAAAAAACGACGTATCTCAAAATAAACGCGGTTCAAGATCCGATTTTTCAAGCATGCCAATTTCAAATGCGATTGCCATGGGGTACCTGGGCAGTTACGAATATTCTCACTTCGACAGTTCACTCGGAAACGACATCGGCTTGTTTTTTTTGTCTCTCTCGTGATGACTCATGTGCATGGAGGCATGCGGAATCACTGTTGCCTGGAGACCCATGGCCATCAAAATCCAGAAATAGTACGCATTGGCTGGTATCTGAAAGTTGAAATCCACCAGTCCGTGGAGGGAGAGCGACAGTGTTCCGACCAGAGAGGCAAACAACATGCCTCGGGCGAAGGGGTCGCGCCGGTGCAGATAACGCCGAATCATGACCAGCCAACTCGAGACAAAAGCGGCACCGAACAAACCAAATCCAAGCAATCCCTGCTCGGCCAGAAATTCGAGAAAATCATTGTGGGCATGATTGTTGAATTGCTGAATTTTTTCCGTTCGATAGATGGGAAAGACATATTTGAAGGTTCCGCTCCCCGTGCCGAGAAAGGGATAGTGGCTGATCATGTCGATTGTTCCGGCGTGGACATTGATGCGCCCGGCCTGTTCTTCGATCATGGAAACCTTGAAACGATTGATCAGAAAATCCAGTCCCATCCATCCTCCTGCGATCAGTGATACGATCAACACAGGTATGATGAGTCGTTTTTCCCGATTGGATTTGCGACGCCGAAATTGAGCGAGAGTGACCACAAGCAGCAAAGAGGCGATCAGGGACAGATTTCCGCCTCGGGACTGGCTTAAAAACAGAGCGACAAACATGAGGACCAGCAGGGAAGAGACGACACCGCTTCGGCTGCCTATGTTTTGCAGCAGATGCAGCAATTTTTCGTTGAAGGATTTTTGGCTGTCGCTGCTGCGCATCCAGCCGAGCAGCAGGCCAAAGCCCAGAGGAATGGCCATTTCCAGCAATCCGGCAAAATGATTCCTGTTGACATAGGTTCCATGTGCCCACTGTTTGACTTCTGGAACCCACCAGGAGATGTCGAAGCCAGTAAAATAGACAAACAAGCCGATCAAGGCCTGAAAGATTCCGGCAAACAGAATGGTCCACGCCAACATGCGCAGGCGTTCCCGGGTACGCACGACCGCCAACACCAGAAATGCGGCCAAAAAATAGGTGACATGTTTCAGCCATTCCATCAGGGTGGCTGTCTTGTCGAGAGAGATCGCCAGCGATTTGCCGTCGAGACCGGAAAAATGGTTGATGTCCACGGTCGCCGGTGTGACCAGTGAAAGCAGGGAAGTGGACAAGGGCATGACTTGCAACAGTGGTATCAAGATCCAGACAAGGAGGAGAAATACCTGAGAAAAATGCTCCTGAAAGATTCTTCCAAAGCTTTTTCCTTCGCCAAGATGGGAAAAAAAATAGATCCCGGCCAGGGAGAATGTCCCAACCTCCAGGACGCTCCACGCCCAGGGCCGATTGCTGCCCAGTGGAAGAGGTGCCCAGAAAACAAGCCCCAAAAATACGAGAAAAACCAGATTCTCAATGGGATTCTCTTGCTTTGGCTTGGTGGAGTCATCACTCATGGCCGCGTCCCCTCCACCTCTTTTTCGATGGAAGATATTGTTCCGAAGTATTTGTCAAATTCGGTTCGCAGTTTTGGGTGGTAACGTACAAGAGGTTGGAATTTTTGTCTCTTTTCGTAACGTTTTACCAAATCAAGGATCTCCTGGGGGTAGAGAACCATGCCGCGCACTGCGACATTGAGGATGTCGTTTTGCATGCGCTCGTCCAGAGTGGACCACATGACAAAACCCAAACGCACAACATTTTGTTGGACACTCGGCTCCCAGGGCGCGAGCACCATGGCTCGTTCCAGGTGCGAAACAGCTTCTGCCCAATGTTCCTTTCCTTGCACCATGCGTACTTGAGCCAGGTTGATCCATGTGTAGCCCCAGGTGGGACGCATCCTTGCGGCTGCTTCATAGCTGGAGGCTGCATCTTGCAACAGAGCAGCCGATTTCTCGGTATCGTTTTTGATTTGACGGGACCACAGATACTGAAATTGTCCGAATTGCAACCAGTATTCCGCATTTCCTGGATTCAGAACCAACGCCTGTTTGTTGTACAGCATGGCTTGCTGCCAGGCCGTCTCTTTTTCCTCCATGGAGAGCTTGGGATCTTGTATTTTGGTCAACAATTTCTCCAGGGGGAAAATATAAAACTCAGCCAATCCCCAGCGCACAGACCAAAGAACAAGAAAAGCACATAAACCGATCAGGGCCAGTGGCAGAAGAGTTGTCCGCCAGAGGATTGAACTCCGGATCATAACAATGCCTTTGGAATTGACGTGACCATGGCCATGGCCCTGGTTTGCCCAACGATGCGTACCGCTTCGCGAACTCCTCCCAGAAGATCAGGGGAGCGTCTCATGGTATCGTGTGCATCGCTGGCAATGACATGGGCCCACTCCTTTTCCAGCAGGGTCACGGCGCAACGGTACACATTCGGACCGAACTCTCCGGCGAGGGATCCCGCCGTCAACTGACTGAGGCACCCCATCTCCATGAAGGGGGCCAGCCTCTCCGGGTTGGCACATATGGCGCTGTTGCGTTCCGGGTGGGTCAGGACGGGGACATGCTGCAGATCCAAAAGTCGACGGACGACCCTGTCACTCCCTGGGGGAATGGTATCATGGGGAAATTCCAGCAAGAAATAATACCGCGGCCCTGTCTTGTTCAGGGTCGGCAGCTCTCCCTTCTGCACAAGGGAGAGCAGTTCGGGAGAGAGGCGAACATCAGCCGCCCAACGCAAATCCAGATCGATCTGTTCCTGGCGCAGGCACTCCTGAAAACGCTCGGCCGCCTGCTGAATACGCGCCAGGGAGTTGTTGTAGATTCCAGGTGTCATGTGCGGCGTGGCAATCAGGATCGCGGTGCCGGATGCGGAGGCACAACGAGCCATCGCCAGAGAGAGCCGGAGATCGTCAGGACCATCGTCCAGAGAGGGCAGGATATGGCAATGAATATCGATCAATCCGTCCGGGGAGTCAGCTTGCGGACTTATCCTTGTCCTTGTCATCTCCGTAGTAACCGTAGCCTGTTCCGTAACCTGTTCCATAGCCGTAGCCATAGCCATAGCCGTAACCGTAGCCATAGCCATAGCCGTAACGATACCCGCCGCTATAGTATGCCAACTGGCGCATATCCACACTGTTCAAGACACAACCCACAACGGAGATTTGGGAGTGACGCAGACGTCGCAATGCTCCCATGACGACATCGCGGGCGGCCTTGTGAGCTTTGACCACAAAGACAACGCCATCAGCCTGCTCTCCGAGGATTTGCGCATCGGTGACCACCAGGGTTGGCGGGGCATCGATGATGATCCGGTCATACTCCATGCGCAGCTCGGCCAGCATGTCCCGCCAGCGCTTGGAGGCGAGGATTTCACTGGGAAAGGGAGGGGTGGGACCGCTGGGGAGAATGTGCAGACCAAATGGGGTCTCGACCACCTCTTTGCGCAGGATTTCCATGGCGGAACGCCGGGGATCCTCGACCTGGCGCCGCTCGATGCCTTGTCGCTGGTCCAGCCCATGGCGCCGCTCTGCCCCTTTCCAGACGGACACAGGATTCTTCTGGCGACGTTCCATTCCGGAGCGGCGATCCATCCCTGAACGGCGCTCCTTGTTGGTGCGCCGCTCCTGTTGCAGGTAACCGGAAAGGTAGCCTGTGACCCCGGCAGAGCCGGTCACCGGAAAAATCTCCTTGAGACGCGGCCGACGCAAATCCGCTTCCAGGAGCAGTACCCGATCCCCGGCCTGATTGAAGGCCTGTGCCAGGTTGATGGCCACAGTCGTCTTTCCCTCTTCGGGCAGGGCGGAGGTCACCATGACGATCTGCATGGGCCGATCAATGTCGGAGAACAACAACCCTGTGCGCAGGCTGCGCACCGATTCCGAGTAGTTGGATTTGGGGTGTCTGGACTGCATCTCTTCCGGAGGGGTGGGATCGCGTCTCCGCAGGTGCAGGAGCGGCAGAGTGGCAAACAGGGGCAGTCCACTCATCGTTTCCAGCTCTTCGGGCGTTTTGACCGACCTGTCCGAAAACTCCAGGAAGAAGGCCAGACCCAGGCCAGCCAGCAGGCCGACGAAGCCCCAGGTCATCAGGGTGCGATTTTTGTTGGGCCAGAAGGGCACAGTCGGGGGTCTGGAGGACTCCAAAAGACGGGCATTGGCCGTCTGCATGCCCTCGCTGAGGCCCGTCTCCTTGAAACGTTTGAGAAACATGTCATAAAGTTGGCGATTGGCCGCCACTTCACGCTCCAGCTTGTTCATCTGGAACGTCTTTTTCTGAATTTGCTGGACTTGTCCCCGTTGGGTCTCCAGCTCTCTTGCCAGACGGCTCGCTTGGGCATCGGCCACGGTATAGTCGTGTTTGACCGTCGCTACCAGACGTTCCACCTCCTGTTTGACCTTGCGGTCGATCTCCTCAAGCTCTTTTTGGGCGCGGATGATGCGGGGGTGTTTCGGACCATAGCGATCAGAGAGTTCGGCCAGATTCTGTTCTGATTTGCTCTTTTCTTTTTTCAGTTCAGCTATTTGAGAGCTGTCGGAGAGCGGAAGTTGGGAGACATCTCCCCTGTACCCCCTGAGCAATCCTGCCAAACGCTCATATTTGGTTTGCGCGGCACCGGCCTCGGCACGCACCTGGGCCAACTGGGCATTCAGGCCATCCATTTGCTGGAGGTCGGTGCTATGTGTGGCCTGCGAATCCAGCAACCCTGTCGTTTCCCGATAGACCTGAAGATCTTTCTCGGATTTTTCAAGAGTTTTACGCAAATTTTCCAAACGACTCATCAACCAGTTGGCAGCGTGCTGGGTCACCTGGAGCTTGGCCTCCATCTCCTGGTCGATGAAGACCTGGACGATGGTATTGGCAACCCGCGCCGCGAGTTTCGGGTCTTCCGCCACAAAACTGACCTTGATGATCTCACTGCGACCAACCGTACCGACGCCGATACGTCCCTGAACCATGTCGATGACTTGTTGCACACGCTGCGGGTCCGGTTTTCCATCTTCCACGATGGGCTCGTCCCCGTCCTGACGAACCGGGTCACCACCAAACAGCCTCGCCCAGGAGTCAGGCAACAACGTGCTCATGGAAAAACCGCGACGTTTGGAGAGGACTCTCGGGTCAAATTCAGGAACCAGATCGAGTCGTTCGCGGCGCACCACCTCTTCGGCCAGCTTTCGGCTCTTGATCAGCTCAATCTGGGTTTGCATGTAGCCGTTCTGGCCGGCGCTCGACTCGTAAACATCGTCGAAGGCGATCAATTTGACCGTTTTTTGTTCAATGACCATGCTGGCTTCGGCCTGATACAGAGGAACCAAAGACCACAGCTCGACCTGGGTTGGCATGACGAAGAGAAAGACAATGCTGATCACCTGCCATCGGCGACGCAGCAGCAGCATCAGGAAAAAGCGCAGCGTATAGGTGGGGGATTCGGTTTCGGGAAGGGTATGGCTCAAAAAAGCCGAACGCGCCGGGAGAACCTGCTGGTACCCCCTTGGATCCTGACTTCCTTCGGCCTTGACGATGGTTGCGTCAGCCATGCGAAAACCTCACCAAAAGCCCTCCGGGATTGACAGGAAGTCGTCCGGATAAATCGGATCGTCCAACCTTACGCTCTGTTCTTTGTGACTGGGATCGTTGCCGCGAATGACGGTGATTTTTTTATCGGAGGCTCGTTCGGTGAATCCTCCGGCCAGCGTTACCGCCTTGCGAACGGTCAGGCCAGGCTGATAAGCGAAACCGCCGGGATTTTTGACCTCACCGCTGATAAAATACAAGCGAAAATCAACCACCGTGACGCTGACGATGGGTTTGCGGAGGTAGCCATCGGAGAGTTGATTCCGCAACACCCGCTCCACATCCTTGACCGTCAATCCCGACACGGCAATATCGCCCAGGAACGCAAAGGAAAACTTTCCGTTCGGTTCAATCTTGTGGATACCGGAAAGATCGGGCTCCTCGTTGACGGTGACCTGGATTTTATCACCCGGCCCGAGCCTGTACTGGGACCGCAGGTTGGCGTCATCGGCAGCGATGGCCACACCACGCGTCAAGGCAAGCAAAACGACCATACAGCAAAAGAGGAGTTTCGCCCACTTGCGATACCAGGATCCATTCTGCCGTCTCATCTTCGGTTCTCCGCACCCGTGAGCCTGAGACCTTTGGGCTTTACAGACCACCGGTCAAGGAGATCATGACCTCGTTGCTATCGTACCCGGACCCAGGCTGAGTGGACTTTTGGCTCGTTTTACCGATGGTCGTGTTCATTGTCAACCAGCGCGGAAACGCGTATTCAAGCCCGATGGATTCCTTCCAGATGTCGTTCTCCATGCCGCTGCTGTATACGTTCTGGGTGTAACCCACCCTCGACTTGAGCGACAGGAAAGAGCGCAACTGCTGACTCAAACCGAGAGCGCCGCCGGTTGTCTTGTAGTAGCTGGAGACCAGGCCACCTTCCGCGAACGTCCGGCCCACATCAAGGCTCACCCCGGTTCTTGCCAGAGGCTTCCAGGAGAAGGCGCCGCCCAGGGATACCATGCCGGGGTTTCCGTCCAGGGAGTTTTCGGTGTCCTTTGTCACATACCCGACCCTCAAGTCACCCTGAGTTTTGGCTGTGGCTGACCATGTCACCCCGACGTTGACACCCTTCTCCTGGCTGTCCCTCTTCAGGGCAGCATCGTCGTAGACTATACCCTTCCAGGACAACCCTGTCAAAAGAGATGTGCGCGGTGCCAGGGCGTACATGAGCGTCACGGCGGCCTTGTTCCAGTAGTTGCCAACTTGCTGCTTGGCATCAATCTGGTGGGAAAGGTCGAATTCGGTGCGGAAACGGTGGAGGGTATACTGGGCTTTTCCTTCAAACCCATAGTGCTTCCACTGGCGCGGTGTACTCTCGGTGCTGAAGCTGCCTACGTCAGGTGCGCCCGGAGCGTCGTGGTTGAAGTCCACTCCGGCATCAAAACTCATCGTCAGATCCCGGGAGGCATTATATTTCAACCCCATGTTCAGGCTTGTGTTGTTGGTGTCGAGGTTGGTTTGTGTTTCGTAGTGGTCGATGTTGGTTGTGACGGAGGTCTGGAAGCTCAATTTTTTCCAGTGTGTCGAAAACTGAACGATAGGTTGAATCGTCAAGACTTTGTCGGCCAGACGTTGGGACTCGGTCTTGTAGACGTTGTCGTCATACCTGGAAGAGATGGTCAGGCTTGGCTGAATGCGGAAAATACCCACTGGTATGCCGCGTGCCCCGTCCGCCGCGCTCAGATAACCGAGAGATCCCCACAGGATCAACAAAATGGCAACCATTCCCGTCAGCCACAGCCGGGTGATCATCGGCAGGCTTTCAGGGCGACGGTAAACGACCTCCGTCTCGGGTATGGTTGACCCAGCATCAGACATGACTATTTCCGCCAAACCGCTGACGAACTATTGATCGAGTTTATTCTTTCTTCTTTTCAAGCACTTCACTGGTACTCTTCCCTCGTTTCAAACCACGCCAACACGGGCCTGTTTTTGGCCTGAACTGGGAAATGCAAGCTTCGGACCACTAAAATCAGCAACTTTTCCGTTTTGCATTTTTTCGTAACTGCCCAGCTACCCCCTCAAGAAAGGCCTGGACATGAAAGCCTTTGTCAGGGCTTCGCCCTGAA
>JADGCJ010000159.1 GCA_015229045.1 Magnetococcales bacterium
CGTGGTATTGACTGTCTGCCTGGTCCTGGTTTTTCCTATCTCAATTTTTGGAGAAGAAGGGCTTAAGCATAAAGAAGTCAATATCGACCTGTCAGACTTGACAGCCAAGTCGCAAGATAGGCGATCCATTAAGCAAGCACTCAAGCTCCTTCCGGAACATCTAACCTCTGCTGAGGAATGGAAGGAACAAATGCTGAATTCACTTCAGGAACATCTGGACTTAAATAAAAGCATGGAACTTATGAAAGAAAAAGAAAAATCTAAATTAGACATGGTTATTACCGGAATGCTCAAGCAATTTGCGTCCAATCAAACCGGTCTGAACCCTGACACATGGCCCAAGGAGATGCTGGACAAAAACCAGAATACAATCAATGAAATCATCAAAAAAAGCCTGGATGGTGGATTCCTGACCAACTACACCGAGGGTCGGAATATGGCGGCAAAGCAACAGAGGGATGGATTGGAAAAGAGGTGCTTTGTCAAACCAGAGGAAGTTGAAAGCCTTGTTGACTTGATTTCTCGGGAAATACCCAACCAGAAAGCAGCATCTTTGGTCGAACGTTTGCATCAGAAGGTACTGACAGAAAAACATTTGTTCAGGATGGAAGGGGATCCATTGAAGGATAACATTCGAACCCAAATTGATAAAGAATTGGACCATATAAGGTGGCAAGAAAATTTCATCAAAGGATTCAAACCAATTTTTGGAAAATTTTCGGAAGAAATTTACTCAAACATGGAACAAGAGCTAATAGACAAGGCAAAACAGCTTGAGAAAGGCAGCCCGCAGTGCCGGGGACAATCTGGATTTAGTCCTTATTCGGGTCTCAAAAAACTTATTGGCGAACAAGCTCAATCCTTGGAATGGAAAGCATTCCGCACTCATATCCTTGATGAGTTGGACTTGGAGAAACAATGCCCAGGCTTGCCAAGGAGTGAAATCATTTCAGCCTTGGACAAATCCTCCGATTGGCCCATGACCTTGTCAGCCCATTTAGAGGAACTTAATAATTCGTTTTCTGAAAAGGTTCGACAATCTTTGGTGAATAATTTCCTGACTGAAGAGAATACATATCGTCAAGCCCGTTCCAATCGATTGACAGAACGGATAATTCAAAGATCAAACTTGGAACACGAAGCCTTTACTAACAATTTACAGCGTTGCCTGCAAAATATCGTCGAGACTAAACGCAAAGAGCGAGCAGAAAATAATCTTAAGAGACGGTTTCCCGATATAGTCACAGGTATCTATGAGATTAAGGATGATAAAAAAGTAGACAATCTGGTCGAGAAATTTCAGAAAAAGATCGGCACATACGAGAATCTCGAGGATAATCAATTAGAGACCTTGGTCGGGGAGTTTCCATCCGACCTGCAACAAGTAAAAATTACGTTCCATTTGAATGAGGAGCGTGAATCATTCTCTCAGCATGCCAATAAGTTGGTTAGAGAAGCATTGAATACCTTTGGGAAACAAAAAAGTCTCGTCGAGACGACCATCCATGATGCTCCAAATGGGAATGTGTGCTATGAACCTAAAGGTGGAGACAATGTAGTACTGTCACTGAAGGAACGAATAAGTAAATGTACTGATACTTTGACCCGGCAATGGAACAGCAACCACACCCGAAATAAATATGCCTACCTGTTCCCAAGTAACCGGAAACTGATTGAGAAACTGTTAGCCACAAAATCTGAAGCTCCTTCCGAGGTTATTCCAAAGACCCAGGAAGTAAACCAAGTCAATTCCAAGATTTCCGGCCCAGATCCCAGCGGTGGTGGTAAAGGCGGCAAAGGACATGGTGGTGGAAAAGGTGATGGTGAAGGTGATGGTGAAGATGGTGGTGGTAGTGGTGGTAAATGCCCTCTAAACTGTATCGACTTCCTGAATGAGGTTATTGACAAAAAAAAGGTGCCAAATCAATGCAAAAAAGGGCTGACCAAAGAGTGCGTTAAAGCACTATCGACTATCAAGTGAGATCCATAATCATGCTCCTGCGCCGATACTTCATAGGATTTACTCTACTATTAGGGGTCACAGGAACACTGACCATCCCAGGTATTGCTGCACCTCCCTTGGTAAACCCAGATCTAAAACAGATCCTGTCGATTTACGTTGAATCACAGTACGTCGGATGTTGTGTGGCTTCTTGGGTCTATGAAGAGGCACGTATAACCCGCCTGCATGAAGCTGGATTCAAGTCGGCTCGTCGAATACATGTTCGAAATAAAGTCGAGAATCATTCATGTTCGGAGGTTATTGCCCTGGGGCCATTCCCTACCTGGGAAGTAATCGATAAAATTGTTCTAACCTTGAGGAAAAAATCCCCCTGGAAAGAGTATAACCCCCGGAGAGGCGATATTATGTCACAACAGGAGTGGCAGGAATCCCAAATAATTTTTGGCAAGAGGTTGGAATGTATTCCAGTACCCAAACCCGAACCCGAAACTGAACCCGACCCGCAGTTGTTCATCCATTTCGACCCAACCCTTATTCAAGCCACAGATAAAGATGGCGATAAACGAGAAATCAAAATATCCAACCCTTATTGGTTGGGTCGTACAGAGACAACAGTAGTCCAATATGCCGCCTGCGTGAGTGCAGGAGTATGCCAACCCCCGGCTGAAATTGGACTGGGATGTCACTGGCCAGGATACCAGGAACGACCTCGAGGGGGTTCTTATCCCATAAATTGTCTAACCCTGATGCAAATTCAGACCTTCATGGAATGGTATTCCGCTCAATACCCAGGTCTGCACTTTCACTTGCCAACACCTGAGCAATGGCTGGGAGCCGCATTGGGTAAAAAATACATGGAGGATAAGGATAAAAATGAGATTTGCCAGGATAAAAAAAGTCACCCCAATCTTTGTGACTCCTGTCCACCACCACCTCGCGTCCCCGGAAAAAACAATGGCTGGGCAGCCGGGGCTTCGGTTGATCGCGACTCTAAATGTCTCACCAACGGTTTGGTTGATATGGTGGGTAACGTGGCCGAATTGGTACAAGGATCAGACAATTCCCTCAAGCTAATGGGTGGAGGATGGCGCACTCCTATCATACATAAACTCTCACTTGCCACATTGGAAATGTTGGAAAAGCCGCTGTCTGAAAATGAGAAACTTCCCCTGCACAAAATATCATGGGCAGGCTTTCGCATGGCGGTTGACCGCATCCAGAGATCAAAATGAGTAAATATTGCTTCTATCTGATCATCTGAGAATCTCATCCATGCCCTGACCGGCACAGATTTGTCACACGATCATACCGAATTGACGTGGATTGCCTGCGGGAAGATTGTCCCAACAGGTCATGAAATTGAAACCCTATCCATCGTCTCCGGCTGGTACTTTCGGATAATCGTGCGCTTGATTTCCTCGCCAAACTGCTCGGATGCAAGATCAAGCTCATAACTTTTTTGCAGGTTCATCCAGAAAGCGGCTTCTACCCCAAGCCATTGTTCAAGACGCAAAGCCGTGTCAGCAGTCATGGCCCGTTTACCGGCAATGAGCTGGTAAATCCGATTGGATGGTACGTGGATGTGTCGTGCCAATTCGGCGGACGTTACTCCAATCTCGGCCAATTCATCGGCCAGGATTTTACCTGGATGAATCGGGTAAATGGGTCGTTTCTCGATCATAGTGCCTCCTTCATGAGCGGTCATCGACAATTTCGATATTGAAGGGTCGTATTGCACCGTCCGGCCACTCAAAACACACTCGCCATTGAGTCCTGAACCCGGATGACCCCTCTCCCAAATCAGGAGAGGGGCCAGTTTTTTTGATTCGATGGGGGTCAAGACGCTTCCGTATGGGCCTGGGGATTCTGCCCGCCGGCCCTGCCGGATGGATTGGTGAATTGATCGTTCAGGTTCTGGACGTAGCTGTCGGCATCTTTCAGGACGTTGTGGATCATTTTTTCGGTCCGGCCACCCCACCCGGTTGGCGTCAGGGTGAGCAGGGAACGAAGCGGTCGGGTATTGAGGGCAAAGGCCCGGGTCAGAAAATCGCGAATGTCGGGCTTTTGAATGTCCCGCAGGGTATTGGTCAGGGTCAGGCGCGCCGCATATTTGCGCACGAACATGTGGACCGATCCCAATACACCCAGAATGGCCAACGCCAACGCAACCACCCCAACCTGTTGCATGCCCCAGGCCCCTGACGACCAGTCCAGAAGCAGCAGAGAACCCAGCCAGGTACCCATGGAAGCCGATGCCCCCTGGGCGGCAAAGGAATAAACCCCCAAAACTCCCAGGATGGCCAACAGGATGGCATCCGTGATCAGGACATTTTTGCGCCAGTTGCGCAACATGTCCCGCATCCGGGGCACAACTTCCATTTCGATCACCTTGGCCGTATGGTCCAGCACACCGATGATGCGATAGGCCCGCTCAATCTCGACCCGGTTGATTCTCTGGACAATTTCATCCATGTCTTCATCCCGTTTGGCCTCATAACGGGCCTTCAGGGTGGCATCGGCAATGGGATGGGCACTCTCGGGATTGTAGATCTGGTAGAAACGCCCGGCGGTCAAACCCGACTGGGCCAAGGCCCGCTGCCAGGCCGCCACCACCTCTTCAAGATTGTCCTCGCGGACCGTGCAATCGACCTGGTTCAGAATAAACAGAAACTTGTTGGAGTCATGGCGGTTGATCGTCTTGGCCACCAGATGGTCCAGGGTATCCCGCATGGCCCCGGGTTCTGGATGGCGGGCGTCGAAAAAGACCATGACCAGATCGGAAAGGTTGATGATGTGATCGGTGATGCGCAAAGTGGAGGTGCGTTGGGCATCGGCATCAAAACCGGGCGAATCGATCATGATCCGCCCTCGCAGCTTTTCGGTGGGGCAGGTCTTGAGTTGCAGATAGGCATCGATGCGCCGCCCTTCACCGGAAACAACCTGTTCAATCTCGTGGCTGATCTGGTAAAAAGGAAACCGGGGATCGGCATCCAGGGCCAGACCGGGCAGGGTGTGAATCTTGTCCTCGTTGCTGAAACAGATGACCGTGAACTTGTCGTCCACCGCCTGGTTGCCGGTACGTTGCAGGGGCAATTCCAGAAAATGATTGATGAAAGTCGATTTTCCGGCACTGAAGGTCCCCAGGACCGAAATCAGGGGCCACCAGGGTACCCGTGTGGCAAAAGACTCCTCGCGGCTGAGGATGCCCATCCGATAGGCAACCCAATCAAGTTCCCGAAAACTTTGTACCACCTTCAGCAGGATGGGATTTTCCTCCTTCAGGTGTTTTTCCAGGCTGTTGAGCCGGCGATCAATCTGGCTGGTGTTGCTTGTTGACATGAAGGTCTCCACAGGTCCAGGGGAAAACGGTGCGGGATGCAAACCTTTTCTGGTATAACCTAAACGGTATGTGGAACTCAATTGGTCTAGGTTCGGTACGTATCTCTATTTGGAATAAATTTGGAGTGACGCCATGGACAAGAATTCCCTGACAATTCGCGACAACCGTACCGGCAAGGAGGTCAATCTGCCGGTCATCGAGGGTTCCGAAGGACCGCCAGTCATTGAAATAGGAAACATTTTCAAAGAGTTTGGCCTTTTCACGCTGGATCCTGGATTTCGTTCCACAGCCTCCTGCAAGAGTGACATCACCTTCATCGACGGTGATCAGGGCATCCTGCTGCATCGGGGCTATCCCATCGAGCAATTGGCGGAAAAAAGCAGTTATCTGGAAGTGTGTTATTTGCTGATATTCGGCCACCTCCCCACCCAGGCGGAGTTTACCAATTTCAAGCAACTCGTGACCCATCACACCATGGTTCACGAGCAACTGCAACAGTTCTATCATGGATTCCGGCGTGATGCACATCCCATGGCCATCATGGTCGGGGTGGTGGGGGCGCTCTCGTCGTTCTATCACGATTCCCTGGATATTTCCGATCCGCGTCATCGGGAAATCGCTGCCTACCGATTGCTTTCCAAGATGCCGACAATCGCGGCATTTTCCTACAAGTACGCTGTCGGGCAACCGTTCATCTATCCCCAGAACAAACTGGGGTTTGTCGAAAATTTTCTGCACATGATGTTTGCGGTCCCGTGTGATACCTATCACATCTCCCCGGTGCTGGTGCAGGCCATGGAAAAAATCATGATCCTGCACGCCGATCACGAGCAGAATGCCTCGACCGCCACCGTGCGCCTGGCCGGTTCGTCGCTGGCCAACCCGTTTGCGGCCATTTCGGCAGGTATTGGTGCCCTGTGGGGCCCGGCCCATGGCGGTGCCAACGAAGCCGTCCTCAACATGCTGGAAGAAATCGGCAATCCGGATCACATCGGCGAATACATCCGCCGCGCCAAGGATCCCCAGGACACCTTTCGCTTGATGGGATTCGGACACCGGGTGTATAAAAATTACGACCCGCGTGCCAAAATATTGCGCGTCGCCGCCCATGAGGTCCTCAAGGAGCTGGATCGCACCGATGATCCCCGCCTCCAGGTCGCCCTCAAACTGGAACAGATTGCCCTGGAAGATGACTATTTCATCAAGAAAAAGCTCTATCCGAACGTGGATTTCTACTCCGGTCTCATCCTGTCGGCCATCGGCATTCCCACCAACATGTTCACCGTGATCTTCGCCCTCTCCCGCTCGGTGGGGTGGATCAGCCAGTGGATGGAGATGATGGCAGAAAAAGACCAATCCATTGGGCGGCCCCGACAGTTGTACACCGGAGCCAAGAAACGGGATTATGTCGCCATCGAAAATCGCGGCTGAACTCCCTGAAATTTCTGGAGACCGGCGGAAAGTGCATCCCCCCGCCGGTCCCCCTCGAAACAGCACACTCCACCCACCCTCATGGTCGCCTGCCGGAAATTTCCTTGCGACATGCCGTTGACACGGTACATGAAAAATACATAGTGTCTCCTTCCCTTTGTCAGGATTGGGAACAAAGAACTCGATCGCGTTGGAGAATGAAAGTTGAAGCTGAACGGTGCAGAAATCTTCGTGCAGTGCTTGCAGGAAATGAACGTCCGGACGATTTTCGGCTACCCGGGAGGGGCCATTCTCAATATTTACGATGAAATTTACAAAGCAAAGAATTTGCGGCATATTCTGGTCCGGCATGAACAGGGTGCCGTCCATGCCGCCGATGGCTATGCCCGGGCCACGGGAGAGGTTGGTGTGGTTCTGGTCACATCCGGACCCGGAGCAACCAACGCGGTCACCGGCCTGGCCACCGCCAACATGGACTCCATTCCGGTTGTCTGTTTCACGGGACAGGTCTCCTCCAGCCTGATTGGCAACGACGCCTTTCAGGAGGCCGACACGGTCGGCATCACCCGCTCCTGCACCAAACACAACTATCTGGTGAAAAAGGTGGAAGATCTGGCCCGCATCATCCGCGAGGCCTTCTATATCGCCCGCACCGGACGACCAGGGCCGGTCCTCATCGACATTCCCAAGGATATCCTGACCCAGAAGACCGAACATGTCTATCGGGATGGACGGGTCGATATTCCCTCCTATCGCCCCACTATCGAGGGACATACCGGACAGATTCGCCGGGCCGTCAAGCTGCTGCAAAAATCCTCGCGTCCGGTCATCTATACAGGAGGGGGCGTTATCCTCTCCAATGCCGCCCAGGAATTGACGGAATTTGCTCATATCCTGGGGGCACCGGTCACGAATACCCTGATGGGCCTGGGAGGATTTCCCGGCTCGGACCCGCAGTTTCTGGGCATGCTGGGCATG
>JADGCJ010000015.1 GCA_015229045.1 Magnetococcales bacterium
AAAAACGACGTATTTCAAAATAAACGCGGTTCAAGGTCCGATTTTTCAAGCATGCTAATTTTAAATGCGATTGCCCTGGCTCTGGGCGATGGGAAAGAAGGAGCATCGCGCATGTTACAGGCAGTTGAGGCGGAAATTGGCGAGGATGGGGAGGTTCGGTTGTTGGAACCTCTGGCATTGCAGGGCAGACATCGTGCAGTAGTGACCGTTTTGGGGCCGATCGATGGAGTAGAAACAGGCTTGCTCCCTGGTAGCGGGGCAGCGCTGTTGGCACTGTTGGACAAAAGCCGGTTGCCGTCTGCATCTCGCCTGACCGCTGAAGAGATCGATGCCCAAATCCAGGAGGAGCGCAAGGCATGGGATTGAATCACCTGGTCTGTCTTGACCTGGTCTGTCTTGAAAGGAGGATCAAGTGATTCCCAGCATCGTTAATATGACTGCTGTTGAACAGGTTGGCCATTTTCGCCTGCACCTGCGTTTTGACGATGACACGGAGCAAATCATCGATTTCCAGCCCTTTTTGTCTCGTTCACATCACCCCGCCATCAGGGCTTGGCTTGATCCTGCCCGCTTTGGGGATTTTCGCCTCGAATATGGTGAGTTGGTGTGGGGCGATTACGACCTGTGCTTCCCGATTGTGGATTTGTACCACAACCAGATTGAGCGTCCTGCGTGTTTGGAATCGGTGGCTTGAAGCCCCGCAGTGACCATGCCGTGTATGCTCCCACCAGCAAAAAAGGTTCAGATTCACTGACCAAACGCCAGCCAATCCACCTGCGCCTCACGCATGCGGGTCTCGGCGCGGGTCTCGAACACCAGGACGAACTTGTCCACCTCCACCTGCTGGGCGGTGACGCCAAAACGGGGTTGACCCTCGGCCACCTCCAGGCTGGTGATGCCCAAAACGACACGCGGCGGGGTGGTGAAGGGTGCGGCGAAGGTCACCTCGCGCCGAAATTCACGGCGACCGGAGATGAGATCGGCCAGACGCCACTCCATGTTCTGGATGGAGGTCTGTACGCTGCCACCTTCCAGGCGCACGGCGTGGCCGGAGGATTTTTGCAGGGTGGCGAGGCTCTCCTCGGCTGCGGTCAGACGTTCGGTCAGTTGGGGCGGGAGCTGTCGTTGGAGCTGTTCAAGGTGGTGTTGCAGGGTGGCGTTGTGGGTTTGCACCGCGCCCAGTTTTTGTTCCAGCAACGCCATCTGCGATGTGTTCCCCCCCCAATGGGGTAACAAGGCCAGGATCTTTTCCGGCTCCTGGCGCATGAGGAGCAGCCCCCCCACGCCCAGCACGAGGAGCGCGAGAATGGCGAGCAAAATTTTGTTGACTGGGGCCATGGCGATGACTCTCGAAAGGGACTTTTCTCAGAATTCAAGAATATATTTCCACCAGGGATGGTGTTGCCGGTGGGCGGGATCCATGAGATCGCTGAGGGCCAGTTCAGCCTGGCTCTTGCGGGTGGCGATGCCGGGCCTGGAGTGGTTCAGGCGCAACGGCTCTGGCTGGCGAGCGGCGTAGAGAATGACATTGTTGGATCCCGCCGGGCGGAACTGTCGGGTGGAGTCGGCAAAAAGATGGTCGATGGCCGTCATGGCCAGAGAGAAGACCTCGGTCTTGCTGCGAGAGAGGTTGATGGCCATCACTCCATCGGTCGTCAACAGGGTGTGGCAGTGACGGAAAAAGGCGTCGACGTAAACACTCTCTGCCATGCCCAGGGCGTTGTAGGCATCGATCAGGAGCAGGTCGAACCGGGGCGGCGCGTTTCGCGTAGCGAGGTCAGTCAAAAAACGGGCGCCATCGTCGACATGGAGGCGCAGACGCGATGAGAGCGGCAAACCAAAAAAACGTCGGGCAATACCCGGCATGTCGGGAACGATGTCAACGACATCGATCTGGCATGCCGGACAATGATCCAACAAGAAACGCGCCATGGTTCCTCCCCCCAGCCCCACCATGAGTACCCGACGTGGCTGCGGATTGAAGGCCAGCACAGCCAACATGTGCCGGGTATAGGGGAGGACCAGACGTTGCGGGTTGGCGCGAAGAATGCAGCTCTGCTTGAGATAGGTACCGAAATGGAGAATACGCAGCGGGCCGTCGTCGACCACCTCGATGGTCTGCCCCGACCACTGGCTCCGATGCACAACGACCAGATCATGGCGGGTTATGGAGCCGGGAGAGAGGTTCATTCGGGTTCGCTGACTTCCATGCGTTCCACATCGGCCAGGGTGACCAGGCGCCCGTCCAGGGTCTGAAAGGTGCGCATGTGGACCTGCTTTTTGTGTGCTTCATAGTGGGTTATCTGGCCGTTGGAAGCGTTGATAACCCTGATTTGCAG
Source organism: Magnetococcales bacterium (assembly GCA_015229045.1). Next base: position 2,340 of record JADGCJ010000015.1, read on the forward strand.
GATTTTTTCGCTGTCCCGCCAAGAGCGGTAGAAAGCACCCAGTGTCAAGGATATGACAACCACCCCGACAATCCACGGCAGCCGCGACCCATGGCGCCCGACAAAGCGCGCCGCTGCGGCCCTCTTCAGGCCGGGGAGTGGTGCAGGAGCGAAAAAGGGCGTTTCCGACAGGGGCGGCAGCCGCCGAATCACATGATAGCGCCCCAGGAGGTAGACGCCAAACATGATCAAGCCTGTCAGGATGATTTTTGAGAACATGATTGTATTCTGAGAGAATCCAGTGAATTGGAAGACAACGGTACCATGACCACATCTCCTTGGCTACGGGAAAAGGGGGATCCCTCCCCGGCTCTGGTGCGATTCACGAGTCACGCCGAGGAGCAGACCGAGCGATTCGGAGCGGCCTGGGCGCGGGTCGTGGAGGCGGGGGTGGTCATGTTGTTGTTTGGGGATCTGGGGGCGGGCAAGACGGTCTTTGCACGCGGGCTGGTACGCACCCTGAACGACCAGGAAGAGGATCTTGTCGTCACCAGTCCGACTTTTACCCTGTTGAACCCCTATCATGCAGGACGTTTGCCGGTTTTTCATTTTGATCTGTATCGGTTGGCGGAGCCGGAAGAGCTGGAGCTGATCGGGGCCGAAGAGGTTCTCGAAGGCCAGGGCGTAACGCTCATCGAGTGGCCTGAAAGGGGAGGGGGTTGGCTCCCACAGGACCACCTGGCGGTGCGTATCGGCTTTGCGGCGCTTGCGGAAGCGGGACGGATGATCCAGGTCTCTGCCACGGGAACCACCAGCGAGAGGGTATGGCATGCCTTTGTCAAACGGTTTGGAACTGACCCCGACGATTCACTCTTTTCTCTCTGAGCGTCTGGGCGCTGCATGGCAGAGCGAGAAGGTGGCCGGAGATGCCTCGTTCCGGAATTATTATCGGGTCTCCGGAAATGGGGTGACGCGGATTCTCATGGTGGCCCCGCCCGAGAAGGAGGATTCGGCGCCGTTTGTCGATATCTCACGCTTCCTGGATCGTTTTGGCGTTGCCGTTCCCCGGGTACTGGATGGAGACAAGGCGGCGGGCCTCTATCTGTTGGATGACTTTGGCGATATGACCTTTTTGCGTGTCCTGGAGGCGCAGGGGATGGGCGTGGCAGAGCGCCTGTATCAGGGGGCCGTGGAGAGCCTGTTGCAGATCCAGGCCACTCCCGTCGATGGGAGTTGCGTGGCGCACAAGCGGCCTTTTGATCGGAAACTGCTCAGGTTCGAGCTCTCCCTGTTGACCGACTGGACCATCGAGGGGATCTGGAAGAGGAGGATCTCCCCCGAGGATCGGCAACGCTTCGAGCGGCTCTTCGATCGCCTGCTGGATGCCATTCTTGCGCAGCCGGTGGTGTTCGTCCATCGCGATTATCACAGCCGCAACCTGATGTGGATGGCCGGAGAGCGGGTCGGGATACTCGATTTTCAGGATGCGGTCATGGGGCCGATCACCTACGATCTGGCCAGCCTGCTGCGGGACTGCTACGTGGCCTGGGATGGACCCTTTCGCCGGAAAATGATGATCCTCTGGCGGGAGGGGGCTGCCCGGCGCCTCGGTTATGCCCCTTCATGGGAGGCCTTCGAGAGGGATTTCGACTGGATGTCCGTGCAGCGCAATCTCAAGGCGGTAGGCATTTTTGGGCGTCTCTCCCTGCGGGATGGCAAACATGGCTATCTGGGGGATATTCCCCGCACCCTGGGCTATGTGCGGGAGACTCTGGCGCGTTATCCGGAGTTGGCGGAGCTGGCCGATCTGCTCGCAACCTGCGCCCCGACCTCCATTTGGGGAGCCAGGACATGAAGGCGGTGATTCTGGCCGCCGGACGCGGCACACGCTTGCGCATCTACACCGATCGCATGCCCAAGCCTTTGGTGCCGGTGTGCGGGAGGCCGGTCATCGAGTACACCTTGTTGCAACTGGCGGCTCTGGGCATTCGCCAAGTGGTGATCAACGCCTGGCATCTGGCAGATATGCTGATCGCCCATATCGGCGATGGCTCGGCCTGGAGGCTTGCGGTCACCTGGTCGCGGGAAGAGAGCCTGATGGAGACCGGGGGCGGTTTGCGTCTCGCCCTGCCCTTGTTGGGTGATGAACCTGTTCTGGTCATCAATGGCGATATTCTCTGGCGTCTTGACCTGCTCCCTCTGCTGGCCGGTTTTGATCCTGCCCGCATGGATGGTCTGCTTGCCCTGGTTGACAATCCCCCGGATGGCGAAGGGGATTTTTCCCTGGCCCCGGAGGGTCGTCTCCGGCGCGACCGGGGTGGTGCCACCGCCTTGACCTATGCCGGGATCCAGGTGATCCATCCGCAAGCCTTGCGCCCCTATCCGCTGGAACCCTTCTCCCTGAATCGGTTGTATGATGACAGCATGCAAGCCGGGCGGCTGTTTGGTCTGCACTTGCAGGGTGCCTGGGCTGATATCGGGACGCCGGAGCGGCTTGCACGGGCGGAGAGGGGGTGGAAAGAGAGTCGCCCATGATTGCGACGGCGCGAATCAACCGAGGACAGACAAAGCCTCCCCATCCTTCATGAAAGGTCTTTCGTTTCCTGACGCAGAAGCTTTTGGGCGAGGATATCCTGCTCACTCATCCGTTGCTTCTCTTGTGTTTTTGGCTGGTGTGCAACAGTAACTGGTGAACGAGGAAATAAATCAGAACTCCGAAAAGTGTGCCAAAAGATACACCGACGGAAAGCATGCGAATGTTTGATGGTACGACACTCAGCATTCCTAATATCATAACTGACATTGATATCGATGCTATGCCTGTCACCGATATTTTCAGGGCTATTTTACTCGTCCTTAGATTCTGTTCTTTCGCGTATTCTACCTGTTCTTGATGGAGTGCGGATATTCCGTTGGCCAAAACTTCACGTCTTGCCAGCAACTGTGCGGTTTCCTGCGACTGGTTGTTTGAGAGAAACCGTCTCTTCTGCTTGAGGAGTGAAACGAGTTTCTGGACTTCTGCATCGGATGTTTCATCTTCTGGTAGAGTAAACACCTGTATATGACGAATCATGAATGGCAACTCAGGTTCCGATGTCGATTTTTTCCTGACTATTGGAATAATAAATTTATCCTTGCGGGAAAGAGCAACGGCAATTTCGGACTGAACCCAGTGGCTTGTTATGGAATGATCAGAAATAATACACAAAAAAACGTGCGCATCAGATATTGCTTCCAATATCCCTGACGTAATTTCTGACCCTGGCAGAAGTGAATTTTCATCCCAAACCGTGATGCCCGCGTCGCGCAAGCGGCCTGCCAAGTGTTCAGCCAACGGTTTGTCCTGGACTGAATGGGAAATAAATACGTCGGCCATGACTACTCCCGAGAAACATCGAATCGTGAGTTGATCTTCCGAGAAACATCAAACTGTGAGTTTATTCCAGGCATTTCATCCCCTCTCATACACACCTTCAGAGATCATTTCGGAAGGTGACAACAGTATTAAGGTTATCAGAATCGACTTTGCCAGGCAATGACAAAAACAGCCTGAACGCTTCTTCAAAGTGATGACGCAGGGGTAGGCAACGGCCCTCGTGGCCAGGAAGAGAACAAGTCAGCCAAAAAATTGTCGGTTGAGAGGCAGACCCTCGAACAGCCATTGGGAGAGGGGCAGCGTGTCGGTGGGGTGACCAGTCAAAAACAGCGAAAGATCCTGCAAGGGTGCGGCAGGGCGTGTCGTCACCCCCTTGGTGGCGCTGATCAGAACCAGAGCGACAGGAAGAGCGGGGCGGGGATGCACCCTGAAAAGACGCCATGGGGTCAGACCATGTCGGCTCAATACCCCAGGAATCTCCGGCCAACGTTCCGGACGATGCACCATATGACAGTGACCTCCTGGCGCCAGCAGATGTTTGGCACAGGCGACAAAATCGATCCAGGTGGCCGCGATTTCAAAACGGGCCATGGCCCGCACCGGATCCGGAGGCAGGCGTCCGGCATCCGGGCGAAAAAACGGCGGGTTGAAAAATACCTGCTGATAACCTCCGGGTGGCATGTCGGCGGGCGGAGTGCGCACATTGCCGCACCAGACATGAAGGGTCGCGGTCAGGTTGTTGCGGATCACGTTCTCCTGCGCATGTTGCACGAGGAGGGGTTGCAACTCCAGGGCATCCAGGTGAATGCCCGGTGAACGATCCGCCACGATGAGCGATGTGGCAGCACAGCCGGCCCCGAGTTCGGCCAGCCGTTCCCCGGGAGTGGCTTCGATCATGGCGGCCAGCAGTTGACTTTCGACCGTACCGCCGGTGCGTCGACACACCGGGCCGCTCAAGGTCAGACGTCGGGTCAACGACCAGGACTCCTCGGACATGTTTTTCCCCGTTGCCCATGGATGACGGATGACAAAATCCGCGTCGACAGGTAGAGTGACGCTGGTGCGGAGTTGTTCAACCTGTTTTTTCGGCGAGCCAAAGCAAAACCATGAATCTGGACTCTACCCATGTCTGTTACTGACACCGAATTGTCGCGCATGGTGGATGCGGTTCGCCAGGCCGGGGCTGCGGCCATGCGTTATTTCCGTCTGGGTCAGACGGTTGCCAAGGCCGCTGATGTGCGGGAAAAGGGGTTTGACGACCCCTTGACCAATGCCGATCTGGAGGCCAACCGCATTTTGCAGGATCTGCTCCTGTCAGGGCGGCCCGATTGGGGTTGGCTCTCCGAAGAGAGTGTCGACGATGCTTCCCGGTTGCAGCGAGAGCGGGTCTGGGTGGTGGACCCCATCGATGGCACCAAGGAGTTTATCGCCGGTCTGCCCCAGTTTGCCGTGTCGGTTGGTCTTGTCGTCGCGGGTCAGCCGGTTGCGGCTTGTGTCTACAACCCGGCCGCCGATGAACTCTACACCGCACGCCGGGGGGGGGGAACGTATCTCAATGGGAAGAGCGTTCGTACCAGCGGTCGTGATCAGCTCCTGGGAGCCACCTGTCTGGCCAGCCGCAGCGAGACTCAGCGCGGCGAGTGGGCACCCTTCGAGACGGAGTTCCAGTTGTCGATCATGGGTTCCATCGCCTACAAGCTCGCCCTGGTGGCGGCGGGTCGCTATGATGTCACCTTCACCCTGACACCCAAGAATGAATGGGACTTTTGTGCCGGACTTCTGCTGGTGGAAGAGGCCGGGGGGCGGGTCACCAATCGGGATGGACAACCGTGCCGATTCAATCAGGTCAAGACGCGTGCCGCCTCGTTGCTCGCGAGCAATGGCCCGCTGCATGACCCCCTGCTCGAACGGTTGTGCCATGTTCCCCTGACGCCGGATTGGCAGTGAAGCTGAACTGCGTCTGTTCTGGGACACGTCGTTCTTTTGTGATCGGGAACCAGACAGCCTTCAGCGTCATTGCAGGGATACCATCTGTCCACCATCATTATTTCTGAGACCAGAGTGCCGGAAGGATTGCAATCATGACTCTATACCACGTTTATGGTGTTGGACACGCCTTGGTGGACATGGAACTGGAAGTGGATGACGCATTTCTGGAACGCATGTGTTTGGAAAAGGGGGCCATGACCCTGGTGGATGAAAAACGGCAAGAGGAGTTGTTGTCCGCTCTGCCCAAGGCTGCGGCGCGGCGTTCTTGTGGAGGGTCGGCGGCCAATACGGTGATTGCGGTGGCGCAACTGGGTGGTCGGGCGTTTCACTCCTGCCGGGTGGCTGGCGATGAGGCTGGGGCTTTCTTTGCCCGGGATCTGCGCGCCAACGGGGTGGAGAGTGCCCTGGATCCCGCTGGTACGGGCGTGACGGGTCGCTGTCTGGTGTTCATCACCCCCGATGCCGAGCGCACCATGTGTACGCACCTGGGTATTTCAGAACGGATCACTCCGGGGGCCTTGTTGCCGGATGACATGGCAAAGGCAACCTATCTTTATGTCGAGGGTTATTTGATCTCTTCACCAACAGCTTTGGAGACGGCTCTGGAGGCTGTTTCCCTGGCACGGAAGTTTGGTATTCGCGTTGCCGTGACCTTTTCCGATGTCAGCATGGTACGCTATTTCCGGTCGGGTCTGGAGGCCCTGGTTCAGGGGGGGGTCGATCTTATTTTTTGCAATGAGAACGAGGCGTTGGAGTTTGCCGGAACCCAGGATGTGGAGCTTGCTGCGCGACGCCTGCGTGACCTGTCTCGTTCCCTGGTCGTGACCCGTGGGGGACAGGGTGCCCTGATCGATGACGGTTCCGGTATGGTCGCTGTTCCGGGTCGAGTGGTGCAACCCGTAGACACCAACGGTGCCGGCGACCTGTTTGCCGGTGCCTACCTTTATGGCATAACCCACGGTATGACGGCTTCGGAAGCGGCGCGTCTTGCTTGCCACGCGGCATCGGTGCTTGTGACCCGTTTTGGAGCGCGTTTGGAGTCGAGTCAGGCGCGGGAGGTGTTGCGGGTATTTCGGGGGGGAGATGTTTGAGCGACACCCACTCCGGGATGTGTCATTTTTTTAACGTTTGAAAGAGTGGGATGTATATCCAGGAGGAGGGGCTGTGCCCTCCCTCCTGGTGGGGTTTGGGGCGAAGCCCCAACGGAGTCTTTCACGCCAACTTCTGCCCGATCAGGGCATCTTTGGACGGTCTCTGAGAGATTTGCATTTTATTGTTTTGGGTGCCGTTCCTGATAGGCCTTTTCGCGGCTTTGGTGCCGTTCCGCTTTATCGTTATCGCGACATTTTTTCATATCCGGCATGGAGTTGGCTGCTTTGAAACAGGCGAGCAGTTTTTCCAGCAACGCCACCTGTTTAGCCTTCCGGGCCTGGAATTTCTCAGGTGACATCTCTTTTTTCTTGGTTTGCTGTTGGTGTTTGCTGGCACCATCCGTCGCTGTGGGTTGTGATTTGTGGGCGGTGTCTTCAGCCATGGCGGGAGTTGCCAACAACAGTGCAGCTGCCACGGCCAGACAAACGGAAAACTGCTTCATGGGGAGACCTCCGGATTGGTTTGGGGAAGAGACGTGAGTGTAGTCCAAAACCCATAGCAGGTTCCACCTCAAAAGCGACGCAAACCTCGCGGCATCTGCGAATCGAGACGGGATCAGCGGAAGCAGCACCTTTTGCGTGGCTTGACGAGAGCATGTGTGTTGAAAGCCCAGGTAAATTGTAACTGTCCAGGTACCCCCTCAAGAAAGGCCTGGACATGAAAGCCTTTGTCAGGGCTTCGTCCCGAACCCCACCAGGACTCTGTCCTGGACCTGTCCGGTCGCCAGCCCCCTGGACCCCGATTCGTTGCCGGGTGCTGAATAGTTGCGGTAAATTTAAACATCCCAACCCTGCGATATAAACATTTATGTTCGTCATTTCTATACGAAAGCGGTATTCTGACATGGATGTCCGAAAAATTTGCGGAACAGAATCAGTTGGGTTAACCAATTTTACCGTGAAAGCTGCACAGCGACTCTCATCGGAGGGGGGGGTGGAGATTTTCCCCATCCATGAACGGCAGCGTGGAGAGATGACATGGGGGCGTTGACTTTTGATACACATGCTTTTGTCAAGCGACTCAAGGATGCAGGTTTCACGGACATCCAGGCTGAGGCCATGACCGAGGCTGTCAGGACAGCTCAGGAGTCGCGCCTGGACGACTTGGTTACCAAGCGAGATCTGGCCGATGCAAAACTGGAAATCATCAAATGGGTCATCGGTGCTTCTGGCGCTGTCATCGCGGCCATCAAGCTCATGCCGGGTGGCTGATATTGCCATGACATGCGGTCATCCTTCCCTTGCTGTCAGGAGGGACGAGCGTTGCTGTAATCCTCAGGAGCTTTTTTTTCTGCTGGTTGAGGCCTGTAAATCTGCTCGTGTGTTATAACCGGGCGAAGCGCTGGTTTTGCCATGGATGATCCAGTCACCCTCTTGCCAGTGCAACAATACACTGCCAAGGTGTTATTTTAGTTTGGAGACCAGTGACTTCCGAGGATGATGTTGCTGAGGTCGGGTGGTTTCAGAGCCTCGCTGAAATCCAGGTCGATGATCTCGATGACTTCATCTTTTTCTGTTTTATGCTCGGCCACGGGGACCAATATGTTTGATCCCTGACATTTAAAAACAAATTTGATGTTTTCCTCCTCATCTTCTCGAAAGATGGAAACTTTGGCTGTGAGACTGCCAGGCAGTGCTTTGTAGATTTTGATGTCGTAAAAGATTTTTTTCTCAGGGTTTATGCCATTTTTTCTTAGTTCATCACTTTTTACATTGAACCCATTCTTTATAAGATAATTTAATGATAGGGCTCTTTTTTCGTATTTTTCCAGATTATCAATTTTAACTCTGACTTTTTCGTTGACATTGCTCAAGTTGTCAAGAAGGCCCAATTTTTTTAAATCAGCATAACCGAGGCGATTTCCATAAACAGGCAGTTCTATCGTGAATTTCTTCCTGGTGCCTGTCGTTACGTGACGAGATTCTTTCTTGAGAACTTCTATCTCACGAATGAGATCTATTTTTCTGGCTTCAGCGTTATCATAAGACTTGCCTGACTCATTGATTATTCTATTGGCTATAAAATACAGGAGGATGCCTCCATCCATCTGGATGACTTTGTAATCTGGATTGAAAGGTTCAAGTTTGCTTCTCAGAAAAGGACTTTCTAGATCATCATATTTAAAGCAGTCGACTGCAACGTCAAGTTTGATGTTGTATGCTTTTCTTGTTAGAGAGTTTTTCTCAAGATTGATTTTATTTTCCTTAAGAAGTTCATCGGTTATGATTGGCTTTAGATTCTTTTTGAAGACAACACTGTCAATGATTCTCTTATGGATTCCCCCTCTCCGATCGAACCGTTCCAGGTCCAGACCGAGATCCTCGACTCTTTTGTAAACTCCCATCTGTTTTAATTCGTCAAGAGTCATGATGGGAAGGGGATCTTGAAGAGGAACCTCTTTCGTGCTTAACTCGAGATTATCTTCTTCCATTTCCCTTGGGAATGAGAACCTGTGCATTTCGCAACCCAAAAGCAGATCCATGTCGGTCTTATCGTTAAGTCTGTACCACGCACGGAAATGGTCTGGGTTGAAACGGCCTTTCCTGGCATGATTGATCATGATGATCATAACCTGGAGCAGACGCAGTTCCCCTTTATCTGAGTGTGCTTCTTCCAAGACGGATACGGCGTCTGCTAAAACTATGGCTTGCAGTGTATCCAATTGATCCTGATTTGCATGTTTCAAGTAATAATCGACATTGATCTTGATTATATCTCCGTCATGATCTCGAATCCCTGAATGACCAGACACTTCGTCTCGGAACGTGGTCAATCCGCCGTAACCTCTGTTGCTGTCAGCGTACCACTCGTGGTGGGTCAGAGCAGCCATGGCATCGTCGTTGAGATCTTCCTGGTCTATTTCAAGGAGAATATTAAATCCCTTTACAGAGTGTCTTTTTACCAGCTCCTGATGTTTTCCATCAAGTTTGTCTTGATTTTTAAGTGCATCTTCATGTATGCTTTTTTTACCGACGTCGTGCAAAATCGCCGCCAAGGCTCCACGAACGATCTTTTTCTTCTTCCAGTTCAGCTCTTTTCCCAGGTTTATAACGTTAAGTCCAGTTATTATACTATGGATTGCTGATTCTTTATGATTTGCACTGAGTTCCTTGAATGCCGTAACGGCTCTTGGATGAAACAAGTCCAGGGATTCGATGATTTTTTCTTCGATGAGATTCTTTGCTGATCTAAACATATCCTTTTTTTCTTGAGGACTATGTTGTGACCCTGGTGCTGTTATGTCATCGATAACATTAAGCATCTCTTCCACACGTTGCGCGGATTCGCTGATCTTTTTTCTGAACCCATGGTGTGCTTTTATTTTGTCAACACCATGTTTTTTCATCATGGCAACTATCTCGTCAGTCAGAGGATGGTCGCGATAATATAAGATTGCATTCCTGGACTGTGGATTGCGGACGTTGACAGATAATAACAGTCCATCCCAGGATTGATTGCTGTCAACACCATACCATTCCCCTAACGGGTTGCTTTCGCAAAACGCCAGCAGCTTCTGATATACTTCATCGTCCTTACTTTTATAATCGATGCATGTAGTATATTTTAAATTGTTTGGGATTGCGCAATCGTCCAGACGGACAGGAACAAAACGTCTTTGTGCATTATCCGGGTCGCGGTCAACAACTATTCTGCGTTCGGCTTCAGCCCAGTTGCTTCTAAGGGAAGAATGAGACAGAGTGAGAATTGATATTCGTGAACCTTCCAGACCATCCTTGATCTCCTGAGGGAGGAAACCACCAACTTCGATGGCTCTTTCATCAATCCAGACCCTTAAACCATCATTTTTCAGGCGATTATAAAGCTCATGGACTATGAGCTTGTCTTCATGGCTATAACTCAAGAAAACATCATATTTGTAGTCCATTTTTCGGCCCAGTAAGTGCAATGTAAATGCCCCAAGTGGAACGGTAGTTCATACAAGCACGGCTTCGCAAAATACAACAAAAATGGAACCGAGAGCAAGTCATATTTCTCTTTTAACCTGCTGACATGAAAGTAAGTTTTTCTTGTTTCAATCAAACGCCAGACAACATCGACCATGGATAGCGCAAGAAACGCGAACCACGGAAAGGCACGTCAGGGGAGTTCTCAAGACGAGGATGCAGGACAGGGGCAGACGAGGCGAGCGATGCTTTTATTCCATTCCAGATCAAGATGGATGCGAGGCGACAACGAATGAGCGACAAGACAGTACGTGTTGGGTACGGCGAGGAGCGAGTGAGGCAGTCAACGAAGCAGACGCTTGATCTGGGATTGGAATTACCTGGCAGGTGCAGGCGGGACGGAGGGTGGTTCTGGCCGGACAGGCAGAGGCAGACGCATCTCTTGCGCGGCGTGGGGAGCCGTGACATATTCCACCTGAATGGGCCAAAGGCGATTGGCGGTGATCATCAGACCGAAGAGGGCGAGCATCATTGTCCCGAGCTTGATGATCATGCGCAGCTCCAGTTCTTTGAGCTTGGCATCCATCTCCCTGAAGCGGGCATCCATCTTGGCATCGAGTTCCTTGATGTCCCTTTCCAGGCGGATGACATCCCCTTTGGTTGCCAGCTCATCCTGGCGGGCATCCTCCACCTTTTGCAAAACCTTGGATAAGGCACTGGCCTGCGCCTCGGCCTGGGCGGGTGGCACACCGGCAGTCTCCAGCTCCTTCACGAAGGCAAGGGTATCGAAAGGGATCGCATAGGCCATTTTTCATCTCCCGCTTGTTTTCAATACCCTTCGAGTATACGTCATGACTTCCAGGTTGTTCCAGTGCAAAAAGGTATGAGACAGCGGGCTATTTCTGGCAGCGGGCATAGAAAGACTCAAACTCCTCTTCGCGAAACAGGGGGTTGACCGATTGCCCCCAGCGGGTGCGATAGGCCTTGAGGAGCCTCTCCGCCGGGGTGATGCCGCTTTCGGCGACACGAAACAGGGGCTGGAGATAGATCGATTCGTCGCAGCCTTCGCGGTTTTTGACCGCCTGCCGGTGCAGACTGGCACGGGCTGTCTCCAGAATGCCTATGGCCAGATCCTGCAAGGTGCGCCTCCCCGGAATGGAGGTGCGCAGGGCAAGGCGCGGCGCCTCGCGATGCACGGCTGCCCGCTCTTCCGGTGTCCAGTCGGCGACGCGCTCCCAGGCCTCGGCCAAGGCCTGGTCGTCGTAAAGCAGAGCCTTCCAGAAGGCGGGGAGGGCGGATAGATTGGCCGAATTACCGGCATCGGCGCCCCGGGTTTCGAGAAAATGCTTGAGGCGGACATCCGGAAAGAGGGTGGTCAGATGCAGGCTCCAGTCGGCAGCGGTGGGGTATTGCCCGGGCAGGGTGGGCAGCCGCCCTTCCAGAAAGGCGCGAAAAGGAGCAGCACCGGCCTCCTGATAATGCCCGTCCCGGTAATAAAAAAACATGGGGACATCCAGGGCATATTCTACATAATTCCGAAAACCAAACCCCTCGGCAAAGACGAAAGGGAGATATCCGCAGCGGTCCGGATCGGTGTGCCGCCAGATCTCCGAACGATAGGAGAGAAAACCGTTCGGACGCCCGTTGGTGAAGGGGGAGTTGGCAAAAAGAGCCGTCGCCAGAGGCTGCAGGGCCAGGGCCAGACGAAATTTGGCCACCATGTCCGCCTCGCTGGCAAAATCCAGATTGGCCTGCACGGTGGCGGTACGGGTCATCATGTCCAGGCCGAGGCTTCCCTTGGTGGGGAGATAGGCGCGCATGAAGCGATAGCGCTCCTTGGGCATCCAGGGGATCTCTTCGCGCGGGCATTTCGGCTGTGCTCCCACCCCGACAAAAGCCACGTCCAGATCGCGGCACACCACGCCCAGTTGATCCAGATGGGTATTGATCTCGGCCTGGGTCTGGTGAATGGTCTCCTGGGGTGCCCCGGACAACTCCACCTGCCCACCCGGTTCCAGGGTGATGGAGGCTTGCCCCTGAAGCAGGGCGATGGGATTGTCGCCTTCAAAGACAGGTTGCCAACCAAACTGTGCGGCCATCTTTTCCAGAATGACGCGAACCCCTCCCGGTCCGGCGTAGGGAATGGGGGTCATATCCCTTTTTCGGAAGCCAAATTTTTCGTGTTCCGTGCCAATGCGCCACTGGGAGCGGGGCTTGCAACCCGCCTCCATGTAGGTGATCAGGTCTGCAACACAGGTAACCGGCTGTTGATCGGTGGAGATGAGGGTGGACATCAAGACACGTCCGTTTCTGCAAGGAAGGGGATGGTCATGGTTTCTTGTTTTCCAGGCTGACTGGCGGTGTGGCAGGGAGGGGCTGACCAGGGAGGGGTTGCACGATCAGGGTCGTACCATCGATGGCCATGATCGTGACCCGGGTGTGGATCGGGGCATCCGGACCGGAAATTTTCCACAGGGAGTCATCCACCTTCAGCCGTCCCGTGCCATGGACAATGGGTGCGGTCAACGTCAAGACCCGCCCGATGTATTGGGCCGTACGCCGATTGAGATGGGGAAGCTCCGACGACGTGGGTCGGCGACGTAACACCCCGTGCCAAAGCGCGATGCTCACCAGGGAGAGGCCGGAAAACCAGAGCATCTGTCCCTTCCAGCCCAGCTCCGGAAAGAGCAGGGCCAGGAGTCCGGTCACCCCGGCAGCCACCCCCAGCCACAAAAAGAAAAAGGCAGGCAGGGTCACCTCCATGATCAACAGGAGTACTGCCGCAATCCACCAGTGCCAGTGGTGCAGGTGGGTCAGGAGGGTTTCAAGAGGGTGCAAGGTGTTCATCGGTCGATGGGGCTGCGCGTTTGAGGTGAGTTGGCTGGGCGAAGGCTTGCCGGGTCAATTCGGCGACGCCACCCAGGGCACCCAGGATACCAGAGGCATCCAGGGGCAGGAACAGGACTTTTTGATTGTCGGCGGTACCGATCTTGCCCAGGGCCTCCACATATTTCTGGGCGACGAAATAGTTGATCGCCTGAACGTCTCCCTGGGCGATGGCTTCGGAGACAAGTTGTGTTGCCCGGGCCTCGGCTTCGGCCAGCCGTTCTCTTGCTTCGGCCTGGCGATAGCTCGCTTCCCTCTCCCCTTCGGCCTTGAGAATGGCTGCCTGCTTTTCCCCTTCGGCGCGCAGGATGTGCGCTTGACGCACACCCTCGGCCTCCAGGATGACCGCCCGTTTTTCCCGTTCGGCCTTCATCTGGCGACCCATGGACTCCACCAGATCCTTGGGCGGGGTGATGTCCTTGATGTCGATGCGCGTCACCTTGATACCCCAGGGGGAGGTGGCCTCATCCACCACGGAAAGGAGCTGGGAGTTGATTTCGTCACGGCGTGAGAGCAGCTCGTCCATGTCCATCGATCCCATCACGGTACGAATGTTGGTGATGGTCAGGTTGAGAATGGCATTGTGCAGGTTGGAGATTTCGTAGGCCGCTTTGGCTGCCTCCAGGATCTGGAAAAACAGGACGCCATCGACGCGGATCATGGCGTTATCCTTGGTGATCACCTCCTGTGAGGGAACATCGAGGAGTTGTTCCCGCATGTCCAGTCGGGAACCGATCCGGTCGAAAACAGGGATGATGACATTGAAACCTGGCAACAGGGTGCGGGAGTAGCGACCCCAGCGCTCCAGGGTATACTCCATGCCTTGCGGCACGATTCTGACGCTCAATGGTGCCAGGATCAGGGCCAGGATGACGATGAACAGGACCAGCGTGGAGACGGCTTCCATGAGGGCTCTCCCGGAGTGGCAGGGATGGATTGGATGGCAGGTCAGCGTACCAGGGTACCAATGCCGCCATCGGTGAAAATTTCCAGCAGCAGGGCGTGTTCGAGGCGGCCATCGATGATATGGGCGGCGGAGACCCCCTCCCGGCAGGCGCGCAGGCAGGTCTCCACTTTGGGGATCATGCCGCCGTTGATCACCCCCTTGTCGATGAGCGAGACTCCCTCTGTGGCGCTGAGTTGTTCGATCAGATTGCGGTTGGCGTCGAGGACACCGGCCACGTCGGTCAGGAGGATCAATTTTTCGGCCTGCAAGGCGGCGGCAATGTGACCGGCGACGTGATCGGCGTTGATATTGTAGGTTTCTCCGCGTGTGCCTACCCCGACCGGGGCCACCACTGGGATCATCTCCGAGTTTTTCAGCAGAGTGAGGAGCTGGGGATCGATGTGTTCCACTTCGCCTACCCAGCCGAGGTCGATGATCTCCGGCACTTTTATGGCGGCGCCGCGCCGTACATGGGCGAGTTTGCGGGCCTGGATGGTGCGGGCATCCTTGCCGGAGAGGCCGACTGCCCGTCCGCCGTTTTGGTTGATCAGATTGACGATATCCTTGTTGATTTTGCCGGCCAGGACCATTTCGACGACATTGACCGTGGCCTCGTCGGTGACGCGCATGCCATCGACGAAATGCGATTTCAGACCCATCTGGTCCATGGTCTTGCCGATTTGCGGGCCGCCGCCATGCACGACGATGGGGTGAATACCTACCTGGCGCAACAGGATGACATCCTGGGCGAAGGTGTGTTTCAGTTCTTCATCGACCATGGCGTGGCCGCCATATTTGATGACGAAGGTCCGGTTTTCGAAACGGCGCATGTAGGGCAGGGCCTCGATGAGGACGCGAGCCTTTCCCACTTGTTCATTCAAAGACATGGCAAACTCTCCAGGTTTTCTGTGAGCGAGGGGTCGGTTTCCTTGCCGACCGGGTTAGGTTTCCCGTAGACTGCGGGGGTGGTCGGGATTCATCGTCTTTGTCGTGCATCCCCGAGCCGGTTTCCAGGTGCCGTTCCGATCCGGGGGTGGCTGCCTGTTTTGTCCTGTATTTGCCTGACCAGGTCGAGGTTTCATGAAAGCGTCCGAATTACGTCCAGGGATTGTGCTGTGGCTGGCATGTCTCGTTTGGGGTGTGGCGTCTCCTGTCCAGGCGGAAACCTGGTATGTGGCCGACGAGTGTACCAGCACGTTGCGTCGCGGCGAGGATATCACATACAAGGTGATCAAGTCCCTGAGTACCGGCACACGTCTGGAACTTCTTCAGGATGGCGAGAAGGGCTGGAGCCTGGTGCGCACCGAAACCGGCCTGGAGGGGTGGATGCTCAAAAACTCTCTCTCCAAACAGGCCCCGGCGCGCTTGCGTGTCGACGAGGCCGAAGAGGCTCGCGCCAAGGCCGACAAGGAGCGCGATGCTTTGCGCCTGGAGGTCGGGCAGCTCAAGACCCGCCTGCGCTCCCAGGAAAAGCTGGAAGCGGAGCTGGAACGGGTCAAGAGCGTTTCCGAAAATGCCCTGAGTATCGAAGAGTCCAACAAACGGCTCACCGAGCAGGTCCGTACCCTGGAGGCGCAATCCAAGGAGCTGGCCGAGGAGAAGCAGTTGTTGGAAAAACAGTCGTTGACCCAATCTTTTCTGGCCGGGGCCGGGGTTTTGGCGATGGGGTTTATCAGCGGCGGCATTCTGGCCAACCGGCGGCGGCGCAGCTCCTTTGGCTCCCTCTCCTGATCCGGCACGGGAAACCCTGCTCTACGATGTGGTGGTGGTGGGAGGCGGTCCGGCGGGGTTGGCTTTTGCCTGGTCTCTCGCCTGGCGGGGTCGTTGGCGGGTTTGTCTCCTGGAAAAAGCGGCGCGCATCGGTGGGCATGCGCTTTCCGGAGCTTTGCTGGATCCCCGGGTGTTGGCGCCGCTGCTGGATTCCGCATCGGGCGGCGTCTCCCCTCCGCCTCTGGGAGATCTGGTCGAGGCCGAATCCCTGCTCTATCTGACGGCACGGAACTCCTGGTCGTTGCCGTTGCCCTCTGTCTGGAGCCATCGGGGGGAGCGGTATCTCTCTTTGGGAAGGTTGGTCCGCTGGCTGGCCGAACGAGCCGCTGCGGTGGGTGTGGATGTATTTCCCGGATTTCCGGCGGTGGCTCCGCTTTGGGAGGGGGAGCGCCTGGCCGGGGTGGTGACCGGCGATTTGGGGCGCCATCGTGACCGGCAGCCCAAGCCGGGTTTTCAGCCGGGAGTGGCGGTGCGGGCGCCGCTGACCATCCTGGCCGAAGGGTGTCGCGGTTCGTTGAGTGAAACCCTGATCCGCCACTTTCAACTGCGGCATGGGCGCTCTCCGCAGAGTTATGCCCTGGGTTTCAAAGAATTATGGGAGACTCCCCAAGGCTGGAGCGGACCCTTTTTGCACACTTTGGGCTGGCCTCTGCCGGGAGAGATTCCTGGTGGCGGATTCATCTATCCGGCGGGCGGGAACCGGGTTGCGGTTGGTTTTGCCGTCGCCTTGACCTATGGCAACCCCTGGTTTGAGCCTTTTCAGGCTTTTCAGCATTGGAAGCGGCACCCCTTGCCACGGAGTATCCTGGAGGGGGGACGTTATCTGGCCGGAGGTGCCCGTACCCTCAGCCTGGGGGGGTGGCAGAGCCTGCCGGAGCCGGTTTGCGATGGGGGGGTGTTCATCGGCGATGCTTTGGGGTTGTTCGATGCCGTCCGCATGCAGGGCATTGG
Organism: Magnetococcales bacterium; assembly: GCA_015229045.1. The sequence continues at coordinate 19,294 of JADGCJ010000015.1, forward strand.
CCATGCCATCGAGTCGGGTCTGCTGGCAGCGGAGGTGGTGCATACGCTTCTGACCCGGGGGGATGTTTCCTGCCAGGCTTTGCGCCTTTGGACGCAGACCCTGCACGATTCGGCCTTGCTGGCGCGGTTGCGGCAGGTGCGCAATGTGCGACCCGGTTTTCGCGCCGGGCGGATTCCAGGTCTGTTCGGGGCAGCCTGGGAAGGGGTGAGCCGGGGTCGTTCACCCTGGACCTGGAGCTGGCGGCGGCGCGACCGGGAGTTTTTTCGACCGGCCAAGGCATCTCCGGTTTTTGCCTGGCCAGCACCGGATGGCCATCTTGTCCTGGATCGTCCTGCGGCGCTGGCTGGCAGCGGCATCCGGCATGATCCCGACCAGCCAGTGCATTTGCTGCGGCGACAAGAGGAGGTCCTGGCGATGGATCCCTTTGTCCATCCCGAGACCCGTTATTGTCCTGCCGGTGTCTATCGTCTTCCTGAACGACCCGGCCTGCCGGTGCGCATCCAGGCGGAGAACTGTTTGCACTGCAAGTGTTGCGACATCAAGGACCCGGCCGATAGCCTGCGTTGGGTTCCCCCCGAGGGTGGGAGTGGTCCGGACTATCGGGATTTGTAGTCAGCGGCGAGTCTGCTATGCTTGTGCTTTCATCGTTATCCGGCGGTTCTGCGCAAAAAAACGAGTCATTAAGCAATATTTATGCCGGACATCCTGTTAACGCACGAGAATGAACAACCCCTGGCCATCGCGTTCAATATTCAAAAGCAGTTGTCGCTGGACACGACCCGAGGCCTTGGCCAGCTCGTCCAGATTCTTCACCACCTGACGATTGACCGACAGGATGCGATCTCCCGGACGCAGGCCGATGCGCCAGGCCGGGGAACCCTCCCGAACAGAGGCCACCAGAATACCCTCTTTCTCCTCGGTTTTGCCGGGTTTGATCTCCAGCAGGGCACCATCCAGGTTCGGGTTGGCCTCCTTGCCATCTCTGCGCAAAAACTCCGGCTGGGTCACCACGGCTTTGGCGGCGTGGATCTTGCCGTCACGCATGAACTTGAGCTGGACCTCCTCGCCGGTTCGCACCAAGCCGATCACATTGCGCAGCGCGGCGGCGTTACGAATCTCCCGGCCATTGGCCTCGATGATCACATCGCCGCGACGCAACCCGGCCCGTTCGGCCCCGGAACCGGCCACCACGTTGCCCACCACCGCCCCACCAATGCGATCCAAACCGAACGCAGTCGCCAGATCCGCCGTCAAATCCTGGGATTGCACCCCCAACAGGCCCCGGCGTACCTCGCCGTTGTCGACCAGTTGCGTCATGATCTGGCGCACCATGTTGACGGGGATGGCAAAGCCGATGCCGACGTTACCGCCCCCCTTGGCCAGGATGGCGGTGTTGATGCCGATGAGTTCTCCGCGCAGATTGACCAGGGCACCGCCGGAGTTGCCCGGATTGATGGAGGCATCGGTCTGGATGAAGTCCTCATATCCCTCGATGCCCAAACCATTGCGCCCCATGGCACTGACGATGCCGGAGGTCACCGTCGATCCCAGACCAAAGGGATTGCCAATGGCCACGACAAAATCCCCCACCCGCAAGCCATCCGAATCGCCGATGGGCAGAGCGGACAGACGCTCCGCCGGAATGCGCACCACGGCGATGTCGGTCTCGGCATCCTCGCCGACTCTTTGTGCCTGAAGATTGCGCCCGTCCGACAGGGTGATGGTAATCTCCTGGGCGTTCTTGATGACGTGGTTGTTGGTCAGGACATACCCTTTGGCCGCATCCATCAACACCCCGGAACCCAGACTGCGCTGGATCTGTTCACGAGGCTGGCTCCGATTGTTGGGCATGTCGAAAAAGTAGCGAAACAGAGGATCGCTCAACAGCGGATGGTCGGCAACCTGGATGCGGCTGCTCGTATGAATGTTGACCACGGCCGGCATCACCTTTTCCAGCATGGGGGCCAGGCTCGGCATGGATGATCCGGAGACCTCCGATGGCCAGAACCCCGCCCAGGCGAGGATGGGCAGCGCCAACACAATTCCCATCGACAGGAGGAGTCCTGCCAGCCAATGCCCAACACGCTGTCCATGATTCGTTCGTATCATGATGATCCTCCCTTTATTCAAGCCTGGTCACCCCTCCCACAAGGGAGCCACCAGGCCGCTCTCACGAAAACGTCGATAATCGGCCAAGATCAAGGCGTGGTCAAAGGCCAATTCCGTCGGCAGCCTGGCCAGGGAAAAGATACCCACGGCCTTGGCATCGTCGGCGGCCTGAGGTGTTCCCCGACCCTCGCCGACATAGACCGGCGTACAGGTGTGCATGCGCGGATCCCGCGCCGGATCCGAGTAGACACCCAACAAGGCCCGCAAACGGACCTGCAAGGAGATCTCCTCTTGAATCTCGCGCCGGGCGGCCTGCTCCAGGCGTTCGCCCCGATCGACGAACCCGCCGGGAATGGCCCAGCCATACGGCGGATTGCGCCTCTGAATCAAGACGATGGGCCGCTCGGGCCGATCGACGAGTTCGACAATGACATCGACGGTCAAAAAGGGGGTCTCGGGCTTGAACATGGGTTCAGATCCATCTTTTTCGGGAGAAACACCATAACCCCCTCGGCCAGAATTGACTTGGCCAGGGCGCTTGCCGACAGGGGACCATGAAAAAACTCATCCTTGCCGAAGCAGAGGACGGTCAATTCTCTTCCCAATGTACAGAAAAAACCTCTTCGAACACCCGGATGAATACCTCTTCAAGCTCTTCCCGGCGCACCGGGTGACCCAAAGCTGCCAGCGAGGTGACAGGTCGGTCGGCAAATCCGCAGGGAATGATACCCGAAAAGTGGCGCAAATCCGGCTCCCGATTCAGGGAGAGACCGTGCGAGGTGACACCGCGCCGAATGCGCACGCCAAGGGCACCAATCTTGGCCGCTCCCACCCAGATGCCTGGCCCGGCCGGATCCCGATCCGCTGTCACACCCAGGATGGCCAGAGTTTGGATGACGCTCTCCTCCAGGCGCCAGACATGCCGACGCACCTCCCGGGCATGGGAAGCAAGATCGAGCAGGACATAAGCCACCATCTGCCCCGGACCATGATAGGTCACCCGCCCGCCCCGATCCGTTTCCAAGACCGGAATGGCCGCCCCGGCTGGCAAGGTATCCAGGATCTCCGCCTGTCTGCCGGAACGTCCCATGGTATAAACCGGCGGATGTTCTGTCAAGATCAACAGGTTGGGCGACTCCCTGGCCAGGATGGCCTCCACGCCCTGACGCTGTTCGGCGAGCGAGTCGGCATACGCCTGACGCGCATGGCGAATCAGGCGGAAGCAGTTCATCCCTTCTCCCCGGCCTTGATGTCGGTGGTGTCGGCATAGAGCTGCCGCGCCTGGTGCGACGAGCGCGCCAGCGGATGGCTTGCCACTCCCCGAAAACCCAGGGCCAAAGCCTGTTGGCGCACCACCGCGAACCACTCCGGCGGGCGATAGGTTACCACCGGATGATGCTGCAAGGAGGGGCGCAAATATTGGCCGATCGTCAACAGGGAGACTCCCGCCTGGCGCAAATCGACCAGGAGTTGCTCCACCTCGGCGTCATGCTCGCCCAGACCGACCATGAAGCCCGATTTGACCGCCAGACCCGGCGCAAGCTCCCCGGCCCGCCGCAAAACCGCCAACGAATGGTCATAACTGGAGACCGGCCTGACCGTGGCGTACAATCTGGGCACTGTCTCCACGTTGTGGTTGAAGATTGTCGGTTTGGCGGCGATCACCTGCTCCAATCCCCCCGGCTTGCCGCGAAAATCCGGCGTCAACACCTCCACCACCGGCGCCGGATCCAGGGTGTGCAATAAATCGATACAGGCGGCAAACTGTCCGGCCCCGCCATCGGCCAGGTCGTCCCGATTGACTGAGGTGATCACCACATGGGAGAGCCGCATCTCCCGGGCTGCGGTCTTCAATCGGGCCGGCTCTTCCGGATCCGGCGGGTTCGGACGGGCCGTGGTCACGTCGCAGAAGGCGCAACGTCGCGTACACAGGTTGCCCAGGATCATGAAGGTGGCGGTCCCGGCATGCCAGCACTCGCCAATATTCGGGCAGGCCGCCGCCTCGCACACCGTATGCAGCCGGTGCCGCCGCACCACCTCCTGCACCGAACGATAACCCGCCGAGGTGGGAGCACGCACCTTCAGCCAGCGCGGTTTGCCGGCCAGAGTCTCCGCCACCGTTCCTTGCGGTTCGTCAGCCCGGGATGCCGCCATCCCTTGCGGCTCATCAGCCCGGGATACCACCGCTTCCGAACGGTCATCGCGTGAAAGGTCATCGCGCCCATCGGCACCCATGCCTCAAGACTCCACACCAATCTTTTGAAAAAATTTATGGCGAATCTTGTTGCTGAAGGCCTCCCACTTGACCTCGGCCAGGGTCGGGTCGTCATGACCGGAGAGAAAGCCCAACGGAATTTCAAACCCACCGGCACTGCTCTTGCCGCCGCCGTAAAAGTGTCCCTCTTCGTTCCGGCCCAGGGCATCTTTCAGGAAGGCATCCGGAGCCAGGGTCTGCTTGTTGGTGCGCAGGGAACCCTGGATCACCTCCCGCCCGTCTCCGTAGGTGATCACGCCATAGACGATGGCGGTATGGACCGTCTCCTCGGTAATCAAAAAATCGGCTGCCTGGGGAATGGCATCCCGGTCATCGGAACGCAGATAACCAATGCCGGACAGACAAAAATTCTCCCGCATCACCCGATTGGCCAGGGCAATGCGAATCACCTCCATCACCTTGTGATTTCTCTTCTGATGGAGGATTTCAAACAGCAGGCCCGGATTGACAAAGGGGTGCAAAAAGGCGGCTGCCTGAAAGTCGAAGGGTTTGGCATGGACCAGACACCCTGTATCCGAAATGATACCGTGCATCAAGGCGGTGGCCAGTTGCCGATGTTCCGGACGGGAATCCTTGAGATCCATCACGCCGGACTGGAGATAATTCGTAAAAATCGAGGCGCTCGCCCCGACCATGCGCAAATCCAGAAATTGTGGACGCAACCGCTCCTGATCGACGTGATGATCCACCACCGCCAGGATGGGAACCCCGGCCCGTTCCAGAAACTCCGTCATGCGGGAGGTGGTTCCCTGGTTGTCCAGGAAGACCGCCCCCTGGTACTGCCCCCTGGGAATCTCCCCTCCTTGCCATTGAATCAGGGTGATATCGAGTAAATTGATGAGAGCGAGATTCTCCTGATGACTGATGCGGCCGGCATAGAGCAGATCGGTTTCGATGCCGAGGCTTTCGGCGAGCAGTTTGTAGCCAAAGGCACAGGAGATGGCATCGGGATCCGGAAAGTCTTGCAGCACCACGGCGTGCCGTTCGCTGCCACGTCCCTGCAACAACCGAAGCAACTCTTCCGCCTTCTCTTTTTCGCTCGACGCACGGAGCAATTCTGTTACACCTCTCTCTTCGGTGTCATGGGTCATATCCATTTCTCCCTGTGCCAGCCTGTCGGAGATCATGCCAAAAAATCATGTCATCGGTTGTCGGCGTGGATTGTCTCGACAAACCTGCTCCCTTGTCCAGTGAAATGATATAGAATATCCACCTGGGATTTGATGGACGGGATCGGATTCCCGGTCGGAGATTTCCCTTTCCCTTGCCGGGGCACCTGCGGCATTCTGCACGGCTGCCGGGTGTTTTTCTCATACCAATGCTGTCAACGTCTCGGGAGGTCTGACATGGCGGAGATTACCGCGCGCGTCAAACTGATTGAAGGGATCCAAATGGTGGGAGAGTCAGGCTCCGGCCACACGCTGGTCATGGACGGGGCCGAGAGTGTCGGTGGGCGCGACATGGGGGTGCGTCCCATGGAGCTGCTCCTGATCGGCATGGGTGGTTGCACATCGATCGATGTCCTGCATATCCTGCGCAAGGGCCGCCATGCTGTCCAGGATCTGGAGGTCGCCATACGCGGTGAACGTGCCGAGGAGGATCCCAAGGTGTTCCTGAAAATCAAGGTCCATTACAGGATCACGGGCCGCGACATTCCGCTCCAGGCCCTGGAACGGGCCATCAAGCTCTCCGAAGAGAAGTATTGTTCGGCTTCTATCATGCTGGGCAAGACCGCCAGCATCGAAACCAGTTATGAAGTGGTGGCTCCTCCTTCTTGATTTTCACCTGCGGGTCGGTTTTTTTTCTACCCCCTTTGACCAAGGTTCCCTGCCATGTATCGCGATCGTTTTGTTGTCCTGGGGCTGTTTCTGTTGGCCTGGTTTATGGCCATCTCTCCGGCGCAGGCCGAAGGATCCGCCGTTGCGAAGGATCCCACCCCCGTTCCAGCCGCAGCCACGGGTTCCCATCCGGCGCTGTTGCGTTTTGAGGATTTGCTGGCGGGCAAACACTATACGCTCATCCAAAATTCGTCCCCGGCCCCCGGCAATCGGCCCCAGGTGCTGGAAATTTTTAACTTCAAATGCCCGCACTGTTTCAAATTGCATCCGGTGTTTGCGGCCTGGGCGGAGAAAAATCAGGATCGGTTTGAGATTCGCTCCCTGCCCATTGTCTGGGATAACCAATCCGATCTTCCGGTCCGGGCCTATTTTACCGCTCTGCTTCTTGGAAAAGGCAAGGAGATGCAACATCTTCTCTTCAAGGCCACTTTTCAGGACAGCATGGAGATTGACAATCCGGATGTCATCGCCTTTCTGGCCGAAGAGGCTGGTTTGAAGGCAGATCCGTTCAAAAGCCAATTGACCGGCTTCGGTGTCGTTGCCAAGGTTTCCCAGGCCAAGGCCCAGGCGCGAGCTTTTGGTATCAGCGGTACTCCTTCCGTGGTCGTCAATGGACGTTACCTTGTGCAGGGTACGCATGCCGAAGGGGATTGGCATCGGTTCATGGCCATCGTCGAGACCCTGGCCGGACACTGACGCAAGGGGACGCATGAAAATTCTGGTCCCGGTCAAGACTGTTCCCGATCCGGTCCATCCGGTCCGTCTGTGCCCTCCATCCATGGCGTTGGATCTTGACGACATACGCCCCTGTCTCAACCCCTTCGACGCCATTGCCCTCGAAGAGGCGGTACGGTGCCGGGAAAAAGGCCAGGCCAGCGAGGTCGTGGCGGTCAGCGTCGGCCCCGCATCCTGGACCGAAGGGTTGCGCACCATCCTGGCCCTGGGTGCCGATCGGGCCATTCTGATCGAGACCGACCATCTTTTTTTCCCTCTCAACGTTGCCCGCTGTCTTCAGAAAGTGGTGCAAAGGGAGCGACCGGCCCTGGTTTTGACCGGCAAGCAATCCATCGATGGCGATCATGCCCAAACCGGCCCGATGCTGGCCGGATTGCTGGGCTGGAGCCAGGCCACCTGTGTCGCCAAACTGGAGGTGATCGATCCTGGCGAGGTTCAGGTGATCCGCGAAGTGGATGGTGGTCAACAACGCCTTGCCCTGTGCCTGCCGGCAGTGATCACGGCGGAGCTGCGGCTCAATGAACCCCGCTATGCCAGTCTGCCGGCCATCATGCGGGCGCGCGGCAAGCCCCTCTCCTGCCTGACTCTCGCCGACCTGGGTCTCTCTCCGGTTGCGGACATGGAGAGCCTCGCGCTGACCGAACCTCCCCAACGTCCTCCCGGTCGGCGCGTTGCCACGACGACCGAACTGGTCGATCACCTGCGCCAGGCCGGATTGTGGCCGTGAAACCCCTGGTCATTGCCGAACTGGATGCCAGGGGAGAGATGGCCCGAGCGACACGCCATGTCGTCACCGCCGCGACATCTCTGGGATCCCCCACCATCCTGGTGGCGGGTCATGGCTGCGGCGCGGCGGCCAGGAGAGCCTCCCTGCTGGAGGGGGTTCGGGAGGTTCTTCTGGCCGATCATCCCTCCCTGGAACACCAGCTGGCAGAAAATCTGGCCAACCTGCTGGCAACCCTGTGCCATGATTTTACGCATCTCCTGGCCCCTGCCAATACCTTTGGCCACGATCTGCTCCCCCGACTGGCTGGTCTGCTCGGCGTGGCCATGGCAAGCGACGTGGTGGAGATGGTCGCTCCGGATACCTTTGTGCGTCCCATTCATGCCGGCAACATTCGCCAAACGGTTCGCCTGCCTGGTCAACCCATCCTGTTGACGACCCGCATGAGTGTTTTTCCGCCAGCCGACGATGGCAAGGAGAGCGCACCTCTCCGCAGCGTTCCGGTCCTGCCAGGAGGCGACTACGCCCGACATCTGGGCTTTGCCTCCTCGCCCGTCACCCGCCAGGATCTTCTGTCGGCCCGTATCGTGGTGGCTGGAGGGCACGGTCTGGCCTCCGGCAAGAGCTTCGCGCCGATTCTGGACCTGGCCAGGGATCTGGGAGCCGCTGTCGGCGCCACGCGGGCCGCCGTCGATGCCGGATTGGCTCCCAACGACTGGCAGGTTGGGCAGACCGGCAAGAGCATTGCACCGGAACTCTATATCGCCATCGGCATATCCGGCACCCTTCAGCATCTGGCGGGCATCAAGGATGCCAAGACCATCGTCGCCATCAACATCGATCCCGATGCTCCCATATTTTCCGTCGCCGACTACGGATTGCTGGCCGACCTCTACGAGGCCATTCCGGTCCTGATATCACATATAAAATCAAAATGACGAAGGTAACTATTCAGCACCCGGCAACGAATCGGGGTCCAGAGGGCTGGCGACCGGACAGGTCCAGGACAGAGTCCTGGCGAGGTTCGGGGCGAAGCCCTGACAGAGGCTTTCATGTCCAGGCCTTTTTCGAGGGGTACTGAATAGTTACGTTTTTTTCTTTATTGCTTCCCCAAAATCTACACTCCCGGCAGACGATCCGACACCAGATGCCACAAACGCTCCTGGTCTTCTGTCTGAATCACGGTGATCCGGCACCAGACCGAATACCATGTACCCTCTTCGGTATCCACGGTGACGGCTGCAACGGTGCCGACACAGGCGAGCCAGTACCAGGGATCTTCGGGAATCGCAAAGTGCAGGCGCAAGATGTCATCGACCACAGGGGGTGGTGCCGGAACCAGAAAATTGACGACCGCGCCCTCTCCCTGTCCCATCTGGATGGTCACCGGCGTCATGACGTAGCCCAGCAACGTCACCATGTCTTGCCGGATGACCAGCTTCACCAGGGCATCCAGATCCTCCCCCAGCTTTTGTATCTGTTTGCGTACCTGCACCCTCTCCTTGCGTCGTTGCAGGGCTTGGCACGAGGCCATCTCCTTGCGAATCTGCCGCATCTTTTGCTCGACATCCTTGACTCGTGCCTGGCGTCGCGGGTCGAGAATTTGTTGCAACAAGTGGAGGTGACTTTGAAAGAGCCTGCAACAGGCGGTCGTCGCCTCCGCATCCTGCCCGACCATGGCCAGTACCAGGGTATCGAGCCGACCGATGATGGACAGGAAAGGATCTTCCCCCTCGACGATGACTCCTCGCGCACTGACAGCCTCCATCAGCAGACGCAAGGCCGCCATGAGTCGCGACAAGCGCGTATCGGTCTGGCTCAGAGTCTTGGCATGGGCTGTAAAAAGTTCCCGTGCCTGGACCCGTGAGGGCAGGGAACGAGCATCTGGAAACCGGCCATCCTGGGCCAGGCACTCCCGTATCCATTCCAGAAGGCCCGGAGTGATCCCCTCCCAATAGAAGGGCAGGGTCACTTCGACGCTGTGGGTGTCCGGCGTGAACGACTCTTCGGTGACGCTCTCTTCTCCCCAGGCGGGTGAATTGGGCAGATTCAAGGGCTGATCGTCACCACCCTCATCCATGTGCCACCCTGGAAGGCGCACCTCTTTGCCAGATATACGCTCGCCAAAAAAAGAGCCGCGTATGGGCAAGACGCTCTTCACCCGGGTCATTCGCCGCAGAACACCCGCCAATTTTCCTGGCGTCCGCCCGTTTTGCCTTTGACCTGGCGTTGTCTTTTTCTCCGCCCCGGTACCCTTTTCCGCTGCCAACGCTGTGGCATTCCGGGCATGCTCCCGCGTCGCGCGGGAGGCACGGGTCAGCTCTCCCCAGGAGATGCGCTTGGAACTTTGGGAGCGGAGCAGGTTGTGTTGCGCCTGTGTGATATATTGAATCAAGTGATCCTGGTCATGGGCCGCGATCGACATGAATTCACAAAAAATGTGTTGACGATCCTGCTGCCGGTCCTCCCTTGAAGCCATCCGTACACGCACCACCCGCGCCAGGCACACCAGTTCCGGCAGATGGGCACCCATGATGACAAAACGCAAGGCCAGAACGGCACCCTTTTGCAGCGCGGCATGCAGCTGAAAAAAAGAGAGACCACCCCCACTGATATCTCCCCGGACGTCTTCCACCACTGTGTAGGTTGCCCCGCTCCGCTCCTGCAGCAATGTTTCGGGAAGCGACCCTGACAGGACCGCTCTCTCCAAACCGATCTCCTGCTGGAAGGGTAACGTACCCGTTTTGGCAAAAAACGCCTCAGCCGTTTGTTGGGCCTGGCCATCCAGCTCCCGCCAACGAATTGACAGCCAACAGGGCATGCGAAAAAAATTTCTTTGTTGAGAGGTCATCTCACTGGAAGCCATGACGGCAACCCACCCGCAAACATGATGCGACACCCCACCCTGCGCCCGGCCTGTGCAAGGCACCGGACTTTTCTGTGTCCTACATTTTCCAGGCCAAAAACGGAATCGGTTTCGGGATGCGTCATTTTTTTTAATGTTCGAGTAACTATTCAGTACCCCCTCAAGAAAGGCCTGGACATGAAAGCCTTTGTCAGGGCTGTGCCCTTCCTGATCGATTTTTTTTGGTTTTTTTCAGTTTTGGTTCAGGTTCCTCCTCCAGACTTCTCCCCAACATGAACTCTTCAGGGAGAAAGACGATGCACACACATGAACAGACAGTCTCTGTATGGGATCCTTTGCTGCGCCTCTGTCATTGGGGTCTGGTGCTGGGTGTGATCCTGGCTTTTGTCACGGAGGACGAGGTCATGTTCCTCCATGTGATGGCAGGATATTGGATACTCGGATTGGTCATTTTTCGCCTGGTCTGGGGGTTCATGGGGCCAGGCCATGCCCGATTCAGCACATTCGTCCGTGGACCACGACAGATTTTGGCCTATATGCGCTCCATTCTGGGGGGCAGACCCGAGCATTACCTTGGCCACAACCCGGCTGGCGGGGGAATGGCGATCGCCATTCTCATGGTTCTGTCGCTGACGGTCATCCTGGGAATGGCTGCCTACGATAGCAAAGAATTTTCAGGTTTTTTGTGGCCAATGACCTTTGGCCTGGGCATCGGTACGGTCAAACTTCTCACATTTCTGCACGAAATCTTCGCCACCCTGTTGCTGTTTCTCGTGGGTTTGCACCTGGTGGGTGTCCTGGTGGCATCGCTGCAGCATCGGGAGAATTTGATCAAGAGCATGTTGACCGGACGCAAACGCGCCCCGCTTTCCCTCGCGTGGCTTTTGATTCTTGGCATGGGAGTGGCCGCCAGTCCTGTCGACGCAGCACAGGTTGACGAGATTCTGGCAACCTACCGATCCCAGAGCGGAACGCCATTCACCGCTCAACGCGGCGCAGAGCTTTTGACCCGCTCCGTCAAAGACCCGGAAGGTGGTCCGGATCGGAGTTGCGCCACCTGTCACACCCAGAATCCAACCCGGCGCGGCCAACACCCCAAGAGTGGCAAATCCATCGATCCCCTGGCTCCATCAGCCAATCCCGAGCGGCTGACCGATGCCGCCAAAGTGGAAAAATGGTTCGCCCGCAATTGCGAATGGACCCTGGGGCGCCCCTGCACACCCCAGGAAAAAGGTGATTTTCTGACCTATCTCAAAGATCTTTGAAAAAGGAGCATGACCATGAGAACGAAACTTTTGGCTGGCGCTGCCCTGTTGATCGGCTGCGTGGGTGGTTCCTTGCTGCTTGGATTGGATGCGGTTTCCGGCATGGATGGCACGGAGGGCAACCAGGCGGGTGGTTTGCTCCAGATGGCATCCGCAGACATGGACCGGGGTGGATCGGGTGCCAGTGGAGCCCGTTTTGGCGACAAGGGCATGGCCCGGGAGCAAAATCAGGCCCGTTCGCGCCACGGCGTCGAACCAGTTACCCACGAACCCTACGTCAAAGAGTGCGGATCGTGCCACTTTGCCTATCAACCAGGATTGTTGCCAGCACGATCCTGGGAGAAAATGCTCTCCGGCCTGGACAACCACTTTGGCGAAAATGCCATCCTCGATGCCCCGACCAGGACCGACTTGACCAACTATCTGACCACCAGGGCTGCGGACCGGACAAATGACGCCCGTTCAGTCAAGATCATGCGCTCGATGCGTCCGGAGGAGACACCCCTGCGCATCACGGAGACCCGCTATTTCACCCGCCAACATCATGAAATTCCCAGGCAGGTCTGGGCCGACAATCCGGAAGTCAAATCCATGATCCGGTGCGAGGCCTGTCATCCCGATGCAGCAAAAGGTTCCTATCATGAGCGTGCCGTGCGCATCCCGGGCCATGGACGCTGGAAGGATTAACCTGCGGCCGACCTTTTTCAGGGGCAGGGGAGTTTTTCTCCTGGTCGCCCTTCTGGCGGGACATCCCATTGCTGGTCAGGCCGATGATGACCATGAAGAGGCCAGACGCCTGATGCAGGCGGGGACCATCCTGCCCCTGGAAAAAATAGTGGCAGAGAGTCGAAAAGTGCGACAAGGTCGCCTTTTGGAGGTCACATTGAAGCGGCATCATGGCATCTATATCTACAGGCTGGAGGTGGTCACCCAGCAAGGTGTCGTCTGGGAGTTGGAATTTGATGCAGGCAACGGTACCCTTCTCGAACTGGAAAGGGAGGAGTGAGATTTGCGTCTGCTGCTGGTGGAAGATGATGCTGCCCTTGCCGCCATCGTCAAAGAGGATTTAAGCCGGGCCGGATTTGCGGTGGATCTGGTACGCAATGGCGTGGAAGCCGAATACATGGGTGAATCGGAACCCTATGACCTGGTGATCCTGGACCTGGGTTTGCCGGATCGACACGGACTGGAGGTTTTGAAAAACTGGCGGCGACACGGCAACAGTGTGCCGGTACTGATCCTGACCGCCTGGGATGCCTGGCATGAACGGGTGGACGGCTTCAAGGCCGGAGCGGATGATTATCTGGGAAAGCCTTTTCACGTTCAGGAGCTTATAGCCCGTATCCATGCCCTGCTGCGACGCAGCTGTGTCGCCAGCAAGGGGGCCTTGACCGTGGCCGACATCACCCTGGATGAAGAGACCCAGGAAGTTCACCTGCCATCGGGAGAGACCCATCCTCTGACTGGCACCGAATTTCGTCTGCTTCGTTATTTCATGCTCCATGCCGACAAGGTTCTTTCCAAAACCCGGCTGACCGAGCATGTCTATGAATACGACGCCGACAAGGATAGCAATGTGATCGAAGTGTATGTCAAACGCCTGCGCCGTCTTGTTGGTCATGGACGCATCGAAACCCGTCGCGGTCAGGGCTATGTTTTTCGGCGACAACCATGAACCCCTCCCTGCAAAAACGACTGACCTGGCGCCTGGCACTCCTGCTGGTCACCGTCATGGCCGTTCAATGGGGCGTCGTCGAGTGGACCCTCGGTCGGATTGTTGACAGGCAGGTGACCTCACGCCTCGCGCATGATGCCGATACCCTGCTGACCCGATTGCGTATCACCCCCGGCAATGACGCAGAACTCGTCGCCACCGGGATCGACCCCATTTATCAACACCCCTGGTCCGGTCATTACTATGTGCTCAGAGTGGGCAACACCCTGGTACGCTCCCGCTCCCTGTGGGATGACACCCTGCCCCTCCCCGAAGTGGCCATCGGTTCTGAAACCGTGACCGCTCAGACCGGCCCTCACCAGCAACCGTTGCTGGTCCTGACCCGGAGTTTTGCCAAACTCGGACGGACCATCACGATCAGCGTGGCAGAAGAGATGACCGACATCCATCAAGGCATCACTCTTCTGCAATTCTGGCATGCCACGATCTCGTTACTGGCCATTGGCATACTTCTGATCTTGCAGCGCTGGACCCTCTGGCGTGGACTGCGACCGTTGAATCATGCCCGGGAAGAGATTCATCGCCTGGAACGTGGCGAGGTGGAAAACCTGCATACGGCCTCCGTTCCCGTGGAGATTCTTCCCTTTATGACCGAAATCAACCGGCTGGTTGCAACCCTGTTGCGGCGATTGCAGCGCTCCCGTCACGCCACGAGCAATCTGGCTCATGCCATCAAGACTCCCCTGACCATTCTTCTTCAACTGGCCAACAAACCCGGTTTTGCTGCGCAGACCGACCTGCAGGCAACCCTGCGTCGGCAGGTCGAAACCATTCGCCAGTTGACTGACCGCGAATTGAAACGGGTTCGGTTGGCCGGCTCCGGTACGCCGACCCACCAGGTGAATGCGCAGGAAGAGTTGACAGCGCTGGCTGCCACGCTGAAAATGGCTCACCAAGGCAAAGAGTTGACCATATCTCTGGAGGTTCCGTCAGGCCTCATGCTGCCTATGGATCGGGAGGATTTTCTGGAGCTGGTCGGCAATCTCCTCGATAACGCCTGCAAATGGGCTATAACAAAGGTTGTTTGTCATGTCGCCGACACCCCCGATACATTGTGCCTGACTGTCGAAGACGATGGCCCCGGTTGCCCCGATGACCAGCTGCGATACATTCCCGAGCGAGGCTCTCGTGCCGATGCCGCTACGCCGGGTTTTGGTCTTGGCCTGGATATTGTCCGCGATATCGTCACGGACTACGACGGGCAACTGATCCTGGGAAAAGCGACGCGCCTCGGTGGTTTTTCGGCCCAGGCCAGGCTGCCTTTGTCAGGCCACTGATACCAATTCGCATTCATCGCGGTCACTTCGTTTAGCTGCGTTGTTGGCTCCCACCGTACCAACACGTACTGTCTCGTCGCCTCCTCCTTGCTGCCTCGTTCCCGCATCGACTGCAAATTGGCATGAGGGTCACTCCGCCTCGGCTTCCGTTTCCGGGCCATCGGCGTTGGGTGGGGCGATGACCTCCTTGTAGGTACACCCTTCCGTTGCGCAAACATGTTCGGTGCCCCGGCGTTTGGTCACTTTTTGCATGACGAAAGGGGCCTTGCAGAGGGGACATGGAGTGGCTACCGGCATATTCCACAGGGCCTTTTTACAATCCGGGTAGCGCGAGCAGGAGTAGAATATCTTGCCGCGCCGGGATTTTTTCTCCAAAAAAGTTCCCTTGCTGCATTCGGGACAGGGGACACCTGTATCGCGGGGTTTTTCCAGGGGTTGCATGTTGCTGCATTGGGGGTAGCCAGTACACGCCAGAAACTTGCCAAAGCGCCCATCCTTGATCTGCATGGGGCTGCCGCACTTGTCACACTTGCGATCCGACAAGAGAGGCGCGGACGGGGTCGCCGTTGCATCCGGCTGGTCACCGGAGGCCGGTTTTTTGATGTTTTCGGTAAAGCGACACTCCGGATACCCGGAACACGCCTTGAAGCGACCGAAGCGACCCAGCTTGATCATCAGGGGTTTGCCGCAGGTCGGGCAGGTTTCATCGGTGGCTTCGGAGGTGATTTCGGATCGCTTGGTGGATTGCTCCTTCTCCTGAATCTGGCTGATGAACGGCTGCCAGAAAGTCTCCAGGAGGGGAACCCAGGCCTTCTCTCCTCGGGAGACGGCATCCAGTTCATCTTCCAGATGGGCCGTGAAGTTGTAATCGACATACTGGGAGAAGTGCTGCACCAGAAAGGTATTGACGACCAACCCCAGATCTTCCGGATAAAACTGCCGCTTCTCCAGGCGGGCATAGCCCCGCTCCTGGATGGTGGACATGGTGGGGGCATAGGTGGAGGGCCGCCCGATACCATAACTTTCCAGGGCCTTGACCAGACTGGCCTCGGTATAGCGGGGCGGTGGTTCGGTAAAGTGTTGACGTGGGTCCAGTTTCGTTTGGCGCAAGTTTTCTCCCTTGGCCAATGGCGGCAGCATGGCGGCGTTTTCGTCGTCATCCCGATCCTGGGCCGAAACGGCATCGGAACTTTCGTCGTACACCTTGCGAAAACCATCGAAGGCCACCGATGATCCGGTGGCTTTCAAACGATAGGGGGCTTTCGGGTCATCGGCACCCACGGCGAGAATGGCGCTCACCTGATCGATGCGGGCCGCCTCCATCTGACAGGCAACGGCACGTTTCCAGACCAGCTCGTACAGACGCAACAAATCCTTGGAAAGCACCCGCGACAACTGCTCCGGTGTGCGTTGCGGATCGGTGGGGCGCACGGCTTCGTGGGCCTCCTGGGCATTTTTGGTCGAAGATTTGAAGCGGCGCTCTGTTTTGGGCAGGTAGGGGGCGCCGTAACGCTCCTTGATCAGATCGCGCAGGGCGGCCACGGCTTCGGCAGCCAGGTTGACCGAATCGGTTCGCATATAGGTGATGAGACCGACCACCTCCTGACCGCCGTCCGGGGTGGGAACCTCCACCCCCTCATAGAGCTGCTGGGCGACGGACATCGTCTTGCGGGCGGAAAACCCCAGTTTGCGCGACGCCTCCTGCTGCAAGGTGGAGGTGATGAAGGGGGGGGCGGGGTTGCGTTTGACCTGTTTCTTCTCCAGCTCGGTGAGAAACAGGGGCTGACCCTGGATGGCGGCGACCAGCTGGTTGGCCCGCCCGGCATCGGGAATGGAAAACTTGTCGAGCTTTTCCCCCTCGGCAACGACCAGACGTGCCGGAAAGCGCTGGGGCATGTCATTTTTTTCCACCTCGGCGACAATGCTCCAGTACTCCTGGGGGGTGAAGGCGCGAATCTCGGCTTCGCGTTCACAGACAAGGCGCAACGCCACCGATTGCACCCGTCCGGCGGAGAGACCCCGACGCACCTTCTTCCACAACAAAGGACTCAGGTTGAACCCCACCAGATAATCCAGGGCACGCCGTGCCTGTTGGGCGTTGACCATGTCCATGTCCACATCCCGGGCATGGGCGATGGCCTCCTGAATGGCCCGCTGGGTGATTTCATGAAACACCACCCGCTTGACCGGAACCTTGCCCAGCACCCTCTTTTCCCGCAGGGCCTCCAGCACATGCCAGGAGATGGCCTCCCCTTCGCGATCAGGGTCGGTGGCCAGCAACAGGCTGTCCGCCTTCTTGACCGCCTTGGCGATGGCATCGACGTGCTTTTGCGAGGTCTTGGGAACCTCATAGCACATCCGAAACCCCTCTTCGGGCAAAACCGAGCCATTCTTCTTGGGCAGATCACGAATGTGACCGTAGGAGGCGATCACTTCGTAACCTGCGCCGAGAAACTTGTTGATGGTCCGCGCTTTGGCGGGGGATTCGACAACGACGATGGCAGTCATGGGCTTATCATCCGTCAACAATTCCGATGGTATCGGTGCGTCTGTCTCGGCGCATCCGTCTCAGCGCATCTCTTTCAGACCGAAAATATTTCCGGGCATTCGGACCACGACACCGGCCAGCTCCAGGTTGAGTAAAATGCGGGAAAGCTCAGCGGCTGTCAATTGGCAACTCCTCACCAACGTGTCGGTTTGTGCAGAACCTCCCTTGAGTTGATCCAGAACAAGGGTCTCGGTATGGGAAAATTTCGGCGCGGAGGCAGGAGATGAGCGACGCGCCGAAGATGCGCGCGGCACGGACGGCATTGGAATGGACGATGCGGGGGGGGCGGAGGCAGCAGTTGGAGCAATATGGGTGCCCAGACTCCATTGCAACTCTTCCAGGACGTCACCGACATCTTCCACGAGGCGCGCCCCTTCGCGCAGAAGGCGATGACACCCCCGACTGCGCTGATTGGCCACTGAACCTGGCACGGCAAAAACTTCGCGATTTTGTTCTGTGGCCAGGCGGGCGGTGATCAACGAACCCGATCTGACGGCGGCCTCCACCACCACCACACCCCTGGAGAGTCCACTGATGATGCGATTGCGTGGTGGAAACAACGACGGAGCGGGAGGCGTTCCCAAAGAGGCCTCGGTGACCAGACACCCGTGGGCGGCGATCCGTTTGCGCAGGATATGGTTGGCGGGGGGATAGTTGACATCCAGGCCGGTGGCCAGGACGGCCACGGTGGAGCCACCCCCCTCCAGGGCGCCCAGGTGGGCGGCACTGTCGATCCCCATCGCCATGCCGCTCACGACGACGATCCGATGCGTTGCCATCTCCGTGGCCAGGCGGCGCGCCGTGGCGATGCCCGACGAGGAGGGATCCCGGCTGCCGACGATCGCCACCAGACAGGCTGCCCGTAAATGCTCCGGATTGCCCTGGACAAACAACATGACCGGGGGATCGGCAATCTCGTTCAGCAGCGCTGGGTAGTCGGGTTGCCCTCGAACCAGCACCTGTCCCCCGATGGCGTACAGATGTTCCAAATCGCTGGCGGCACGGGCCAAGGCCTCGGGACGGGCCGCCTCCCGCAAGCCCGACAGGACCGGCTGGGGCAGGGAGGGAATTGTCGCCTTGATGGCGGTGCTCTGTGCAGCCAGTACCTCCCCCGGATGTTGAAAATGCTTTTGCAACAGGCCAAGGCGGACCGGCCCCAGGCCAGGTATCCGCACCAGACGCAACCAGTCGATCAGCTCAGAGCGTTCCATGGCTGGTCCCATTCTTTGCGCCGGGCCTCATCGCTTTTGGCCGATCCTGGGTTCCGTGCCATCCAGGATGCGGCGCATGTTGCCCCGATGACGCCAATAAACCAGGGCCGTCAAAATACCCGCCACATATGCGGGAGGAGCCTCGTGTTGAAAAAACAGAACGAGCGGCAGAACGGCAAAGGCCACCAGGGCGCCCATCGACGAGATGCGCGAGACCCAGACACCCAGCAGCCAGGCACCGGCGGTCAGCAAACCGGCCAACGGTGTCCAGACGAAAAAAATGCCCAATCCTGTGGCGACCCCCTTGCCTCCCTTGAAGCGCAGATAGACCGGAAAGAGATGCCCCAGAAATACAGCCAAGGCGGCTCCAGCCACGAGCATGGAGTCCGGCCCGGCCAGAATCCGGGCGATCAGCACGGCCACTGCTCCTTTGGCCATGTCGAGCAGCAGGGCGATGGCCCCGGCGGTACGTCCGGCGGTGCGCAAGACGTTGGTCGCGCCGATATTGCCGCTTCCCTGCCGACGGATATCACCGGCACCGCTCAATCGGGCCACCAGCAGGCCAAAAGGAATCGCTCCCAGAAGATAACTCCCCGAAATGACCAGCACGACCGGAAGTTGCAACAACGAATCGACGGAGAAGGTTGCATGAAGCGTAGGGTCCATGGCGGCATCGTCCCTGCAGGAAAAGTCGGATTCTCATGAAAATGGTCCAGCTGAACAAGCCATGAATAGACCAACTGTCATCAACTCGCAATGCCGCATCGACAAGGCAACGCTTGCAATCACCCCTTTTTATCCTTATGGTGCCGGGACATGATCGGTTTGCTGCATTGTGCGGAACTCTTTTTTTATTCGGGGTGACAACCATGGCTTCCTATTCGCTGAACAAAGTGCAATTGATCGGCAACCTGGGCGCAGATCCGGAAGTGCGCTACAGCCAGGCGGGCAAGGCCATCGCCACATTGAACGTTGCCACCTCCGAGTCCTGGAAGGATGCCCAGGGCGAAAGAAAAGAGCGCACCGAGTGGCATCGGGTGGTGGCTTTCGGCAAACTGGCCGAGATTGCCCAGCAATACATGCGCAAGGGCAACAAGGTCTATGTCGAGGGGCGTCTGCAAACCCGCAAATGGACCGACAAACAAGGTATGGAGCGTTACACCACCGAAGTGGACCTGAGCGATTTCGGCAGCAGGCTCTTCACCCTGGATGGCCGCTCCGGCGGCATGAGTCAGGCCCCGGTGCCACCCATGGAGGTCTATACCGGAGCGGCTCCCCTCACTTCCGGACCGAACCCCGTGGCAAACGCAGGCAGTGCCGACCCCAATGCTTCGCGCCCCGCCGGCGGTGATTTTGACCGGGGGGCCAATTTTGACGATGATATCCCCTTTTGAGGCGATTGTTCCGATCGACATGGATTCGGTTTTCGCCATGGATGGTCAAACCACCTCCCTGCCAAGGGATTGATGTTTCCGGAGAAAAGGGCATGTGTAACTGTTTGATCACACGACGCGGGCTGTTGACAGGCATGGCCGCGCTCTCGGTCGCGACGCTGTTGCCGCGTTGGTCTTTGGCATCGGGGGACAATCCCAACAAAACGACGCTGGATCAGGCCATGCGCTATCTGCGGGAAGGAAACAAGCGCTTCTCCAAGCGCTCCATGGAGCGTCCCAACCAGACCCTCAACCGGCAGGCGGAGGTCTTCTCCGAGGGTCAACACCCTTTCGCCACCATCATCTCCTGCTCCGATTCACGAGTTCCGGTGGAGCTGCTCTTTGACCGGGGCATCGGCGACCTCTTCGTGGTCCGGGTGGCCGGAAATGTGGTCCATACCGATGAAATCGCCACCTGCGAATACGGTGTCGGTCACCTGGGAACCCCGTTGATCGTTGTGCTGGGTCACAGCAAATGTGGTGCAGTCACTGCCGTGGTCAAAAAAGATCACCTGGGCGGCAAGATTCCCCAGTTGGTGGACAACATCGTCCCCGCCGTCGAACGCTCCCGGGCCAAGAAAAATTTGATCGGCATGGACGCCTTGGTCCGCGATGCCATCAAGGAAAACGTTCGCCAATCCATTTCGGACATCTTCAACGGTAGCGAGGAGCTGACCACCCTGGCCCACCAGGGAAAAATGGCCGCTGTGGGCGGCGTCTACGACCTGGAAAGCGGCGAAGTCGAGTGGTTGTGAGGGAGTGGCGAGCCGGCGCGGTCGTGCCCATACCAATTTGCAGTCGATGCGAGAACGAGGCGGCAAGGAGGAGGCGACGAGACAGTACGTGTTGGGTACGGTGAGGAGCCGACGACGCGGCCAACGAAGTTATCGCGATGAATGCAAATGGGTATCAGTGCCCGGACTTCTTTCCATGCTCCTCGCCGCCGGACTTTTTCTCGGGATCCTTGCCGTCGGTCGGTTTTTCGGATTTTTTCTCCTGATTCTTCTCTTCGGCCTGGCCTTTGGCGTTTTTGGCGGCATTTTTGTCCGGCGCCTCTTTGGATGGCTCGTCAATATCCACCTTGAAACGGACCGTCTCCTGGGGAGGCTGGAGAAAAATGGCCTGGAAGCCGATATCACTCCCGGCCTTGACGGTGGGAATGGTCTTGACCTGCTGCGTATCTGACTGGAGGTCAAGCAGGGTGCGCAGCGACTGATCACTGAGGTCAAAGTCGTCGTTTTTCAGGATGCGCCCGGGGACAATCCGTACTGCCCGGAGGAGATTGTTCTCCTTGTCGAGCAGGGAGACGCGAATGACGCGGGCCCTCTGGCCTGTTTGGGTTGCGTTGTGGAGCTTTCCTTCCAGAAGCAGCATGGGTTCCCCATCCCGGGTGGTGCGCCAATGGCTCTCCACGAAGGCAAGGTGGATGTCGTTGCGCATGGCGTGAATGCGATACTCGAACCACTCGGTTCTCGATAGCATGCCGAAGATCCAGATACCGCCCAGAAACAGGGCGGTCCAGAGAAGGATCTGTCGCATGCGGGGGGTTGCAAAGGGGAGGAGGGCAGGGGGATCCTCCTCTTCTTCCGTCAAATGGTCGTCGGTTTCGGGTTGCGATTGACGATCGTTGGCTGTGGCCAGCGGTATGCCGACTTTCCCGGCAGGCGCTTCGTCTTTCATGGCCAGCCCGGCCAGATCGGCATCGTCGTTGGCAAATGCCGCCTGTTTCGACGAGATCGATGTCTCGTCGTCCAGGTTGACCTCTTCGTACTTGCTCAAGTCCGGATTGCCTCGTGACGTCACCTCGTCATCGCCGATGTCGTTCAGGGGGTCCTCTTCCGGAAAATCATCCAGGACGATCTCCTTGAGATCCTCATCTGTTTGCGCTTCGGCGGCGAGGTCGTCAAAGACGGGCTCCCGATCTTCTTCGTCTCCTTCTGCGACCACATCATCGCCGGGATTGGCATTGTTGGAGAGTTGACTCAGGACAGTGGCGGCATCCTCCTCGTTATCCAGCGTCAAATCTTCTGCATTCATCTCATCGAGTAGAGACTCCAGGCTCTTTTCGCCGCTCTCGGTTTGGCCGGGGTCGGGTTTTGCGTCCGGATTGTCGTCATCCAGGAGAAGGTCATCGACATCGTTGAGGTCCAGGTCATCGGCATCCAGGTCCGGTTTCTCTTCCAGATCGGTATCCATGTCCAGGTCGAGCGATGGCTCGGGTTCCGACTTTGCCGGGCCATCCAGGCCATCCTCTTCGGAAAGGTCCAGATCCAGATCGTCATCCTTCAGACCCTCTTTCTCCTGGCCGGTCGTTGCAGGCGTGGGGAGATCGTCCAGGCTGGGTTCGGCACGGGGCTCATCTGCCGGGGTGGGGGTTGAGCCGGAGGCGGATTTTGCGGCAGTCGGCGCGACCGTGGAGGCATCGGGAGCGGCGTCTGCGGTGGATTTTTGTGTTTCGGGAGTCGGAGGAAGCTGGAAGAATACATGCTTGCACATCGAGCACTTCAGCTTGCGCCCGGCAGGCAACAAGACCTTGTCTTCGACATCGAAACGGCTGCTGCAGTTTTCACACTGAACAATCACTTCTGACTCCCGATCCCGTCATACCAATTTGCATTCATCGCGATAACTTCGTTAGCCGCGTCGTCGGCTCCTCACCGTACCCAACACGTACTGTCTCGTCGCCTCCTCCTTGCTGCCTCGTTCTCGCATCGACTGCAAATTGGTATCAATCCCTGACAAGCCATGAGGGAATGGACAATCCCTTGGTCCTGACCGACAACAATCAAAAGCCGTGCCAATACTTGAGTAGGCCCTTTTTTCCAACCACCCAGGGCAATCGCATTTAAACCGCGTCTACTTTGGGACACGTCGTTTTTTTGTTCGGAAAAAAATGTTGACATGAAAGATTTTATCGGGGCTTCGCCCCAAACCCCACCAGGACTCTGTCCTGGACCTGCCAGGGAGCCAGCCCCCTTGTATCTTGGATCCGATGAAAAATAAACGCTCGTTTGATATGTTTCATACCACTGGGCGAAACGGAAGCAGGCTCTGCTGGGGAGCAACCTGCCGAGGGATAACCCAGTCCAAACTCATCGAGACGGTGGGTCAGGGAGTGGGATGGAAAATTCCACTCCCTCCATTCGCCAGGGAGAATACACCGGACGATAGATTTGGCCATGCCTAAAAAAACCCAATTCTCTGGCCAAATCGTCCCCCAAAAGCCCCGGCA
>JADGCJ010000160.1 GCA_015229045.1 Magnetococcales bacterium
ACAATGGTGGGGCGGCTGTACCGACTCTGAACAGAAACGATGTGCACAGGATTGAGATGCTATGCCCCCCCTGTGCGTTGCTCCAACATTTTGAAAGCTATTTGCTCGATATTACGCGACAAATTGACATTTTAAACAACATGATCGCAAAGACAGGGGCTGCCCGCGACCTTCTCCTCCCCCGCCTGATGAACGGGGAGATCGCCGTATGAGCGCCGGGCCGAAAATCCTGATCCTGGCCGGTCCCAACGGCGCGGGCAAGACCACCTTCGCCACCGAGTTCCTGCCCAACGAGGCGGAGTGCCGCCGCTTCGTCAACGCCGACCTGATCGCCGCCGGGTTGAGCCCCTTTGCCCCGGAGAGTGCCGCCGTACAGGCCGGACGGCTGATGCTGGAGCAGATCCACGCTCACGTCCGCCAGGGGGTGGATTTCGCCTTCGAAACCACCCTGAGCGGCAGGGGCTACGCCGCCCGCATCCCGGAGTGGCAGGCCCGGGGCTATCGGGTGAAGCTCTTCTTCCTGCGCATGCCGGACGCCGACTTCGCCATCCGCCGGGTGCAACAGCGGGTCCGCCTGGGCGGGCACGACATACCCGAAAAAACCATCCGCCGCCGCTTTGCCAAAGGCTGGGAGAACTTCCAGACCCTCTATCGCCCGCTGGTGAATGAATGGGCGCTCTATGACAACTCCGGCCTCGCGCCGGTCCTGCTGGACGAGGGGGAGAACCATGTCCCAACACGCTGAACCGCTTCACCGCTTGACCGATCCTGATTTCCGCCAAGCCGAGGCCGCCCTGAAACGCGCCGCCGAAAAAGCCCAGCGCCAAGCCCGAGAGGCCGGACTGGAGCCGGTGGTGCGCCAGCCGGAGCCCGCCGCCAAACCCGACCCGGACGGGAAGAAACCTTGAGCCCGCTGAACGAAGACACCCTGGTCCAGGAGACCACAGCGGACTATCTCCAGCGGGAGCTGGGCTGGGAGTCGATCACCGCCTACAACGCCGAGACCTTCGGCCCCGAGGGTACCCTGGGCCGTGTTGACGAACAGAAGGTGGTATTGACCCGCTATCTGGGGGAGGCCCTGGTCAAACTCAACCCCGGACTGCCCGATACCGCCTACCAGGAGGCCCTGCGCCAGACCCTGGCCGTTTCCGACTCCCAATCCCCCCTCCAGATCAACCAGGAGAAGGACCGCCTGCTGCGCGATGGCGTCCAGGTGGCCTTCAGGAACGACAAGGGGGAGCGGGTCAAACAGCGGTTGCGGGTGATCGACTTCGATAACCCGGACAACAACCATTTTTTGATCGTTCGCGAGATGTGGGTCAAAGGGGCGCTCTACCGTCGCCGCCCGGACCTGATCGGCTTCGTCAACGGCCTGCCGCTGATCTGGATGGAGATGAAGGCCATCCACAAGGATACCCGGGCCGCCTTCGAGAAAAACCTGGCCGACTACCGCGACACCATCCCCCACCTGTTCCACCACAACGCCATTCTGCTGCTGGGCAACGGCGTGAAAGCGAAAATCGGCACGCTCTCCAGCCAATACGGCCATTTTCACGAATGGAAACGGCTGGAGGAGGAGGCCCCCGGCGTGGTGGACATGGAAACCCTGTTGAAGGGGATCTGTGACCGCCGCAACCTCCTGGACATCTTGGAAAACTTCATCCTGTGGGACGAAAGCCGCCAGGGGCCGCCCATCAAGATCCTGGCCCGCAACCATCAATACCTGGGCGTCAACCGGGCGATGCAGGCGGTGGCGGAGCGGCGGGAACGCCGGGGGCGGCTGGGGGTGTTCTGGCACACCCAGGGCTCCGGCAAGTCCTATTCCATGGTTTTTTTCACCCGCAAGGCGCGGCGCAAGCTGGGCGGCCACTTCACCTTCCTGATCCTCACCGATCGGGACGACCTGGACAGCCAGATCTACAAGACCTTTGCCGGGTGTGGGCTGGTGGACAACGACCGGGACACCTGCCGCGCCGATTCGGGCGCACACCTGCGGGCGCTATTTAGCCAGCGCAAGGGGTTTGTCTTTTCCCTCATCCAGAAATTCAACCAGGACGTGGACCCGGCCAATCCCTATTCCGACCGGGACGACATCATCGTCATCACCGACGAGGCCCACCGCACCCAGTATGGCCGCCTGGCCTTGAACCTGCGCAACGCCCTGCCCAACGCCGCCTTCATCGGCTTTACCGGCACGCCCCTGTTCAAGGATGACGAGATTACCCAGCGGGTGTTCGGGGAGTATGTCTCCACCTACGACTTTCAGCGGGCGGTGGACGACAAGGCCACGGTGCCCCTCTACTACGACCCCCGGGGCGACCGGCTGGGAGTGGCCACCAACGACATGAACGAACGGGTGGCCGAAAAGCTGGAGAGCCTGGAGATCGACGACATCGACGTGGCCCAGAAGCTGGAAAAGGAACTCCAGCGGGACTACCACCTGATCACGGCCAAGAAGCGGCTGGAGCAGATCGCCCGGGACTTCGCCGACCACTACGCCAGCGCCTGGGAGACCGGCAAGGCGATGTTTGTCTGTATCGACAAAATCACTTGCGTGCGCATGTACGATCTGGTCATGGGAGAGAAAAAACCGGATGACAAAGAGCGTAAACCAGGCTACTGGCACAACAAAATCACCGAACTGGAAAAAGAGGCGAACCAAGCCGCCGACGACCAACAGGCCGCCCACCTGCGTCGCCAGATCGCCTGGATGCGCGAAACCCGGATGGCGGTGGTGGTGAGCGAAGAGCAAGGGGAGGTGGCCAAGTTCAAGGCCTGGGACCTGGACATCACCCCCCACCGCGCCCTGATCAAGAATGGCTTCGAGACCCCGGACGGCCAGCGCATCGACGTGGAGACCGCCTTCAAGCGCCAGGATCACCCCTTGCGGGTGGCGTTTGTCTGCGCCATGTGGTTGACCGGCTTCGACGTGCCCAGCCTCTCCACCCTCTACCTGGACAAACCGCTCAAGGCCCACACCCTGATGCAGGCCATCGCCCGCGCCAACCGGGTCCACGAGGGCAAGAACAACGGCCTCATCGTGGACTACTGCGGCATCCTGAAAAACCTGCGCCAGGCTCTGGCCACTTTTGCCGGAACCGGAGGAAATGGAGGTGACGACAACAACCCGAACCCTGTGAAACCGGATGAGGAGTTGCTGGCCGACTTGGCCGAGGCCATCGACATGGTGCGGGGCTTTCTGGAGGCACGGGAATCCCGTCTGGACGACATCACCGAACTGTCCGGCTTTGCCCGCAACGCCGCCATTCTCAAGGCCAAGGAGGCGGCCAACGAAAACGATGAATCCCGCAAGCGTTTTGAAATCATGGCGCGGGCGGTTTTCCGCAAGTTCAAGGCCTGTATTCCCCTGAAGGAGCGGGTCAATCCCTACCGCCACGCCTACGATGCCATCGAGGTCATCTACAAGAAACTCCAGGAGGATCGGGAGAAGGCGGACATCACCGATATCATCAGGGAATTGCACCGGGTGGTGGACGAGACCATCGACACCACGACAAGAGACCAGGGGGCGGACCCGGAACCCTACGACATCAGCCGCATCGACTTCGAGCGGCTGAAAAAGGAGTTTGAACGCTCCCCGGCCAAGAATTCCACCGTGCAAAGCCTCAAGGACGTGGTGGAAAAACGGCTCCAGCGCATGTTGCGGCAGAACCCTCTGCGATCCGACCTACAGCGCCACTACGAAAAGATTGTGGAGGCGTACAACCGGGAGAAGGACCGCGCCACCATCGAGCGCACCTTCGAGGAACTTCTGAAATTCACGGCGTGCTTGGATGAAGAGGAGCAACGGGCGGTCCGGGAGGGACTGGACGAGGCCTCCCTGGCCCTGTTCGACCTGCTGGCCAAGCCGGACATTTCCAAAAAGGAGCGGGAACGGGTGAAGCAGGTGGCCCGGGAGCTTCTGGCCAAGGTGCGGGCCGAGGTGGAGCGCATCCACGATTGGCGGGAGCGCCAAGCCACCCGGGATGCGGTGCGGCAGGAGATCCATGATTTCCTCTACGCTGATGACACCGGCCTGCCCGTTGACAGCTACGCCGAAGAGGAGGTGGAGACCATGACCGAACGGATCTTCCACCATGTGTTCCAATCCATGCCCGAGCCGTTGGGGTTCGGCGCATTTTCCATTTGATCCAACGGTATCTTCGAGGAACCCATGGCCAATTACCACCCCCGCAAGTTCTTCCGAAACGCCCCAAACAGCTTTCTCCAACGCTATTTCAAACAGCAGGAGGTGCTGCGGGAACGAAACCAGCGTAGAACCGCTTTATGAAGCGTGGTTGGCACTGGATGCGGATCAGAGAGATAAGATGGAGCAGAATTTCCTGGAGATTGACATGCTGGCCTCCGAAGGCGGGACCAAGGCAGTTTTGCTTAAAGCGTTCCAAGTGGAAGTGGAACGTGGATATGTTGTCATTCAGAGCCAAGCCGACCGCGCAGAGGTGATTCCATGTATGCATTTATTGCTAACTTAACCGATATTTCCAGCCTGATCAATCAGGAACTCGCAGCACTGTCCAAAGTGTGGCAAGAGCGCAAAGGACAGATTCAAGTGAGTGGAGAATATCAAGAGTTCCTGAAGAAAATGGAGCGGGAATGGGCCATTGAGACAGGCATCATTGAGCGGCTCTATACCTGGGATCGTGGCGTGACCGAAGTGTTGATAGAGCAGGGTGTGGAGGCTAGTCTCATTTCTCATCGTGGAGGCATGGATCGGGATGAGGCCGAGTACATAACCGCCATGATCAAAGATCATCAAAACATCGTTGAAGGGTTGTTTTCATTCGTCAAAGGAAACCAGCCACTATCGGAGCACTATATTCGTTCCTTGCATGCCGAGTTCACGGCACACCAGGATTTCATTGAGGCTCAAACCGAGGATGGCCGTCCTCTGAAGGTCCAACTGCTGAAGGGGGAGTATAAAAAGCAACCAAACAATCCCAGACGCCAAAACGGGGACATCCACACATACTGCCCGCCAGTGCATGTCCCAAAGGAAATGGGCAATCTAATCTCCTGGTATTTGGCTTGGGAAGAACAACAGGCTCCTCCCGAAGTCCTGGCCGCTTTTCTGCACCATCGCTTTACACAGATTCATCCATTCCAGGATGGCAATGGTCGTGTTGCCCGTGCACTGGCAAGTATCGTGTTTCTCAAATGCGGCTTGTTTCCTGTCGTTATCCGGGATTCGCATCGAAGCCAATATATTCAAATCCTCGAAGAAGCCGATGCGGGTGATATCAAGCCCCTTTGCAGCTTCTTTGCCCGGAATCAGCGTGATTCCATCTTGGCTGCTCTGGGCATTGAGCAAGCTGTCCAACAGGCACGGCATGCAGAAGAGATCCTCTCATCCGGTCTACAACTATTAAGGAACCAATACGTTGCTGAAACCAGCCGCATGGACGATGTTCTTAGCCATGCGGAAGCGCTTAGAGTTGCGACTGAAAGACGTCTTTCTTCTATTGTCCAGAATCTGAATCCACAACTCAGCGAGATCACCCCGCCTGGGCGTGTCTATTGCTCTACATGTGCATCACATGGGAACACTTCTGACAGGCGCCATTATTACAGAAACCAAATCATTGACATAGCGCGCCACTACAAGTATTACGCCAACTTCTCCAAAAATAGCGCTTGGGCCTCATTGACGATCCAGTCTTTGAACAGCTTCCAATTCGTTGTTTCATTTCACGGCTTCGGGCCAAATTACAAAGGAATTATGGCGGCCTCCAGTTTCACCCTGTTTCGCATACCTTGTGAGGAACAGAAGGGTACAGAGCCTATAGATGTGCGGCCTTCCTCACCCGATTTCTTTCAATTCAACTACGTTGAACCACTGAAGAGCATTGACAATCGTTTCAACGAATGGTTGGAAGGCTCACTTGCAATTGCACTGGCTGAGTGGCGGCGTTCCATTGCCAGAGAGGTGGAAACGTGAAGCCTGATCATAAAGAGGCCGAAGCGTTGAGCCCCCGCAACGAAGACATCCTGGTCCAGGAGACCACGGCGGACTATCTCCAGCGGGAGTTGGGCTGGGAGTCGGATTCCGATAACGGAGAGCTCCGATTTATGTAAATAGGGGCAAACGTAAAATCCCCTTGAATTTCCCTGGAACAAAATATACCTTCCTGGATGTCTCATGCGGGCATGGCCTTTGCTGGTTCAGTTCGTCCCTGTTTCTGGCCTTGGAAACACGCCAGACGGTTCCACAATTGCCGACATGGAAATGATCCGCTCCGCATTGCGGTCCGGCGTCCTGAAGCTAGGCATTTCGTCCACCCCTTGCTGACCTTGTTCGTGCCTTGGGCAAATTTCTTCTCTCTCTGATTGTCGTGACATTGATCATCTCGGTCTTTTTGCTCGGGCAGAAGACCAGCAAGGTGTATTTGACCCTCGGAAAGCAAGGCAAAGAGATGCTTTCCCTGGCACCCCACGTCACCAAGATTACGGCACGTCCAAGTCAGGATATGATTGGGGCACCGGCGGTGTCCCTGCATTTCATGATTTTGGACAAGCGTACTCTCAATGTGTATCGCATGATGGTCAAGACAGGGGAGAAGATCAAAGCACCCTGGGATGGTTGGATTTATCCGGTGGCCTATGTTCCAGACTTGGTTCTTCTCGAAGGGACGGCGTTGCATGGTCCCGAAGGACACGTCAATCCGGCGGTGTGGATCGTCCTGCAGGATGAACAGGGCAACCCGTTTCATGAGAGTTGGGTTTTTTCCCGGGACACGGCGCAAACGGCCTGGGACCATCAGCGCTATGATTTGACATTTCTTGGCCCGGTGGAGTCCACTGAGGGTGATTCGTGAGCAAGCCAGCGGTCCGTTTTTTACCTCAGGACGATTCTTTGGCGTGTTTGGCCCTTGTGGCGGCATCCAAGGCGGGGCAGCGGGGTGAGGTGCCTGTCGGGGCGGTGCTGTGCGACCCTGTGGGCCGGGTTCTCAGTGAGTCGGGTAATCAGACGGTGCATGGGAACGATCCCTTGGGACACGCGGAACTTCGTGCCCTCAGGCAGGGGGCGGAACGCATGCAAAATTACCGTTTGTCCGGTTGTCGCCTCGTTATCACGTTGGAACCCTGTGTCATGTGCATGGCCGCCCTGGAAACAGCAAGAATATTTCAGTGGACCTTTTTGGCGGGAAGCGATCGGCAGGATAGGGGAAGTAAACTTTCTGAAACAAGGCGTTGGCCAAGGGACTCAAGACCTTTCCAGCTTGTGTCCGCCCGTCCGTTCCGGGATATTTCGGCGGCTTTGTTACGTTTTTTCTTTGAACAGCGCAGGTAAATTTTCTAATGTATGGGCTGTGCTGATTTCAGTAAGTTCCAGTGCCGTGCTGTATCGCACGGTTTGGACCGGCAGGCAGGGAGGGATGGCCGAGCGGTTGAAGGTGCACGCCTGGAAAGCGTGTGTACTCCACAAGGGTACCGAGGGTTCGAATCCCTCTCCCTCCGCCACCCTGATGTTCGGAAAAA
>JADGCJ010000161.1 GCA_015229045.1 Magnetococcales bacterium
CCAAAGAGGCCCAGGCGAAGAAAGAGGAAGAGATCAAGAAGGCCAAGGAGGCCCAGGCGAAGAAAGAGGAAGAGATCCGGAAAGCCAAAGAGGCCCAGGCGAAGAAAGAGGAAGAGATCCGGAAAGCCAAAGAGGCCCATGCGAAGAAAGAAAAAGAAGAGGAAGAAATCAGAAAGGCAAAGGAAAAAGCGGAACTGGAAAAAAAGAAAAAGAACGAACCACAATGGTCTGACATCACCAGGATGATCCAGGACGATTTTGCCGGGACCACGACCAAAGAACCGCCACCGGCGCTTGCGCCGCCGACGCCGGAGCGTGCCCCGGCCCAGGTCCAGAAGCCGGCCCAGCAGTCGGCCCAGCAGCAGACCCAGGCCCAGGCCCCCGTGCAGGGTCAGCAGGTCAGCCGCCTGCAGGTGGAGACCTACAAGAGGAATGTGGAATACAAGGTTCGAACCAGTTGGACCAAGCCAACCGGCATGCTGAACGAAGCCCAGTTGGCCGTCACCGTCCGCGCCAAGGTGGCCCCGGATGGACGCCTGTACGGCCCAGTGATCGTTCGTTCTTCAGGTGCGGAGGCGTTTGACCGCTCTGTGATGACGGCCATTCACAAAGCCCCTGATCTGCCCGTGCCGCCCCAGGGGTGTCAGGAGTGTCTGGAAATTGTATTCGTGTTTCGAGCCAGTGATGTTTTCTGACCAGTTAGAGGCTGTCTAATAACATGTTGATTTCAAAAAAAACGAATCCATTTTTTTTATCCGAGGGTTGATAGACAGCCTCTTGGAGATCGTAAGCGGGTTTTTCAGCCGGCACTGTTTTCTGCCCGGTGGCGTTGCAGTGACACCGTAACAATATTTGCGAGGTTTTGATGATGGACTTGAAGTCACTCCAGACAATCAGACACTCTTCCAGTCTGCCGATCATGCGTGTTGTGGATTGCATGCGACTGGGGCGAAACAGTGTCCGACGGGCCGGGATGGCATGGCTGGTTGTACCGGTCATGCTGGTCTTGCTGGTCCTGGCCGCACCGCTCCATGCAGAACTCGTCATCGACATTCGGGAGGCGGGCTTGAAGCGCATGCCCATTGCCCTGCCTCCCTTCGTCGATCTGAGTTCGCGGGGCGAATTCATGGCGGGCAATCGTCTGGGGCAACAGCTTGTCGGGGTGATCACCTCGGATCTTGAACGTTCCGGTCTGTTCCGGGCCATCGATCCCCGTGCCTTCATGCAGGATTCCGCCACCCTGTGGCAATCCGGTCCCAACTATCGGGTCTGGCGGCAACTGAATGCGGAAGCCATTCTCTCTGGAGCCATTCAACAAAACGGGGATGAATTGACCGCATCCTTTTTTCTGTACGATACCTTTCAGGGCAAGCTGTTCGGCAAGGGGAAACGGTTTTCGGCTCCCCTCAAGGACATACGCCATCTGGCGCATCGCATATCGGATGAAATCTACTCCCGTCTGACCGGGGAGAGCGGATATTTTTCGTCCCGCATCGCCTTCATTGCCCAGAAAGGCCGTCACAAGTGGCTGGCCATGATGGACCAGGATGGTGCCAACCGCCTGGATCTGACCTACGATGCCAACCATCTGGTCCTGACGCCCCGTTTTTCTCCGAATGGGGAAAATCTGTTTTACATTTCCTACGAGACCAACCAGCCACGCATTTTTCGCTGGTTGATCTATCAGGGAAAACGCATCCAGCAGGGTGAATATCCGGGACTCAACAGCGCCCCCTCCTGGTCGCCGGATGGGCGCTACATGGCCATGACCCTGACCAAGGATGGCAATGCCGAAATCTACGTCAAGGATCTGCAAACCAACAATCTGGCCCGCCTGACGCACGACAATGCCATCGATACCTCCCCCTCGTGGTCCCCGGATGGTCGCCGTATCGTGTTCAATTCCGACCGGGCCGGTTCACCGCAGATTTATACCATGAACGTGGACGGCTCCAATGTCCGGCGGATCACGTTCGAGGGACGTTACAACTCGGCCCCGGCCTGGTCGCCGCGTGGTGACCTGATCACCTACGTCAAAGGAGGAGATGGACATTTCCGGATTGCGGTCACCGATCCCTCCGGCAATCGTTCCCGTACCCTGACCAATTCGTGGATGGACGAATCTCCCACCTGGTCACCCAATGGCCGTGTCATTCTCTTCTCCCGACAGTCAGGGGATTTGACACGACTTTACACCATCGATCTCACAGGTCATAATGAACAGGCAGTACCTGTCGGGGATAGTCTGGGTGGATCCGACCCTTCCTGGTCCCCCCTGATTCGCTGACAGGCCACCCGCACATAATGGACATTTTTGTCAGGGAGATAAGTCGCATGAAGCACACTGGAATTCTGATCGCAGGCCTGCTGACACTCGGCCTTTTGACAGGGTGCGGTTCAACACCGAAAAACGGACCGGAATCCGGCCCCGGCGGCAGCAGCGAACTGGGCGGCCCCGGTGGCGGTCCGGGCGGCGTCGGAGCAGGCATGGATCGCCTGGGTGGCAGCGGGTCCGATCTTGATCGTGCCGGCGGCGGAGCCGGTGGTGACAGTGCCGGTTTTGATGGTGCCGGCGGTATGGGTGGTCGCGGCGGTGCCGGTGGCGAACCCGAACACCGGATCTACTTTGATTTCAACAGCGCCTCCATCACCCCGGAAAGCGGTCGTACCCTGACCTCGAATGCACAATGGATCAAGGCCAAAAATCCCAAGGAAGTGGTCATCGAAGGCCATTGCGACGAACGCGGGACCCGTGAATACAACCTCGCCCTGGGACAAAAACGCGCCGATTCCGTCAAACAATTCCTCTCCTCCCAGGGAGTCGATTGGTATCGCATCCGGACCGTCTCCTATGGCAAGGAACGGCCTCTGGTTTACGGACATGACGAATTTGCCTGGGCCAAAAATCGCCGGGCAGAACTGCGTGCCCAATAACGCCTCATTCCGGGGAAGGGGAAGGTGACCATGGCTGAATATCACCCTTGGAACATGTCCTGGCCATTTTCGGAAGGGTTCTTTCCCCGTCTTTCCCTGGTCTCTCTGTTACTGCTGGCGGGGTGTGGTGCCCCCCCGCCAGCGGCAGGACCTGCCCCGATCCGCACCGAAGAAATCTCTCAGGAAGCTCCCCCTCCCCTGGACAAGGAAGTCAAACGCCTGACCAAAACCGTGACGGAATTGAGCCGCTCTGCCGAGAACAACCGGGTTGGCAGCACGGAAATGCTCAAGCGTTTCGAACTGATGGAAAAAGAGCTGAATACCCTGCGGGGAGATCTGGAAGTTGCCCGGCATACCAATCGTCAGTTGCTGGAGCAGGTTGCCAGCCTGAACCAAAGACCTGTCCAGCCTTCGCTGCCGGCAACCATGCAGCCGGCAGCCATGCAGCCGGCAACCGGCGTGGAAATCGAACCCGGGGCCGTGGTTTCTGCCACAGATCCCGCATCTGCGCCACCACATCCCGTCACGACTGCGGCCGCCCCAGCACCGGCCAAAACCGAAACGGCCAAACCGGTCGCCGTCCAGGCGGTTCCTCCTGCGGCTGCATCTTCCACTGCGGCACAACTGGTCGCAGCCCGGTTGCCAGCCGCAGCTTCACCCAAAATTTCCGGGCAAAAACCGGCCTCGGCAGATCAGGCCTACAAAGAGGCCTTCCTCAACCTGCGCAGCGGCCAGTACACCCTCGCCGGAACCGGTTTCCGGAATTTCCTCAAATGGTTCCCCGAGGATGAAAAAGCCCCCAAGGCCCAGTATTGGATCGGCGAGACCCACTATGTTCAGCGGCAGTTCCGGGAGGCCCTGCAGGAGTTCAACCAGGTTCTCATGCGCTGGCCAAAAAATGATATCGTCCCTGCCTGCCTGCTCAAAATGGGTTTTTCCCTGTACGAACTGGAAGAGTGGGCCAAATCCCGCGATATTCTGAACCGCCTCATCAAGGAATTTCCCGGATCCCCGACCCTGAACGATGCCCGCAAGCGCCTCAAAATGATCGATACCCAATTGAAGGGACAGCCTCCGCAAGGGAAAAAAGAGGGAACGTGAGTAGCCCGGGGAAAGCCGTCGTCCTGCTTTCGGGCGGGCTTGATTCAGCCATTTGTCTGGCCCTCGCAAAAAACAGTGGCTTTGAACCCTGTGCCCTGACCCTGCAATACGGCCAGCGGCATCTGACCGAAATCCAGGCATCCCGTGATGTGGCACTCCGGCAACAGGTTCAAAAACACCTGATTCTGAACGTTGATCTGGGAGCCATGGGGGGGTCGGCTCTGACCTCTTCGGAATTTTCCGTACCCAAAACCGGTCTCGGTGCCGGAATTCCGGTCACCTACGTGCCGGCCCGCAATACCATCTTTCTGGCCCTGGCCCTGGGCTGGGCCGAATCCCTGGGTGCCCAGGATATTTTCATTGGGGTCAATGCCGTGGATTATTCCGGCTATCCGGATTGTCGCCCGGCTTTTATCGATGCCTTTGAACGCTTGGCCAATCTGGCCACCCGGGAAGGGGTTACCGGGCATGCCTTTCGCATCCATGCCCCCTTGTTGCATTTGTCAAAAGTGGCTATTATTCAAAAGGGTTTGGATCTGGGGGTTGATCTTTCCGTGACGCGCTCCTGCTACGATCCCGATCTGGAAGGACGTGGCTGTCGTTTGTGTGACGCCTGCCGGTTGCGTCTGAAGGCATTCCAGGAGGCAGGTGTGCCAGATCCGGCTCCCTATCAGGCACTTGCCGCCTCTTGCCAGCCGTGAGCTGCGATCCTCTGCTGACCCGTTTTCGAGCTGTGATCACTCCTTTGCTGCCGGATGGGGGAGGTCTGGTTGTGGCAGTCTCCGGCGGGCCGGATTCCATGGCCCTGCTGCATCTGCTGGTCCGGTCGGGTTTGCCCGGTCGGCATGCCTGTGTCGTGGCCCATTTTGACCATGCCTTGCGCCCCACCTCCGGCGATGATGCCCGTTTTGTCGGCGATGCCGCGACCTGCCTGCAACTCCCATTTTGTGTCGAACGCTGGCAGGAACCGTTGGCCGTGGGAAATCTCCCGGAACGTGCCCGTCTGGCCCGCTATCATTTTCTGGAACAAACCGCCCACCGCACCGGGGCAAAAGCCATATTGACCGGCCATCAACAGGATGATCAGGCCGAAACCTTTCTGGAAAGATTGCTGCGCGGCAGTGGTGTCCGTGGCCTGGGTTGCATGGCTGCGGTTCGTCCCCTGCGTTCAAATCCGGAAACGGGACCCGAATCGCTTCCGGCAACCCCCCTCACCCTGGTGCGCCCCCTGCTCACTTTTCGTCGTGCGGCTTTGCGTCAATGGTTGCAGGCCAATTCATTGACCTGGAGGGAAGATCCCGGCAACCTGGATCTGCGCCGCCAGCGCAGCCGTCTGCGCCTGAAAGCCATTCCCTGCCTGACCGCACTCAACCCGGACGATGATCCGATTCCCCGTCTGGCCACCACTGCCGAGCGGTTGCAGGACGCCGAAGTGGCCCTGGAGTGGACCTGGCAACGCCTGCGCCAGGATCTGGATTGGCAAACCCCGGAAAAGACCACCTTGACCCTCTCCCATGCCCGTCTCATCGAACTGCCTGCCGAATTCATCCGGCGAACCCTGGTACACGGTCATGCCACCGTGACCGGTGACCCTTTTCCTCCAGGTGCCCGGGCCATGGCCGGCTTCATGCACCATCTGCACCTGAAGCAGAAAAACTGGTCCATGCGGGTGCGCGGCATGACCATCCAGCGGGTTCGGGAGCGGTTGATTTTTCGTAAGAATATTTAAAAAAATTCAGGAAAAAATTCCTTGAACTCGGCCAATCGTTGCAAATGATCCCGTACATCGTCATACGTCAGTCGGCTTTTGACTTCCACCAATGCTGCCGAATCGGTGTTCGAAACCAGCAGGTCAATCTCCATGTGACGATTGCCTGGAAGCTCGGCCTTGACCCGGGGACTGACCTTGTGAATCAGGATACCCCGCTCGGCAAACAGGGTTTTGCAGGCTGGCGCAACCAGACCTTCCACAAACTCTCCCCAGCGTCCTCCCATCTGGCCAACCTGTTTTGAAACTTCCTTGATCTTCCGGTCGGTCTCCTGAAACTTCCGGTCGGTTTCCTGGAATTTCCGGTCGGTTTCAGCACTGTTTTCCCGAATTTGTCTTTCGGTCTCGGCACTGTTTTCCCGCAAAATCCGTCTGGTTTCGTGGAGATCGTGTTCGAGGCTGACTTTTGATTCCTGGAACAACCGGTTGGTTTCCTGGAACAGTTTCCAGATATCATCCATGGTCAAGGATTGGGGCATGAATGGACTCCCGACAGTAAACGGCGTTCTCCCTACCATGCTGGGTACCAGAATATATTTATTCGTGGAACAAAACAGGATGTGAGAATCAAGCCTGCATGGCAAAGATGCGTTTTGCAACCTGCGAATCCATGTGAACCTGCCGAAATTTAGGAAGCAGTGATAAAGCAATCAACGTTTGGTTCTGACAACACGGAATCCGATATCAAAGCTCCGGTATTCAGGATCATAGCCATTTTGGTCTACAGAGTGCATATAGGCTGGAATCTCCCGATCACCACTTGGTTTGACTCGATAGAATCCTTCTGAAGATTCCTGTGAGTTGGTATGAGATGGCTTGGCATCATTTTTGTTGATCCAATCTGCTACCCATTCCCATACGCTCCCACTCATATCGTACAGTCCCAACTCGTTTGCATCCTTTTGACCCACTGGACGGGTCGGATGAAATACATCCTTAGACCAAATTTTAAGATCAAATCCCCTACAATACGTTTCCGTTTTACCCCTGTTCCGGCATGCATACTCCCACTCTGCTTCTGTTGGCAAACGGTATTTGCTGTTTCTATCCATATTCAATTTTTTGAGGAATTCTTCAATATCATTCCAGGATACCTGCTCCACCGGACATTTGTCGCCGCAGGCATTGAAAGAGGGGTTGTTCTTCATAATTTTTCTCCATTGCTCTTGCGTCACCTGATACTTTCCCATCTCAAAACCGTCCAAACAGACATCCTGTGCCGACCTGTTTTTACCAATTCCTGCACCACCCCTCATCTTGAAACAACCCCCAGGTATGTGTACGAACTCCATTCCGGTCAATGTTTCAGGAGGTGAGACCGGTACACGCCGCACCGTTACGTTATCATCCACCGATGCAGCGGCCGACACAGCCGATTTTTCTTTCAATTTGTCCAGACGGTTTCGCGCCAGAGGAGCATAGTCTCCTTGCGGATATTTATTTAAGTACCATTCATAACCGCTGACTGTATTGTCCTTTTCTGCAGATTGCCACAAAATGCTTTCCCGGTCCGATTGCATACCGCCTGGTGCTGATCTGTTTGCCTCGGTTTGATTTGCTGGTGCTGTTTGGAAATAAAAATCCCCATCCGTCTGATCGTACAACGCCGGATTTTGTTGATGTCCTACACTGGCAGCTTTCAATTTCACCTCTA
>JADGCJ010000162.1 GCA_015229045.1 Magnetococcales bacterium
CGAATGTCGGCATTTTTCAGAAAATAGATCCACTCGTCCAGGGAAGCGGGTTGCAAGGCACTCTCTTCCAGGTTCGGGGGGACTCTTTTTTGGGCACTGAGGGCCATGAACCGTAACCTCCAACAAAACAAGGGCTTATAAAAAAATACATTATTTACAACAACTTATAAAGCATGCTAACTTTAACACCGACCTGGGGAGGATGGGAAGGGTCACTGTTCTGTAGTCGCCTTGCATGTCCATTTCACGTCAATCAAGAAGGTCCCTGACAGCGTTCCATGGTTGCATTCCTGATAAAAACGTCTCTACAATGGATGATATGAAGATCACCTATGATCCTATGAAACGCGATAAAACTCTTATTGAACGTGGGTTGGATTTTGACGACACCCCAAGGATTTTTTCCGGATCTTCAGTCACTTTGAGCGATGATCGCAAGGATTACGGAGAAAAACGTTTTATAACTTTTGGTCTTCTGTTGGGTCGTATGGTGGCAGTCGTGTGGACGCTTCGCGGCGATGCACGCCGTATCATTTCTTTGAGGTTTGCCAATGAACGCGAAATCAGCCGATACCAGCACCGCTTGGGTTGACCCGGATGATGCTCCGGAGTTGACGGAGGAGTTGCTCGACCAAGTCATGGAACGTGGTGTTTGGAGCATCGGGGGGCGCGAAGTTTCCCGTGAAGAAGGTATGGCAGCATTTCGTCGAGAAATGTTTGATGGAGGTTCTGGTATGACGCCATCCCCCGCTGCAACTCCAGTCGTGCCTGAACCCACCCACCTGCACCCGTGCTGAAGAAAGACTGAAAACTGGCTTATCCGAGATTGAAGTTTGTCGGATTCACGCTGAACAAACACATTTACCGATGGATCGACAAGCATGCGATGCCCGCCCATTGCATGGGCCGTCTTTGGAGAAGGATCAAGTTGATGCCTGGGTTGAGGCGGGTGGTGCGGCTGACCGCAATAAGGGGGCTTCGGGAGAATGACTACGGAGTACCATGCAAGCTATTACGCGCATGAATTGAGCCGGGTCGGTGGCACCGGTGTTGACCGTCTTGGCCGTGCACTATTTGATGCATGTGTAGACCTGAATCCTCATCAGATTGAGGCAGCTCTTTTTGCCTTGCGCTCCCCCCTGTCAAAAGGGGTGTTGCTTGCCGATGAGGTTGGTCTTGGCAAGACCATTGAGGCGGGATTGGTACTGTGCCAATATTGGGCCGAGCGTAAGCGCAACATTCTGGTGATCACTCCAGCATCACTTCGCAAACAGTGGGCACTGGAACTCCACGAAAAATTCAATTTGTCATCCATCGTTCTGGATGCGAAAACCTATAAAGATCAGCGGAAGCTTGGTGTTTCAAATCCGTTCAGAAATCAGCAGATCATCATTTGTTCGATGCACTTTGCCTCCAATCGGGCGGAAGAACTCAAAGAGATTGCCTGGGATCTTGTGGTGATTGATGAAGCCCACAAGCTACGCAATGCCTACCGCGAAAGCAATCGGCTGGGTCAACGTATTCGCTGGGCGACAGAAGATCGCAAAAAGCTGCTTCTGACGGCGACACCACTGCAAAACTCCCTGATCGAACTCTACGGCCTTTCGACCCTGATTGATGATCGACTATTCGGTGATCAGGCATCTTTCAGAACGCAGTACATCAATCATGGCGGTGACATTTCCGGCCTGCGAGATCGCCTGGGGACGTTTTGTTGGCGATCGCTGCGCAGTCAAGTCATCGAATTCGTGCGCTACACTGAGCGTAAACTCATTACCCGACCGTTCAAGCCCACGGAACAAGAGCACACGTTGTACGAGGCGGTTTCCAGCTATCTCAAACGCGAGGAAACCTATGCGCTCCCGCCCGGGCAAAAACACCTGCTCATACTCCTGGTCCGAAAAGTCCTTGCCTCCTCGCCCCGCGCCGTTGCCGGAACGCTTGAGATCATGCGTGACCGCCTGCTGAAACTGAGAGACGATGCCAGGCAGAACGCAAGCGCATTGGATTTTCTGAATTTTTGCGAGGATATCGATGACGACCTTCTCTATGAGATTCTTGAAGACCAGGAGGATGCATTTCCGGACGATGATATTCTGATCCCTGAGAAAGAACCTGAAACACAGGTCAAAAAGATTGATCTGGAAAAAATCAACGCTGAAATTGAAGAATTGACCGACTATATCCGCTGTGCCAGAAGCATGGGGATCGATACGAAAACCAAAGCACTCCTGATGGCTTTGGATATTGGTTTCAGCGCCATGGAGGAAATGGGCGCGGCCAGGAAAGTGGTCGTCTTTACGGAATCACGGCGAACTCAAAACTGGCTGAAAGATTTCCTTGAAGGGAATGGCTATGCCGGGCAGGTACTGACCTTCAATGGTACCAACAAGGATGATGCCTCCGGCCAGATTTATCAGGAGTGGCTTGCCGCCAACAAGGATTCAGGTCGATCTACCGGCGCTCGTCAGGTAGACCTCAGAGCGGCAATCATTGATTGTTTCCGTGACCGGGCAAGTGTTTTGATTGCAACGGAGGCCGGAGCTGAAGGATTGAATCTTCAGTTCTGTTCGGCCATCGTCAACTTTGATTTACCCTGGAATCCTCAGCGCATTGAACAGCGGATTGGTCGGTGTCACCGTTACGGACAAAAACATGATGTGGTGGTCATCAATTTTCTCAACGAGCGCAACGAGGCAGACCGGCGTGTCCATGAGTTGCTGGAGCAGAAATTCAATTTGTTTACAGGTGTATTCGGTGCCAGTGATGAAGTTCTCGGCTCCATTGAAGCCGGTATGGATTTTGAGCGCCGGATACTGGAAATCTACCAGGGATGTCGAAGCGAAAAAGAAATTCAGGCTGCATTTGAGAAATTGCAGGTGGAGCTGGACGAGCAGATCCAAACCAAGATGCGTCACACCCGGAAAATGCTGCTGGAGCATTTCGATGAGGATGTACACGACCGCCTTAAAGTGAATCTGGCAGGAACCCGGGAGCGGTTGGACCGGATTGGCCGCATGTTCTGGGCCGTCACGCGGCACACATTGCAAAATCATGCCGACTTTGACGACCAGAGTTTCTCCTTCACCCTCCAAAACAGTCCGGTCACGCATGTTTCAAAGGGTCGTTATCACCTGATCTCCAAAACACAGGAAAACATGCCCGGAGCGTATCTGTATCGCCTGAGCCACCCGTTGGGGGAATACGTCATTCATGAAGCTTCAAAGCGGCCTTGTCCGCCCGCCGAAGTGGTTTTCGACATCACCGGTCACGCGACCCGCATCGCCGTGGTGGAGCGTCTCAAGGGGCGATCCGGATGGATGAGTCTCCAACATCTGCACGTCAAGTCGTTTGATTCCGAGGAATATCTTCTTTTTTCGGGAATGGACGATACGGGCAACAACATCGACCAGGAAACTTTCGAGAAACTTTTTAATTGTAGCGGCCAGATCCGTGCCATTCAGGCCATTCCGGAATCCACCAAAGAGCGACTCATGCGCGATCAGGAGCGCCATGCCAAGGCAACCCTGGCGAAAAACCTGGAGGAAAATAACCGCCATTTCTCCGAGGCCCGCGATCAGCTCGACAAATGGGCCGAAGATATGGAGCTTGCGGTGCAAAAAGAGTTGGACGATACCAAACGTCAGATCCGCGATCTGCAACGGCGCAGCCGTCAGGCTCCCACACTCGAAGAGCAACACGGCCTGCAGGAAGAAATCGTCAAACTTGAGCGTAAGAAGCGCAATTTGCGCAAACGGATCTTTGACATGGAGGACAAGATTGCCGAAAAGCGCGACCGTCTCGTGGAGACACTCGAAAAACGAATGCAGCAAAAAACAAATATCATGACTGTGTTCACCATCCGGTGGAGCGTGATTTAATAGCATCAGGAGATGGAACCATGCCGTCTGCCGAACAACTTCGCAGTCGCCTTTTGAAAAAACTTTCCGAGCTGTTCCAGCTCGATCAACCCGATCTTGATTTCGGTTTCTACCGTATCATGCATGCCAAGGCGCAGGAAATTCAGGACTTCATCAATACCGACCTGCTGAAAATTGTGGTGGATGCCTTCGGCAATGTTGATGAAGCCCGCAGAGCCGAATTGCGTGTCGCGTATGAGAAAGCCATCCAGACGGCCAAGGATTCAAGCGTTTCAAATCCGGAGGAGACCGAGCCGGTCAAAAAAGCCAAGGCCGCGTTGGATGCGGTCAAGGATACGGCCAGCGCCGAGGCCGATGTCTATGACCACCTGTATCGCTTCTTTGATCGCTACTACGACGACGGCGATTTCATCTCACGTCGCTATGATACCCGGGAAACGTCCAGCAGGGCCGCACCCTTTGCCGTGCCTTACAACGGTGAGGAAGTGAAACTACACTGGGCCAACGCTGATCAATATTACATCAAGAGTACCGAATATTTTTCCAACTTCACCTTTGACCTGAGAAAAGCACCTGAAATCAGGGGGCCGTTGAATTTGTCATCGGATGAAGGACCACTCCGTGTCCATTTTCGCGTCGTCAAGGCCACCGAAGGCGAGCACGGAAACGTCAAGGTTGCCGAAGCCAACAAACGATTCTTCATCCTGCACGCCAAGCATCCCTTGGCCCTGACCGAAACCGATGAACTGGTCGTCAATTTTGAATATCGTCCCGATCCGGAAAAGACCGGCCAGGAAAACTCCTGGCGGGACAAGCGCAACGCCGAGGCGGTTGAAACCATACTGGAGCGTCTCCAGGTCATGGCGGATGCCGGTGGAGCACAAAAAGAACAAGTCGTGGCGTATCTGAATCTGTTCAAGGTGGCTTCACCGACCGTAAGTGACGGGAAGCGTCCCGTACTGGCCAGGTACGTGAACCAGTACACCGCCCGCAACACCATGGACTATTTCATCCACAAGGATCTGGGCCGCTTCCTGCGCCGGGAACTGGACTTCTACATCAAGAACGAGGTCATGTGTCTCGACGACATCGAACATGCCGAAGCGCCCGCGGTCGAAAGCTATCTGGCCAAGCTCAAGGTGCTGCGCAAGATTGCGGGCAAGCTGATCGATTTCCTGGCCCAGCTTGAGGATTTCCAGAAAAAACTCTGGCTCAAGAAGAAGTTTGTGGTGGAGACCAACTACTGCATCACGCTTGACCGGGTTCCCGAGGATCTCTACGCGGAAGTGCTTGCCAACGAGGCGCAGTGTGAAGAGTGGATCAAGCTGTTCGCCATCGACGAGATCCATGCTGACCTGCATGGCCCGGGGTTCTCACGACCTTTGACGATTGAGTTCCTCAAGGCCAACAACAAGCTGGTGCTCGATACCCGCTTTTTCGATGAAAACTTCAAAGATCGGCTGGTAGAGTCGATTGAAAACTTCGATGAGCAGTGCGATGGCCTGCTGATTCATTCGGAGAATTTCCAGGCGTTGAACCTGTTGCAGGCGCGGTATCGCGAGCAGATAAAGTGCGTGTATATCGATCCGCCGTATAA
This sequence comes from Magnetococcales bacterium, assembly GCA_015229045.1. The sequence continues at coordinate 5,479 of JADGCJ010000162.1, forward strand.
CACTGGTGAGGATGGGTTTATATATAAGGATGGTTATCGAGACTCTACTTGGTTATGTTGTCTATATTCAAGAGTTTATGCTATCTCACCGTTTTTCACAAAGGACTGGTCGTCGTTTTGGGTAAATATTGATGACAACGAAGCCTATAACTTAAAATTATTATGCGATGGTATTTTTGGACGAGGCGGTTTCATTGCCGCGAATATATGGCAAAAACGATACTCAAGAGAAAACAGGGAAGCCATTGGCGATGTTCACGATTATATCTTTGTATACTCTGATACTCCCCAGCAGTTCAAGGAAAGGCGACACAAGGTTAAACTTACTGAAAAACAGGAAAAAATTTACACTAATCCGAACAATGATCCCAACGGTAAATGGAGAACCATTCCATTAACCGCTCAAGCTGGGCATGCCACCAAGGATCAATTTTACGAAATTACAGCACCTGGAGGGAAAGTTTTTACACCTCCCCAAGGTAGATGTTGGGGGATTGCTCAAGAAACATTTGAAAGATATCGAAAAGAAGAACGTATTTATTTCGGAAGGGACAATAACTCACAGCCAAACTTGATCAGATATTTATCTGAAGTTGAAGGGATTACACCCTGGACGTGGTGGCCGCACGAAGAGGTGGGTCATACTGATGAATCCAAGAAAGAATTGTATTCGATACTAAAAAAAGGAACGGGATTTGATACACCAAAACCTTCACGCCTTATAAGGCGAATTGTCCATATTGCGTCAGATAAGGACAGCATACTATTAGATTATTTCGCTGGCTCTGGAACCACTGGCCACTCCGTCATCAATCTTAACCGTGAAGATGGCGGCACACGCAAATATATCCTCGTCGAAATGGGCGACTACTTTGACACCGTCCTCAAACCCCGTATCGCCAAGGTAATCTATTCCGAAAACTGGAAAGACGGAAAACCCACGGCCCGCCATACCGGTATTTCCCACTGTTTCAAATACATCCGCCTGGAATCCTACGAAGACACGCTCAACAACCTGCGCCTCGACCACAACCCTCAGCGCCAGAAGGCGGTCGCAGCCAATCCGGTGCTCAAGGAAGACTATATGCTCCGCTACCTGTTGGATGTGGAGACCCGGGGGAGCCAGTCGTTGCTCAACATCGATGCCTTTGCCGATCCTTGCCGCAACACCCTGGAGATTAAGAAGCCGGGGACGGACGAGTATGTCACCCGTGCGGTCGATCTGATCGAGACCTTCAACTATCTGATTGGTCTGCGCGTGCTGCATTCGTCCGTGCCGCAAACCTTTCAGGCGACTTTCAAGCGTATTACGGACCCGGATCTGCCCGAGGATCAGCACACCAAGCTGGTGGTGGATGGCCGCATCCGGCAGATTGAGGACGGCCCGTGGTGGTTCCGCAAGGTCGAGGGCTGGGTGCCCAAGGATGCGGCCAATCCCAACAATGGCCAACGGGAAAAGGTCCTGGTCGTCTGGCGCAAGCGCACCGACGACATCGAGCGGGATAACCTGATGCTGGACGAATGGTTCCAAAAAAACCGCATCAGCACCCGCGATTTCGAATTCGACACCATCTACGTCAACGGCAGCAACAATCTGCCCAATCTGAAGCTGGATGACGAAAACTGGAAGGTCCGCCTCATCGAAGAAGAGTTCATGAAGCGCATGTGGAATACGGAGGGTATGTCGTGAAGGGAGCAATCAAGAAAATCAGCATCAGCGGTTGCAAGTCGATTCGGGAATTGAAGGAGTTTGAACTCAGGCCCCTGAACATTATCATCGGAGCTAATGGATCTGGAAAGAGTAATCTTGTGCAGGTGTTCCAGTTGCTCATGGCGATGTCACGGAAAAATCTCCAGAAATTCATTTTGGAACATGGCGGTGCGGACAATTTTCTGCACAATGGCCCCAAGAACACGCCTGTTATAAAAATAGAGTTTGAATTTGAGTCACATGGCAGTTATGCGCA